>NZ_NHSD01000320.1 GCF_016653255.1 Rhodobaculum claviforme
CCCCGTGGCCCGCCGGGCCCGCCCATGCCCCCCTCGAACGCCGCATGGCCGAAACGGTCATAGGCGGCCTTCTTCTCGGGGTCCTTGAGCGCCTCATAGGCCTCGTTGATTTCCTTGAACTTGGCCTCGGCCTGCGGGTCGGCGGTGTTGCTGTCGGGATGCAGTTCGCGCGCCTTGCGCCGATAGGCCTTCTTGATCTCGTCGGCCGCAGCCGTGCGCGAGACCCCAAGCACATCGTAGAAATCGCGTTTCGCCATCCGGCACCTCTGTCACTGCATGGAACGCAAGGGGCCGGCCCGCCCGGCGGACCGGCCCCAAACGCGGGCCTGTGGGATTACGAGCTCTTGCGCTTGCGGTCCTCGTCGATGTCCTCGTACTCGGCATCGACGATGTCCTCGTCCACGCTGCGCGGATCATCGTCCGAGGCGGCCTCGCCTTCGGCCGCCTGGGCCTTGTAGATCGCCTCGCCCAGCTTCATCGACGCCTCGGTCAGGTTCTGGATCGCGCCCTTGATCTTGCCCGCGTCCTCGCCGGCGGTGGCTTCCTCCAGCGCGCCCATGGCCAGCTCGATCACCTCCACGGTGGAGGGGTCGACCTTGTCCTTGTGCTCCGACAGCGCCTGACGGGTGGAGTGCATCAGGCTTTCGGCCTGGTTGCGGGTCTCCACCAGCTCGCGGCGCTTCTTGTCGGCCTCGGCGTTGGTCTCGGCTTCCTTGACCATCTTCTCGATGTCGGCATCCGACAGCCCGCCCGAGGCCTGGATGGTGATCTTCTGCTCCTTGGCGGTCGCCTTGTCCTTGGCCGAGACGTTGACGATGCCGTTGGCGTCGATGTCGAAGGTCACCTCGATCTGGGGCATGCCGCGCGGCGACGGCGGGATCCCCTCCAGGTTGAACTGGCCCAGCATCTTGTTGTCCGCGGCCATTTCCCGCTCGCCCTGGAACACGCGGATGGTGACCGCGTTCTGGTTGTCCTCGGCGGTGGAGAAGATCTGGCTCTTCTTGGTCGGGATGGTGGTGTTGCGGTCGATGAGGCGGGTGAACACGCCGCCCAGCGTCTCGATGCCCAACGACAGCGGCGTGACGTCCAGCAGCACCACGTCCTTCACGTCGCCCTGAAGCACGCCCGCCTGGATGGCGGCGCCCAGCGCCACCACCTCGTCGGGGTTCACACCGCGGTGGGGCTCCTTGCCGAAGAACTTGCCCACTTCCTCGATGACCTTGGGCATGCGGGTCATGCCGCCGACCAGGACCACCTCGTCGATGTCGGACGCCGACAGGCCCGCATCCTTCAGCGCGGCCTTGCAGGGCTTCAGCGTGCGCGCGATCAGGTCGGCCACGATGCTTTCCAGCTTGGCGCGGGTCAGCTTCATGACCATGTGCAGCGGCTGGCCGGTGGTCTTGTCCATCGAGATGAACGGCTGGTTGATCTCGGTCTGGCTGGAGGACGACAGCTCGATCTTGGCCTTCTCGGCGGCTTCCTTCAGGCGCTGGAGCGCCATCTTGTCGCCCGTCAGATCGACGCCGTGCTCCTTCTTGAACTCGTCCGCGAGGTAGCTGACGATCCGCATGTCGAAGTCCTCACCGCCGAGGAACGTGTCCCCGTTGGTCGATTTCACCTCGAACAGCCCCTCGTCGATCTCCAGCACGGTGATGTCGAAGGTGCCGCCACCAAGGTCATAGACCGCGATCGTCCGGCTGTCCTTCTTGTCGAGGCCATAGGCCAGCGCGGCCGCCGTCGGCTCGTTGATGATGCGCAGAACCTCCAGGCCGGCGATCTTGCCCGCGTCCTTGGTGGCCTGACGCTGGGCGTCGTTGAAATACGCCGGAACCGTGATCACGGCCTGGGTGACGGTCTCGCCCAGGTAGGCCTCGGCGGTTTCCTTCATCTTCTGCAGGATGAAGGCGGAAATCTGCGACGGGGAGTACTTCTCGCCCTTCACCTCGACCCAGGCGTCGCCGTTGCCGCCGTCGACGATGTTGTAGGGGACCAGCTTGCGATCCTTCTCCACCGCCTCGTCGCTGGTGCGCCGCCCGATCAGGCGCTTGACCGCGAACACGGTGTTGGTGGAGTTCGTCACCGCCTGGCGCTTGGCGGGCTGACCCACCAGACGCTCGGTATCGGTGAAGGCCACGATCGACGGCGTGGTGCGCGCCCCTTCGACATTCTCGATCACCCGGGGCTGCGCGCCGTCCATGATGGCCACGCAGGAGTTGGTCGTCCCGAGGTCGATCCCGATCACTTTCGGCATGTTGTCACGTCCTTCTGTTCGGCGATGTCTGTGGACACGGGCCCGTTCGCGGCGCCCGTGCCCGGATCCCTGGCGTGGGGGCCGTGCCGTGCTGGCTGGCCGGGTCCACGCTTCGGCGGGTATATAGGCAGGGGGTTTGGCCCCTGCAACGGTGACGGAGACGTGAATCTGTGACGGGAACCGACCTTTTTGGCGCCACGGGCGGCGCGGGCCCCGAGAGCCTGAACGGCGCGCGGATCTGGCGCGGGCTGCTGGACGCGCCCGCGCAGGCCGCGGTGCTGGAGGATCTGCGCGCGGTGGTGCGCGCGGCGCCGCTGCTGCGCCCGGTGACGCCGGGCGGGCGGGCGATGTCGGTGCGCATGACGGCGGCGGGGCGCGTGGGCTGGGTGACGGACCGCGCGGGGTATCGCTATGCCGACCGCCACCCCGGCGGCGGGCCCTGGCCACCGATCCCGGCGGCCGTGCTGGCGGTGTGGGACGCGGTGGCGGCCTGCGCGCGCACCCCGGATTGCTGCCTCGTCAATTTCTACGGCGAGGGCGCCCGGATGGGCCTGCACCAGGACCGCGACGAGGTCGATTTCACCTGTCCCGTCGTTTCCCTCAGCCTCGGCGATCCGGGGCTGTTTCGCGTCGGCGGGACCGTGCGGGGCATGCCCACGGCGTCGACATGGCTGTGCTCGGGCGATGTGGTCGTGCTGGGCGGGGCCGCGCGGCTGGCGTGGCACGGCGTTGACCGCATCCGCTTTGGGGAGTCGCCGCTGTTGCCACAGGGCGGGCGCATCAACCTGACACTGCGGGTGGCGAGGTAGCCGGCACGGGCCGCCCGTCGGGACGGCCCGTGCCGCGTCACATCACTGCGTCACGCTGTCGAGATACGCATAGAGGTCCGCCGCACCCTGGCGCAGCTGGAACGCCATCGACCCGCGCGCGGAATTGTCGCCGAGGAATTCACGCAGGAACCCGGTCGGGTTCTCGGTGTAGGCGATGAAGTTTTCCTCGTCCCACACCAGACCGGCCTCGCCGGCGGCGACCATGGACGGCGAGTAGCGGAAATCCTCCACCGCGCCCGCTGCACGGCCGACGACGCCATAGAGGTTCGGGCCGGTGCGCTGACCGCGCTGGATGGTCTCGCCTTCGGGGCTGACGATCATGTGGCAGGCCTGGCACTGCCGCCACATCCGCTCGCCGGCGGCGGGATCACCGGCGAAGGCCGGCGCCGCCACGATCGCGGCGGCCAGTGTCACGGGGATAAGGCGCATCATTCGCTCCTGTCTGCATTGGGGGCGGCGCAGTGCCGCGGCTCGGGCCGGGACGGCGCGACCCGCCCCCTCCCCGCCGCGCCGGTGGCGCGGCCATGCAGGCAGTGCGATCCGCAGTCCGGCTTGGTTCAACCTAGCCGGACTGCGGCGGAGTTCAACGCAAATTCACGCCACGGCACGCGACAGTGCACATTGCTTCCACAGCGTGCCCAGCGCGCTGACCAGACGGTCGATGTCCTCCTCGGTGTGCAGCGGCGAGGGGGTGAAGCGCAGCCGTTCCGTGCCCTTGGGAACGGTGGGGTAGTTGATGGGCTGCACGTAGATCCCGTATTCCTCCATCAGGATATCGGCGATCTGGCGGCACTTGACCGGGTCGCCGATCATCACCGGGATGATGTGGCTGGGGTTCGGCAGGTGCGGAATCCCGAGGTTGTCGAGCCGCGCGCGCAGCTGCGCCACGCGCTCGCGCTGGCCCATGCGCTCTGCATCGCTTTCCTTCAGGTGCCGGATCGACGCGGCCGCCGCAGCCGCCACCGCCGGCGGCAGCGCCGTGGTGAAGATGAACCCCGAGGAGAACGAGCGGATGAAGTCGATCAGCGCCGCCGAGCCGGTGATGTAGCCGCCGACCACGCCATAGGCCTTGCCCAGCGTGCCCTCGATCAGGGTGATGCGGTCCATCAGCCCTTCCTGCTCGGCCACGCCGGCGCCGCGCGGGCCGTACATGCCGACCGCGTGCACCTCGTCGAGATAGGTCATGGCGCCGTGCTTCTCGGCCACCTCCACGATCTCGCGGATGGGGGCGATGTCGCCGTCCATCGAATAGACCGATTCAAAGGCCACGATCTTGGGCCGGTCCGCGGGGATCGCGGCCAGCTTGCGGTCCAGATCCTCGGGGTCGTTGTGCTTCCAGATCACCTTGTCGGCGCGGGAATGGCGGATGCCCTCGATCATGCTGGCGTGGTTGAGCGCGTCCGACAGGATCACCGCCCCCGGCAGCCGTGCGCCCAGCGTGCCCAGCGAGGCCCAGTTCGACACATAGCCCGAGGTGAACAGCAGCGCCGCCTCCTTGGCGTGCAGGTCGGCCAGTTCGGCCTCGAGCTCGCGGTGCAGGATGTTGGTGCCGGAGATGTTGCGGGTGCCCCCCGCGCCGGTGCCGCAGCGGTCGATGGCGGTGTGCATCGCCTCCATGACCTTGGGGTGCTGGCCCATTCCCAGGTAGTCGTTGGAGCACCACACCGTCACCTCGCGTGCGCCGGTGCCGTGGTTGGCGGCGCGCGGGAACTGGCCGCAGCGGCGCTCCAGCTCGGCGAAGATGCGATAGTTGCCGTCGCGCTTCAGCGCGTCAAGCTGGGCCTTGAACAGAGCATCATAGTCCATTGGGCGTCCTCACTCAGTCTGTCTTGATCTGTTGGGTGGCTTTGGGCGCGGGCAGCATCCAGCGCCAGAGTTTCTCGTCGGGCAGCGGCAGCACCATCAGCCAGTGCTCCAGCGCGGCCAGCGCGGTCAGCGCGGCCAGCAGGCCGTATCCCGCCACCTCGGCCGGAGAGGCGGCGGTCGCCAGCCGCTCCAGCCAGAACCAGGTGGCCGCCGTCAGCCCGGTGACGGAGATCGGGAACACCCAGTTCAGCCGCGCGATGCGGAAGTGGCTGGGCAGATGCGCGAGCGGCTGCGGCAGGAACTCCGTATTGATCTTCCGCACGCCGTAAAACAGGTTCAGCTTGGCCGAGATCCGCGCAAGGAACAGCACCAGGAAGGTATAGAGCCCGAACGGATTGCCCGACCCCAGCGCCACCGCGGCGAACGCCAGCACCAGCCCCGCCAGCAGCATCTCGTGATAGGCGATGGTGCCCCAGGCGCGGATGAACCGCTCCCACTCGGGCACGCCGGGGGGGCAGGGGCGGGTCATCGGGCCGGTGATCACACCGGTCAGGAACGCAAGCTCCACCCAGCCCCAGACCGCCAGCGCGGACAGGAAGGCGAGGTAGACGCCCATGGTGGAGGTGACCTCCAGCGTGGCCCAGGCGCCATACAGCCCGGCAAAGAACACCGGCATGGCGAACAGCACCGCGCGCATGTGCGCCCGGCGCCCGCCACGGTCGGCGTGTTTCACAAGACACAGGATCGCCCCGGTGGAAAACCACCAGATGAACAACGCAAACAGCGCCGCCGCCCAGCCCTCGCCCATGATCACCCCCTCGCCCATGCGGCCCTCAGTACGCCGGTTCCAGGCGCGGGTTGGCCGGCACCACGTTCTTCTTCACCGGAATGGTGTAGAGGCTGAGGAACGCGAGGCCCGAGCGGGCCCCGGCGGTGAACCGCGCAACCGCGCCGCCGATCCCGCCCTGCCGCTTGGCGCGGTCCATGTCGCCCATCGCCACGCGCAGCCGGTCGAGGCCGCGCTGCCAGCGCGGGTTGTCGATGTCGATCTCGATCGGGAACACCTGACGGGCGATCTCGGAGGTCTTGCGGAACACCTCCTGGTCGTACTCGTCGACATTGATGCCCAGCGCGTTGTGGAACGCCGGACGGGCGTGGTCGCGCACATGCATCACGCTGAACACCGCCACCAGGAAGAACCGGATCCACAGCTTGTTGATCGGGCTTTCCGTCAGCTTGGGGTCGGTCTTCATCAGCAGCGCAAAGGCCTCGCCGTGGCGGAACTCGTCGTTGCACCACTGCTCGAACCACTTGAAGATCGGGTGGATGCGGTGCTCGGGGTGCTTCTCCAGGTGCCGGTAGATCGTGATGTAGCGCGCATAGCCGATCTTTTCCGACAGGTAGGTGGCGTAGTAGATGAACTTCGGCCGGAAATAGGTGTATTTCTTGGCCTTGGTCAGGAACCCGAGGTTCACGCCGATGTCGGCCTCGCGCAGGGCATCGTTGATGAAGCCGGCGTGGCGGGCCTCGTCGCGGGCCATGTAGTTGAACAGCTCGCAGATGTCGGGGTTGTTGCCGCGCCGCTTCATCTCCTTGTAGAGCACGCAGCCCGAGAACTCGGCCGTCAGCGAGGACACCAGGAAATCCACCAGCTCCTTCTTGAGCTCGGGCTCCATTCCCTCCCAGTCGACGGGGTCCCAGTCGGCGGTCTTCTTGAAGTGGGTCTTGTTGGGATCCGAGCGCAGCTCGGCGATCAGCTTGTCCCACTCCTCGCGGATGGGTGTCACGTCGATGCGGTCCAGCTCGTCGAAGTCCGTGGTGTAGAAGCGCGGATCCAGCAGGGTCGTCTCGGACGCCTTCTGCGTGGTCTCGTTGACGGCGGCGCCGTGGCGGGTTTCGGTATGCGCGTTCACAGCGTCACCTCCTCGGAGAAGGAAAATTCGCAAAGTTCCATGACTTCGAAGTCACCCGTCAGCTTGGTCCACAACCGCTCGACGGTCGAGGCGCGGGTGATGGTGGCCGTTCGCTCCTCGATGACGACCTCGCCGTAGGGGGCCATCACCGGCGCGCCATGCACCAGCACCTCGTCGCCCGGATTGACCACCGCGCCATTGAGGAACTTGACGTGCGCATGCAGGGATTCAAACTTGTGCGACACTTCGACCATGCACGGGGCGGTTTCCTTCTCTCGTGTAATCAGTCCCATTTTCTGGTTCCCTTTTGATTGTCGTTCCACCGCGGCGGTCGTTGCCGCCGCGGGGTCTTGCCTCAGTTGGTCGCAACCAGCCCCGACACCGCGGCCTCGTCCAGCACCGGTGCGTCCAGCAGGTTGTAGAAGGTCCGGTAGTTGTCATAGCCGAACCCGATCAGCTGTGCGCGCCAGCCGGTGAAATCGTCATAAACGACCAGACGGTTATCGGCATAGAGCGTCAGGCGCACCGGCAGGTCGTCGGGCAGCTTCCGCAGCATGCGTTCGCGCTGGAGCACGCGCCAGATGCCGGCCACGAAGCCACCCTGGTCGCCCGGCAGATCGGCGATCAGGCGGCCTTCCATGTCGGTGACGGTGGCGCGCCCGGCCATGTCGCCGGCCAGCACGACGATCCGCTCGGTCACGACCTCGATGCCCTCGGGCGGGGCGGCCACCAGCGGGCGGTCGGTCAGCCGGGCATAGGCGACCAGCGCCAGCGCCGCGAGCACCATCAGGAACATCGCGCGCACCAGCACGCGGGGGATCATCTCGCGGTCGCGCTTGCGCAGGTCGTCATGGTTGCGGCGGCGGGTCTTCAGATCGACGGCGGTTGCCATGGGTTACGTTCCCCTCACTCGGCCGGGACGGGCGTGGCGGCGGCGCTCTCGCGGGCCGGGGAGGCGGGCGCGACCTTGCGCACCGCGGGCTCGGCCAGACGGGACTGGGCGGCCTCCGACAGGATCCTTGCCACACGCTCGGCATCGGGGATGCAGCGCAGGGCGGGTTGGGTGCGTTTCATGTACCACGGCCTCACATGCGGCCAGGTATTGAGGTACGACAGCCGCGTTTCCCCGATCAGGTTAAGGGCGATGGTGCCGGTGCCACCTTGTCTCAGATCAAGGTTGGCCTCGCCGACCCAACGATAGGGCAGATTCAGCGTCACCGTCAGCGCGGCACCGATGCGCATCGCCACACGGCGGTTGGTGACGGTATAGACCGTGGTCCGGGCCTGGATCAGCGCGATCAGCCACAACAGCCCGCACGCCACCGCCCCCATCACAAGGAACGGCGAGCCGATGCGCACCGCCTCCCAGAACGGGACCTCGGCACCGGCGACCAGCGCGCGCCAGCCGAAGAACAGCACGAAATACAGCGCCACCCAGTAGAGGTTGAGCGATTCGACCGCCAGACGCCAGGCGTCGGGGCGGCCCTGCCAGAGGATCTCCTCGCCCTCGGGGGGGCGCTCGGGCAATCCGCGGATCGGCTCCACCGCAAAATCATCATGAGACATCGTCGTTCCCTTCCGTCTTTTTGGCCGTCAGAGGCCAGCCCTGTGCCGCATCCCGCCTTGTGGGTCGGGCGCCCGCGGGCGCGGCGGCTGGCGTGCCGCGCGGACGTTGCCGCGCGGCACGGGGTGGGCGTCAGCCCAGTTGCGGCGCAAGCCGGCTCGGGCTCGCATACAGCGTCCCCCCGGCGTAGTAGGCCGAGATCTTCTCTTCCTCGAGCTTGGTGATGATGTCCGCGGCCTTGGTCTGCGGCACCCCGGCGAAATGCTTGCCGAAGATGGACCGGACCTGCAGGCGGGACGGCCAGATGCGGGCCATGCCGATCGGCACCAGCCGCTTGCCACCGCCGAACGCGGCGTCGAGGTCGATCTCGATGTAGCGCACCAGCTGCTCGGGCTCGTCGACCCACAGGTCGGCGACCTTGCCCACGACCTCACCGTCGCCGGCCTGCACATCCAGACCGCGCGGATCGATCCCGGCCGAGACCTCGAAGCCCTTCAGATGCGCCATCGGGCGGATCTTGGGATGGCCCTTGCCGTCCAGCTCCGGCTCGTCGCGCCGCGGCGCCCAGGAACCCGGGCCGACGCCGTCCATCATCGGATCGCCCGTCGGCTCCAGCGGATAGCCGTTGGGGGCCACACGCTTCAGCGCGACCTCGCGGTCTTCCTTCTTGTAGTCGGGCACGGTGTATTCGCCGCGGCCATGCGGAAGCTTGAAGGTCTTGGCCGCCGGCAGCGGCAGGTTGAAGCCTTCCGAGCCGCCGTCTTCGTTCTCGAGGGGGTAGCCCTCGCGCATGTTTTCGGTCTGCAGATAGTAGATCAGCAGCGCGAAGAAGAGCCAAAAGATATACAGGCTGATCTGCGCCAGATCGATGTTGTTGAAGGTCGCGGCATCAAACATGGGAGGGTCCTCCGTCAGGCCAATTCAGCTGGGCAGCTCCGCGAGCCCGATCCTTTCGGGGCTGCCCGTGGGGGTTTGAAGCTCGCCCCAGGACCGCACCAGCGGACCAAGGACGACCAGGGTCAGGAACAGAAGCACGACCTCGGTCGCATAGACCGAAGCGTAACCTGTGGCGGGCGTGTTCAGCGGCTCGCCCAGCGAGCCGGACAGGGCCGCGGCGTTGACCACGTCACGGATGGCGCCGCCGGCAAAGATCGACAGCCCCGCGCCGGTGGCCTGCGCGGCCCCCCAGGCGCCCAGCGCAAGTCCGCGGCCCGCAAGCCCCTGCACCGGCATCAGCATCGCCGCCGTCAGAGTGGCGACGGCAAACAGGCCGCCGCCCCAACCGATCAGGAACGCGCCGACATAAAAGATCAGCGCACTGTCGAGCGGCGCCGAGAAGATCACCGCGGCAAACGCCGCGATCCCCGCAAGGATGCCGCGCCCGGCCATGCGGTACGGGTCCATCCCCTCCGACAGCCAGCGCGCCGCCAGCGCGAACGCCACAAGCGACCCCGCCGCCCAGGTCGCCGTCAGCAGCGTGGTGGCCGAGACCGACAGCCCCAGCACCTCGCCGCCATAGGGCTCCAGCAGCACGTCCTGCATGTTGAAGGCCACGGCACCGAGGAACACCACCGCAAGCAACCGGCCGGCCTGTCCCCCGCGCAGGTAATCGGACCAGGCGTCGCCGAAGGTCGCGCGCGGCGCCTCGCGCTCGGCGCGGGTCATGGGGCGGACGGCCTCCTGCTTCCACAGAGCGATCACGTTGATGATCAGCGTCAGCGCGGCGGCGCCTTGCACCACCTCCACAAGGCGGATCTGGCTGAAGTCGCGCAGCAGCCACCCCACCACGAGCGCCGAGACCCCCATGCCCACCAGGAACATCACATACAGAAGCGCCACCACCCGCGGCCGGGTCCGATCGTTCGCGCGGTCCGACGCCAGCGCCAGCCCCGCGGTCTGGGTCATGTGCATGCCCAGCCCCGTCATCACGAAGGCGATGGCCGCCAGAACCTCGCCCGCGTAAGGCACCTCATAGGTCTGGTCGCCCGACAGCACGATCAGCGCGAACGGCATGATCGCCAGACCACCGAACTGATAGAGCGAGCCGAACCACAGGAACGGGATCCGCTTCCAGCCGATGGCCGAGCGGTAGGTGTCGGACTTGAAGCCGAACAGCGCGCGCAGCGGCGCCACCAGCACGGGCAGCGCGATCATGGACGCCACCAGCATTGCCGGTATCGACAGCTCCACAATCATCACGCGATTCAGCGTGCCCAGCAGCATCACCGCCGCCATGCCCACCGCCACCTGGAACAGCGACAACCGCAGAAGCTCGCGCAGCGGGAAGTCCGCGCTGGCGGCATCGGCGAAAGGCAGCGCCCGGATGCTGAGGGTCTTGAGAAGCGGCGGCCGCTTCTCACCCTCGGCGATCTTGGAATCGAGCCGCGCCATCAGGGTATGCCAGGCCGCACGGATCATGGACGCAACTCCATCGCCTGGCTGATGTAGAACCCGCGGCTGACGCGGGCCACGCGCGTGAGCGGGCCCGACAGCCCCTCGGCGCGCACCGCGGCCTCGATCGCGGCGTCGGTGTGCGGGATGATCTGCGGCGAGCGGTCGGAGCGCGGGAATGCCTTGCCCGCCACCCACATCAGGCTGAGCGCCGGGGTGCGCGGGGCGATGGTGAACACCATCCCCTGCCCCGTGCGCGCCATCAGCCGTGCCAGCGCCCGGCCGATGTCGGCGGCCTGGTAGTGGATCAGGCTGTCCATCGCCATGACGTAGTCGAAGCGCCCGTGGCCTTCGTCGAGCATGTCGCCAGGGGTGTAGGTGATGCGGGGCAGCAACGCTTCGGGGGTGCGCTTGCGCGCCACCTCCAGCAGCGCGGGCGAGATGTCCACGCCCACCACCTCCGCGCCGCGCTCGGCCAGCGCGACGCTCATGGGGCCCGCACCGCAGCCCGCGTCCAGCACGCGCGCCCCGCTCAAGTCATCGGGCAGCCGCGCGAGCATCGCCGCGCGCATGGTGTCGCGCCCCTCGCGCACGGTCTGCCGGATGCGGCTGACCGGCGCATCCGAGGTCAGCCGTTCCCAGGTCTTGGCCGCGGTGCGGTCGAAATAGTTCTCGAGCCGCGCACGGGTGGAGGCATAGCTGTCCATCGCCGGTCCCCCCTCAATCGAAGCCCAGAAGCTCGAAGATACGGCGATCCTCGAGCGGGGCGGGCGCCAGCGGATCGGTGCCGGCCCACAGCGTCTCGGCCAGGCGGATGTACTCCTTGCGGGCCATGACGATGTCTTCCTCGTCCGGCATCTCGAACAGGGTCTTCTTCTTCAGGCGCGAGCGGCGGATCGAATCGAGGTCCTTCATGTGCGCGATGCGCTTGAAGCCCACCTCGCGGCAATAGCGGTCGACCTCGTCGGTGTCCTTGGACCGGTTGGCGATGCACCCCGCGAGCCGCACGTTGTAGTTCTTGGCCTTGGCCTGCACCGCGGCGATGATCCGGTTCATCGCATAGATCGAATCGAAGTCATTGGCGGTCACGATCACCGCCCGGTCGGCATGTTGCAACGGCGCCGCGAAGCCGCCGCACACCACGTCGCCCAGCACGTCGAAGATCACGACGTCGGTGTCCTCCAGCAGGTGGTGCTGCTTCAGCAGCTTCACCGTCTGGCCCACCACATAGCCGCCGCAGCCGGTGCCCGCGGGCGGCCCGCCCGCCTCCACCGCCTTGACGCCGTTGAAGCCCTCGAACACGAAATCCTCGGGGCGCAGCTCCTCGGAGTGGAAGTCCACGTCCTTGAGGATGTCGATCACCGTCGGCACCAGCGTGCCGGTCAGGGTGAAGGTGCTGTCGTGCTTGGGATCGCAGCCGATCTGCAGCACGCGCTTGCCCAGCATGGAAAACGCCACCGACAGGTTCGACGAGGTCGTCGACTTGCCGATCCCGCCCTTGCCATAGACGGCAAAGACCTTGGCGCCTTCGATCTTCAGCGCGTCGTCCTGGTGCACCTGCACCGATCCTTCGCCATCTTCACCCTTGCGCAGGTTGGGCGCGATACGGTCGAGCGGGCTCATGGGCGGCTCCTTCCTTGGTTCCACATGCCGCGATGTGCGGCTTCTTCCCTGGCGGGCGGGGCGGTTCTGACGCCGTCCCTCATTCCGCCGCGATTCCTTCCAGCCGGTCCTCGATCTCGTCGGCGGCTGCCTGCAGGGCCGCGAGGGTCTCCTCGTCGGGCTGCCAGTAGTTGCGGTCGGACGCCTCCAGCAGGCGACCGGCCATGCGCGCGCTGGCCTTGGGGTTCAGATCCGCCAGACGCTTGCGCATCTCGGCGTCCAGAACGAACGTCTCGGACAGGCGCTGATAGACCCAAGGCTCGACCTGGCCCGTCGTCGCCGACCAGCCCAGCGTGTTGGTGACCTGCGCCTCGATCTGCCGGACCCCTTCGGAGCCGTGCTTGAGCATCCCCTCGAACCACTTGGGGTTGAGGCTGCGCGAGCGCGTCTCCAGCGCGACCTGTTCCTGCAGCGTGCGGACCTTGGCCGAGCCACGGGTCTGGTCGCCGATGTAGATCGCGGCGTCGGTGCCCCCGCGGGCGCGCTTCACGGCCCGCGCGATCCCGCCCAGCGTGTCGAAGTAATGGTCCACCGTGGTGACACCCAGTTCGACCGACTCGAGGTTCTGGTAGGCGATGTCGACATCCTTCAGCGCGCTCTGGAGCAGCTTCGGGTTGGCCTTGGCCTTGCCGTTGCGCCCATAGGCAAAGGACTTGCGCGCCTCGTAGGCATCCGCGAGGTCGTCCTCCTCGCCCCAGGCGGAGCTGTCGACCATCACGTTGACGTTCGACCCGTACGCGCCCTCGGCGTTGGAGAAGACGCGCAGGGCGGCGTCCTCGATGTCCACGCCCATCTTCGCGGCGTAGTCCTCGGCGTGGGCCTTGATGAAGTTCAGCTCGCGCGGCTCGTCCGCCGTGGCGGCCTTGTAGGCGGCCTCCGCCAGCATGCGCGTCTGCAGCGGCAGCAGGTCGCGGAAGATGCCCGAAAGCGTCATCACCACATCGACACGCGGGCGACCCAGCTCCTCCAGCGGGATCAGGTCGGCGCCCGACAGGCGGCCGAAGCTGTCGAAGCGCGGCTGCGCCCCCATCAGCGCCAGCGCCTGGGCGATCGGCACGCCGTCGGACTTGATGTTGTCCGAGCCCCACAGCACCAGCGCGACCGAGCGCGGCATCGTGGCGTGCGTTTCGATCAGCAGTGCGGCCTGCGACCGGCCCTCCTGCATCGCAAAGGCGGTGGGCATGCGGAACGGATCGAAGGCGTGGATGTTGCGCCCCGTCGGCATCACCTGCGGCGAGCGGATCAGATCGCCCCCCGGCACCGGCTTGATGAAGCGCCCGCCCAGCGCCCGCATGATCGCGGGCAGCTCATTTTCCTGGGCCAGCATGTGATCGACATGGGCCCGCGTCTCGGGGCTCTGGTCGGCCATCACCCGCAGGTATTCGGCGCGCTGATCCGCATCCATCGGCCGGCCCACGACGTGCAGCCCGTCGGGGATCAGCGCGTCCTCGGTCTCCAGCAGGGTCAGCCACAGCGTGTCGGGGTCCGACCCGTCCATGTCGACCGCCGCCGCCTGATCGGCGATCAGCGCGGCCAGATCGGCACGCTCACCCGCGTCCAGATCCAGCGAGCGCCAGCGCTTCACGCTGTCCTTGAGCTCCAGCAGCCCCTTGTAGAGGCCCGAGGCGGCCAGCGGCGGCGTCAGATGCGTCACCGTCACCGCGCCCACGCGGCGCTTGGCCAGCGTCGCCTCGGACGGGTTGTTGGAGGCATAGAGATACACGTTGGGCATGTCGCCGATCAGCCGGTCCGGCCAGTCCGCGGCCCCCATGCCCGACTGCTTGCCCGGCATGAACTCCAACGCGCCATGCATGCCGAAATGCAGCACCACGTCGGCGGCGAAGTTGTTCTTCAGCCAGAGATAGAAGGCGGAGAAGGCATGCGTCGGCGCGAAGCCCTTCTCGAACAGCAACCGCATCGGGTCGCCTTCGTAGCCGAAGGTGGGCTGGATGCCGACAAAGACCTTGCCGAACTGCGCGCCCAGGATGAACACCCCGCGCCCGTCCGACCGGATGCGCCCCGGCGCCGGGCCCCAGACCGCCTCGATCTCCTTGAGCCAGGGCGTGCCGCGCACGATGTCGTCGGCGGGCACATGGGCTGCCACATTGGCCTCCTGGCCCAGCGCTTCGGCATTGCCCTCCAGAACGGCGGTGCGCAGCGCCTCGACGGTGGCGGGGGGCTCCAGGTCGTAGCCCTCGGCCTTCATGCGGTGCAGCGTGTTGAACAGCGATTCAAAGACGTTGAGGTACGCCGCCGTGCCCACGGCCCCCGCATTGGGCGGAAAGCCGAACAGCACCACCGCCACCTTGCGCTCGGCGGTGCGCTGCCGACGCAGGCGGGTCAGACGCTCGATCCTTGCTGCCAGCCGCTCGATCCGCTCCGGGCAGGCGGCCATGGCCCGCGTGGCGCAGGGGTTGTGGCACCCCTCCTTGCAGCCCTTGCAGGCCACCTCGCCGTGCCGGCCCGCGAAAACGGTGGGATTGGTCGCGCCGTCGATCTCGGGCAGGGCGATCAGCATCGTCGTCTCGACCGGGCCAAGCCCCTGGCCCGACTCCGCCCACTGGGCCAGCGTCTGGAACTCCAGCGGATGCGCCGCGACATACGGCACGTCGAGGGCGGACAGCACCTCCACGGCCGCGTCGCTGTCGTTGTAGGCCGGGCCGCCGATCAGGCTGAACCCCGTGAGCGACACCATCGTGTCAATCCGCACGCCGCCGGCGTCACGGAAATACGCCTCGATCGCGGGGCGGCCGTCCAGGCCACCGGCGAACCCGGGGATCACGCGCAGGCCGCGGTCCTCCAGCGCGCGGATGGCGGCATCGTAATGCGCCGTGTCGCCGGCCAGGATATAGCTGCGCAGCATCAGGATGCCCACCGTGCCCACGGGGGCGGCCGGCGCCGGCAGATCCTCCAGCCGCGTGGTGATGCGGTCGGGCAGGTCGGGGTGGTAAAGCCCCACATCGGGATAGTCGATCGGGGCCGCGGACTTCACCCCGCGCCAGCGCGCCTCGTGGGCGTAGCGCGAGATCAGGAAGCGGATCATCTGCTCGACGTTGTCGTCGGACCCGCCCAGCCAGTACTGCATGGTCAGGAACCAGGCGCGCAGGTCCTGCGCCTTGCCGGGAATGAACCGCAGGATCTTGGGCAGGCGGCGCAGCATCGCCATCTGCTTTTCACCCGATTGCGGCTTGGCGGGGTTGTCGCCCTTGGCGCCGCCGCGCAGCTTCTTCAACAGCCCCATCAGCCCCGAGGCGGGCTTGGACATGTCCAGATCGCCCATCCGGGTCAGCCGCACGACCTCGCCGTCGGCGATCACGCCGATCATGGCGTCGCAGTCGTCGCGCCGGGCCTTCAGCTGCGGCAGGATCGCCTGCACATGCTCCTCGATGAACAGAAGGTTCGCGACGATGATGTCGCCCTGCATGACGTCGCGGCGGGCGGCCTCCAGCGCGGCGGGGTTCTCGGCCCACTGCGCGGCCGCATGGACGGTGACCGTCAGCCCGGGAAAGTCCTTCGCGAGCCGCTCGGACACCCGCGCCGCGGGCCCCGCGGCATGGGCATCAAGGGTAACGATTACGATGTGATAGCCGGGCGTCGGTTCGCCGCCGGTGCCATCGCTCGAACGGGTAAAGATGTCATCGCGCATAGTGGGCCTTCGCCTCATAGAGCGTGTCCACGCTGATTTCCGTCACGCCGCGTTCCGCGGCATAGCGTTCGGTGTTGCGTCGGGCCTTGCCGCGCACGAAGAAGGGGATCTTCTTCAACTCGCTCTCGGCCGTCGGCAGCCAGACGACCTCCACGCTCGACGGTTGCGCGGGCGTGGCCTGCGTGGGGGCGGGATCGGCGGGGGCCTCCGGCTCCGCCTCGGCGCGCTCCATCGGCTTGGGGGAGTGGCCGCCGTGGTGCGACGGGCCGGCCGCATCGTGGAACTCGAAGTCGTCGCGGAACATGTGCAGGAGGTGCTCCTCCAGCCCCATGACCAGCGGGTGCACCCAGGTGTCGAAAATGACGTTCGCACCTTCCCAGCCCATCTGCGGCGAGTACCGCGCGGGGAAGTCCTGGACGTGGACGGGCGCCGAGATCACCGCGCAGGGGATGCCCAGCCGCTTGCCGATGTGGCGCTCCATCTGGGTGCCGAGGATCATCTCCGGGGCGGCGGCCTCGATCGCAGCCTCGACCTCCAGATAGTCGTCGGAAATCAGCGCCTCGAGACCGTAGTCCCTGGCCAGCGCGCGCAGCGGACGGGCCATCTCGCGGTTGTAGCAGCCCATGCCGACGACCTCGAAGCCCATCTCGTCGCGGGCGATGCGGGCGGCGGCGGCGACGTGGGTGCCGTCGCCGAACAGGAACACCCGCTTGCCGGTCAGATAGGTCGAATCGACCGACCGCGACCACCACGGCAGCCGCAGGCGGCTTTCATCCGCGCGCACCGGCAGGCCGGTGATCTTCGACACCTCGGCCAGGAAATCGCGGGTGGCACCGACACCGATGGGCACGGTGCGCGTGAACGGCAGCTTCAGGTCGCGCTCCATCCAGCGGGCGGCGGCCTCGGCATGCTCGGGGTACATCAGGACGTTGAAATGCGCCTGGCCCAGCTTCGTCAGGTCCTCGGGCGTGGCACCCATGGGGCCGACCACGTTCACCTTGATGCCCATGTCATTGAGCAGCGCGGTGACTTCCACCACGTCGTCGCGGTGGCGAAAGCCAAGCCCGGTGGGGCCGATCAGGTTCGCCGTGACCTGCGCGGTCTTCTCCATCGGCCTGGCCAGCGCCCGCACGATCTGGAAGAACGTCTCGTCGGTGCCGAAGTTTTCCTTGCGCTGATAGGACGGCAGCTCCAGCGGGATCACCGGCACCGGGATGCCCATCGTCTCGGCCAGGCCCCCGGGGTCGTCCTGGATCAGCTCGGCGGTGCAGGACGCGCCGACGATCATCGCCTGCGGCTTGAAGCGGTCATAGGCGTCCTGGGCGGCCTTCTTGAACAGCCCGGCCGTGTCGGACCCCAGATCGCGCGCCTGGAAGGTCGTGTAGGTCACCGGCGGGCGATGGTCGCGGCGCTCGATCATGGTGAACAGGAGGTCGGCATAGGTGTCGCCCTGGGGCGCGTGCAGCACATAGTGCAGCCCCTTCATGCCGGTGGCGACGCGCATGGCGCCGACATGCGGCGGCCCTTCATAGGTCCAGACGGTCAGTTTCATGCGCTGCCCTCTTCGCCGGCGGGCGCCATCCGGCCGGTCGCACGCCCCATGGCGCCGCCGGCAACGCCGCCGTTCAGGTCCTTCAGGATGCCGTGCCGCCGCAGCGGCCGCGAGAAGAGGCCGGCCAGGTCGGCGGCCTGCTCGTAGAAATGCACCGGGGTGAACACCAGCTCGATGGCCCATTTGGTGGCCAGCCCCTCGGCCTCCAGCGGGTTGGCCAGCCCCAGCCCGCACACCGTCAGGTCGGGACGCGAAGCCCGCGCCCGATCCAGCTGCAGGTCCACGTCCTGCCCCTCGGAAAGCACCGGCCCCTCGGCCATCAGGTCCAGATCCGGGCCCACGATCTGCTTGTGGATGTAGGGCGCGCCGACCTCCAGCGCCTCCATGCCGCATTCGCGGGTCAGGAAGCGCGCCAGCGGGATCTCCAGCTGGCTGTCGGGAAAGAAGAAGATGGTCTTGCCGCGCAGCCCCTCGGCCACCGTCGCGATGGCCTTGCGGGCGCGGGCCCGGGGTGCATCGGTGGCGCGGGCGAAGGTCTCGGCGTCCACGCCGAACTCGGCCGCGATGGCGGCGAGCCAGGCGGTCGTACCCTCCTCGCCGAAGGGGAAGGGCGCGGGGATGTGGCGGGCGCCACGGCGCTCCAGCACCTGGGTGGTCTCGCCCAGGAACGGCTGGGTCAGCGCGAACACGGTGTTCGGCCCGACGCTGGGGATGTCCTCGGAGCGGCGGGCGGGCAGGACGCGGACGGGGGTGACGCCCATGGCGGCCAGCAGGCCCAGCATCTGATCCTCGACCACATCCGGCAGGGCGCCCACGACCAGCAGCTCGCGCGCGTCGGTCTCCGGCAGCACCGGCACCATCGACGCAAGGCAGGCGTCCTCGCCCTCGGTGAAGGTCGTCTCGATGCCCGAGCCGGAGTAGTTGAGGACACGCACATGCGGCGCGTGCGCCTGCGTCATCCGCTCGGCCGCGCGGCTCAGGTCCAACTTGATGACCTCCGACGGGCAGGACCCCACGAGGAACAGCTGCCGGATATCGGGGCGCCGCGCCAGCAGGCGGGCGACCACGTCGTCAAGCTCGTCCTGCGCGTCGGCCATCCCGGCGAGGTCGGTTTCCTCCAGGATCGCCGTGCCGAAGCGCGGCTCGGCAAAGATCATGACGCCGGCGGCCGACTGCAGCAGATGCGCGCAGGTGCGCGACCCCACCACCAGGAAGAAGGCGTCCTGCATCTTGCGGTGCAGCCAGATGATCCCGGTCAGGCCGCAGAACACCTCGCGCTGGCCGCGCTGCTTGAGGATGGGGGTGTTGCCGCAGCCGCGGACGGGGGGCGTGGGGGTGTGATGGGTCATGCCGCCACTCCTTGGGTTGCGGCGCGGGTCTGCGCCTCCTGGAGGCGGGCCATGCGCAACTTCCACACGAACTGGACGGCGTTGACGACATAGGCGCCATAGGCCGCCAGCGCGATCCACATCTGGGTGTCGGTCGGCCAGGCCGCGAACAGCGCCCACAGGTACAGCGTGTGCAGCGCGATCACCGCCATGGAGACCACGTCCTCCCAGAAGAAGGCAGGCGCGAACAGGTACTTGCCGAACACGACCTTCTCCCAGATCGCGCCGGTGACCATGATCGTGTAGAGCAGCAGCGTCTTGAGCACGATGGACCCGGTCGCGAGCCAGTAGCCCTCGCCCGTCATCAGGTATCGAATCACCAGCACCAGCGAGACGGCGAACACCAGGAACTGGACCGGCGCGAGGATGCCCTGCACCAGCGTCCAGACCGTGGTGTCCCGGCGCACCCGCTCCTCAGGGGTGTAGAGCCCCGAGGTCGCCTTTGTGCCACGTGCGTTCGACGCCATTGTCCCCTCCGCATTCCTGTCTGTGGATCAGGTTAGCGTTCCGTGCCCGACTGTCAATTGAAACTTACACTCTTGCGGTGCCATAAATGGACACTTGCCCCACCGCACCACCCGGGCCGGATCGGTTTGACCCCTTTAATACATGGAAAACGCAGTCGCAGGCCGCCTTGGTGGCCGACGGTATGCCGCCAGCTGTCAATTTGCTTTGACATCCCCAAAGGGCTGCCGCAAAGTGGAGACGAGGTCGGCAACGGCCTGGCCGAGTCCCTCCCTCCCATCCCACCGGGCGGAGGGGGAATCGCCCCGCCGCCACGGCGGCCACCGCATCCGAAGGCCGGAGGGACAATGCCCATGCCGCCGAATCTCGCCCCGAGGCAGCCCGCCACCGACACGGAGGGCCGGACCGACCCCCGCGGCAATCGCGCCGACGCGTCACCCGCCGCGTCGGTGCACGAGCGCGTGCTCGCCTCCGTGGCCGCGCGCATCTGCACCGCCACGCCGGCGCGCGACGACAGCCCGGCCTCGTGCCTGACGATGCTGTGCGATGCGGTCGTGACGTCCGATGCCGCGCTGGACACCGCCTTTGCCACGCTGCGCCGGGTCCACGGGCTGGGGGACGAGGACATCGTGGACTGCTACATCCCCGCCGCCGCCTGCCAGCTGGGCGACGACTGGACCGAAAACCGACGCAGCTTCGCCGAAGTGACCATCGGCACCGCCCGTCTGATCGCCGCCGTGCGCAGGCTGAGCGAACGCTGGGCCGCCGACGGCGTCGCGGACTGGCGCGCGCCCAGTATGGCGATGGTCGTCCCCGAGGCCGAGCAGCACCGCCTGGGCGCGATGATCGCCGCCAGCCGGTTCCGGCGGCTGGGTGTCTCGGTGCAGATGCTTCTGGGCCGCCCCGACGCCGAGGTGGTCGCCTGCATCCATGACGGCGATTTCGATTTCGTGAGCTTCTCGCTTGCCACCCATGAAAGGGTTGAACAGACCCGTCGGCTGATCCACATGCTGCGACAGAATGTGACACCTCTCCCGCCCATCGTCGTCGGGGGCGCCGTTGGGATCAGCAGTGATGAGATCAAGGCACAGCTCGGGGTCGACCATGTCGCCTCCGATCCCGAGGAAGCGCTGGCCATGTGCGGCGTGAGCGTACCGAAGCGCGCCGCCGGTCGTGCCCGGGCGAAAACCTGAGGCACCGTGAGTGTGGATCGATTTGATGGGGGAACCGTGACACCGCGAGGCACCAGATACTGGAGCAGCGGCTCGATTCCCCTGATCGCGCCGGAGATGCTGGGTGACATCATCGCCTCGGCCTCCGATCTCGCCATCGTGGTGAGCGAGGAGGGCGCGGTGCTGTCGATCCTCGCCAATGCCGCACAGCGCGGCCTGCAACGGCTGGTCAGCTGGGAAGGCACCGACCTGCGCGATCACCTGACCGCCGAAAGCCTGCCGAAGTTCGAGGCGCAGATGGCCGCCATCGCCCGGGGCGACGGCAAGGGCGTGGCGGTGGAGATCAACCACACCGACCCCGCGCTGTCGGAATTCCCCGTGCGCTATACCTTCCACCGGATCGGGCCGGACGGCGCAATCCTGATGCTGGGCCGCGACCTGCGCCCGGTGGCGGAGATGCAGCAGCAGCTCATCAAGGCGCAGATGGCGCTGGAGCGCGACTACGAGGCGCAGCGCGAATTCGACACCCGCTACCGCGTGCTGATGGAGCGCACGCAGGACGCGATGGTGTTCGTGTCGCTGGCCACGGGCCGGATCACCGACGCCAATTCCGCCGCCGGGCAGCTGCTGGGTGCGCCGCGCGGCGATCTGATCGGCAACGCCTTTCCCGCGGAATTCGACACCCGCAAGCGCGGCGAGGTCATGGAGAGCCTCGCCAACCTCGCGCTGGACGAGGCGCCGGGCAGCGTGGACCTGACCAGCCGCCGCCAGCGCCAGGCGCTGCGGGTCACGCCCACGATGTTCCGCGCCGCCGGCGAACGCGTGATGCTGTGCCGGATCGAGCGCGCCGAGACCGTCGGCGAAACCGTCACCGACGAATTGCAGCAGAATCTCGCGGCGCTCTATCGCACCGGGGTGGACGCCATCGCATTCACCGACCGCGACGGGGTGATCCGCTCGGCCAACACGGCGTTTCTGAACCTTGCGGACGCGGCGCATGCCAGCACGGTCAAGGGCCGGTCGCTGGCGGATTTCCTCGTGCGCGGGTCGGTCGACCTCAAGGTGATGCTGGAGAACACCACCCGGGCGGGGCAGCTGCGGATGTACGCCACCCGCCTGCGCAGCGCGGTCGGCAGCGAGGTCGCGGTGGAGGTGTCGGCGACATGGCTCGATGACGCCGCATTCCCCGCGATCGTGTTCGTGCTGCGCGACGCCAGCCGCGCCGAGGCGATGCGCACCCCCGGCGCCACCATGTCCGACGACGCGGTGCGCAGCGTGATGGAGCTTGTGGGCTCCGCCACCCTGAAGGACATCGTGGCCGAGACGACCGACGTGGTCGAGAAGATGTGCATCGAGACGGCGGTGGAGCTGACGCGCAACAACCGCGTGGCCGCCGCCGAGATGCTGGGCCTCAGCCGCCAGAGCCTGTATGTGAAGCTGCGCAAGTATGGCCTGCTTCACCGCGGCGCCACCACCGACGAGGACTGACGCGCCCCGCCGCCCCCCGTGCGGCCGCGGGCCCGCACAACAAGAGGGCGCCATGGCCATCACCCCCAAAGGCGACGTCGCCACCTGGACCCCCGAGGCCGGCTGGCGCGCGGGAAACCACCCCGTGATGGGCGCGGCGGATCACGCCGCCTGGCTCGGCAGCGGGGTGTTCGACGGCGCGCGGCAGTTCGACGGCCGTCGACCCGATCTGGACCTGCATGCCGCGCGCATCGTCGGCTCGGCCAGCGCCATGGGCTTTGCCGCCCCCGTCACCGCCGATCATATCCGCGGTGTGCTGGAGGAAGGCTGCAAGCTGTTCGCCCCCGGTGCGGCGCTGTACCTGCGGCCGATGATGTGGGCGCGCGACAGCGGCGCGGGGGTGATCGACCTCGACCCCGGCTCGGGCTATTTCTGCGCCTGCATCGAGGCGATGCCGATGCCCGAGCCGGGCGGCTTCTCGCTCACCGTCTCGCCCTGGCGCCGGCCGCGGCCCGACATGGCGGTGACGGATGCCAAGGCCGCGGCGCTTTATGCCAACAACGGCCGCATCATGGCCGAGGCCCGCGCGCGCGGCTTTTCCAACGCGCTGTCGCTGGACCCCGACGGCAATGTCGCCGAAACCGCCTCGACCAACGTCTTTCTGGTGCGCGACGGCGAGGTGTTCACGCCGGTGCCCAACGGCACCTTCCTGGCCGGGCTGACCCGCGCCCGGGTGATCGGGCTGTTGCGCGACGACGGCGTGGCGGTGCACGAAACCACCCTCACGGTCGACGACTTCGCCACCGCCGAGGAGATCTTCGTCACCGGCAACATCGCCAAGGTGATGCCCGTCGCCCGATTCGAGGCGCGCGCCCTCACCTCGGGTCCCGTCGCCGCCCGGGCACGCGCGCTTTACTGGGACTGGGCGCACGGCAGCTGACATCAGGGCCGCGGCGTCACCTCCAGCGGCCCGGAACAGGCGCGCGCCCGCACATCCGCCCCGCAGGGCCGCGGGTCAAGCGTCGGCGTCAGGCAGATCCGCACCTCGGCCAGGCGCCCCTGGCGGCAGGTGACCACCAGGCCGTCCGCCCCGATCCCCGGATTGGCTGCGCGCACCGCATCGGCGATGTCCTGCGCCGTGGCCGCACCCGCGCCCACCTCCGGCAGCGTCACCCGCACCAGCGCCGCGCGGGTCTGCGCGAAATATGCCTGCGCGGTCAGTCCCGAACAGCGCCCATGCTTGCGCCACTGGTGCCACGCCAGCCCCGCGCTGCCCATGATGTCGACCATCGCCGCCGTCTGGCCGCGCGAAGGGTCGCGCGCGGTGGTGGCGCAATACTCCGGCCAGCCGCGCGCGTGCTGCGGCCACAGCCCGTGCACCATCCAGCCGGTGTCCGCGCCGGGATCGCAGCGTGCATCGCCGCGCGCGGCCCCCTCGAAGTGGCACCAGGCGGGTGTCCAGCTGAGTGCGAGCAGGTAGTGGTCGAACTCCGCGGCGGCCGCGCGCCCGCCCGGCGCCACCACCAGACCCACCACCACCGCCAAGCACAGCCAGCGCATTTCCACTTCCCTCCCTGCCGCGATGGACGTATATGCTTCAGCATCCCCGAAAGCGAGGATCGGCGGCCCGCGGGCTGCGGACCGGGTTCCCGGCCTCGGCACGGGCATTTCACCTCGCCCGCGCGCGGGCAGTCCAGGCCCGGTCGGACCGCGGGCCAGAACACGAAGGAGGCCCCATGACCAAGCCGCTCATGGCCAGGGCGACCGCCGTCTGGCTGGTCGACAACACCACGCTCAGCTTCAAGCAGATCGGCGATTTCTGCGGGATGCACGAGCTGGAGGTGCAGGGCATCGCCGACGGCGACGTGGCCGCGGGCGTCAAGGGCTTCGACCCGATCACCAACAACCAGCTTGACCAGATCGAGATCGAGCGCGGCCAGGCCAACCCGGCCTACAGCCTGCGCCTCAAGCACAACCCCGCCGCCGCCGGCGAGGAGAAGCGCCGCGGTCCGCGCTATACCCCGCTGTCCAAGCGCCAGGACCGGCCGGCCGCGATCTACTGGCTGGTGAAGTTCCACCCCGAGCTGTCGGACGGCCAGATCTCCAAGCTGGTGGGCACCACCAAGCCCACGATCCAGTCGATCCGCGAGCGCACGCACTGGAACATCGCCAACATCCAGCCCATCGATCCCGTCGCCCTGGGCCTGTGCAAGCAGACCGAGCTGGACCGCATCGTCCAGCAGGCCGCCAAGAAGAAGGCCGCCGAGGGCGGGCTGATGACCGACGATGAGCGCCGCAAGCTGGTGTCCACCGAGACGTCGCTGGGCATGAGCGCGGAGCCGCGCCTGCCCGCCTCCATCGCGGGCCTGGAGAACTTCAGCCTCAGCGAGCCCGAGGAAAAGCGTGACACCGCCGATTACTCGGACGCCGAGAGCTTCTTCAACCTGCCCGACGACCCGAAGGACAGCGACGACGAGGATGACGACGACGCGGACAGCCGCAACCGCCGCTGATCCCGCCCGCCGGTCCGCACCGGCCGCGACCCACGGTGGCCCGGCTGTGCCCAGGCCACGCCGCTGGGGTTGGTGGTGCGGGATGCCCGGCCGCCGTCAGCACGGCTGAAGCCAGCCTGGCCCGGCCGTTCTGCGCCCGCCATCCCGGTGATGGCGGGACCGAGGGCTTGTGTGGGCGCGCCCTCGGCTTGACGCGCAGGACGCGGCGCCCGCGCGGGTCATGGCTGCCGGTCGTGGAAGTGATGCGTGGGGCCATGCCCGCCCCCAACCGTCAGGCGATCGGCGGCGGCGATGGCGGCGGCGGTATAGCTCTTGGCCGCGCGCGCGGCCGCCATCGGCAACAGGCCCAGCGCCAGATGCGTCGCCAGCGCCGCCGACAGCGTGCAGCCGGTGCCGTGGGTGTTGGCCGTGGCATGGCGTGGCCCGTCGATCCGCTCGATGCCCGCCGCGGTCGCCAGCAGGTCCGGGCTGTCCCCGGTCGCCAGATGCCCCCCCTTCAGCAGCACCGCCCCCGGCCCGAGCGCCAGGAGCGCGCGGGCCTGGTCCTCCATCCCGGCCAGATCGCACGCCTCCGCCCCGCCCAGAAGGTCGGCGGCTTCGGGCAGGTTGGGGGTGATGACCGCCGCGCGCGGCACCAGCACGGCACGCAGGGCGGCCACCGCTTCCTCGGCCAGCAGCCGGTCGCCGCCCTTGGCCACCATCACCGGATCGAGGACGACGGGCGCCGCCAGCCCCTCCAGCGCGTCGGCCACAGCCGCGATGATGGCCGCGGTGCCAAGCATCCCGATCTTGACCGCATCGATGCGGATGTCGGCGCGGATCGCGGCGATCTGGGCTGCGACCATGTCGGGGTCCACCAGCGCCACCCGCGCCACGCCCCGCGTGTTCTGTGCCGTCAGCGCGGTGATCGCGGCCATGGCATAGCCGCCATTGGCCGAGATCGCCTTGATGTCGGCCTGGATGCCGGCCCCGCCCGACGGATCGGAGCCTGCGATGGACAGGATGTTGGGGATCATGGCTGCGCCTCCTCCTGGGTCCAGTCATCACACAGGGCGCGGGTCGCGGCCTCGGGGTCGGGCGCGCGGGTGACGGCCGAGACGACGGCCATGCCCACGCATCCCGCCGCCCGCACCCGCGCCGCGTCCCCCGGGCCCAGGCCGCCGATCGCCACCACCGGACAGGGCGCCGCCGCCACGATCCGCGCCAGCCCGCCAAAACCGATGGGCGGGGCGTGGTCGGGCTTGCTGGCGGTCGCGCGCACCGGTCCGGCGCCGATGTGATCCACCACGCCGGGCGGCAGGGCGCGCAGTTGCGCGGGGTCTTCGACCGACAGGCCCAGGACCATGTCGGGGCCGATGCGGGCGCGCACGACCGCCGGGTCGCCATCGCCCTGGCCGATGTGCAGGCCGACGCGCGGGCCCAGCGCGGTCGCCACCGCCACCCGATCATTCAGGATCAGCCGCACATCCGCTGGCAGCACCGCCAGCAGCGCGCGCGCCAGCGCCGCGAATTCCGCGTCCGTGGCGGTCTTGTGGCGCAACTGCACCGCGCCCGCGCCGCCGCGCGCCGCCGCCAGCGCCTGGTCGGTCACGGAGAGCGCCGCGCCCGGATCGGTCACGACATAGATCGGGCCGGGCACCGCGCGCCCGGTCATGCCGGGGTGATCCGGGCACCGGCGGCCAGATCGCCCGGCCCGATCGCCGCCAGCGCATCCAGGAACCCCACCTGAAAGCTGCCGGGCCCGGCGGCCGTCACCGCCGCGCGTTCCCCCGCCAGACCGTAGTAGGCCAGCGCCGCCGCCACCGCCTCCAGCGGCGGCTGGTCGACCGCGAACGCCGCCACCACCCCGGTCAACGAACAGCCCAGCACCGTGACCCGTGCCATCAGCGGATGGCCATTGGCCACGCGGAATGCCCGCTGGCCGTCGGTGACGAAGTCCACCGGGCCGGTGGCCGCCACAACGCCGCCGGTACGGGTGGCGAGCGCACGGGCGGCGTCCTCGGCGGCCTCCACGGTGTCGCCGGCGTCCACCCCGCGCGCGGCCCCGCCCATGCCCGCCAGCGTCAGGATCTCGGATGCGTTGCCACGGATGATGGTGGGCCGCGCCGCCACCAGCCGCGCCGCCAGGTCGCGGCGGAACGCCGTCGCGGCCACCCCCACGGGATCCATCGCCCAGGGCCTGTCCGCCGCCGCCATCACCGCGGCGGCCTCCAGCATCGCCGCGCCCCATGCCGGGTCGGCAGTGCCGATGTTGACCGTCAGCGCCTGCGCAAGGGCGGCGAACTCGGCGGCCTCCTCCCGCGCATGGACCATGGCAGGGGCGGCGCCGGCGGCCAGCAGGACATTGGCCATCACGTTCATCGCGACGAAATTGGTGATGTTGTGCACCAGCGGCGCGGTGGCGCGCATCCGCGCCAGATGGTCTGCGGGGTTCATCCGTGCCTCCCTCCCGGGCGGAGGGGCGGAAACCCGGGGGGGCGCGCAAGCCCGTCCGTGTTCCGCGACTTCCTCCGCCGGCATGATCCGGTTCAGGTTCAAAGGGTCCGTCTCAGCCCACCATGGCGGGCGCCCCTGTCGCACCGGCCTGCGTGCCGTCCGGCGCGGGGCTTGTCAACCGGGCTGTTGTCGCGCGCGGGGGCGCGGGGTATACACGGCGCCGGAGGTGGAGTCTGCGTAGCTCAGCTGGATAGAGCACAGGATTCCTGGTTGCAAAATTGGGCGTTGCGCGCGGAAACGGCGCAACGGATCTGCTCAAAGTCGGGGAAAGCTGCGGCGCACGCGCCATGCCGATCCCGAGCCAAGCCCCCGCCGGGGGAAGGTGTAGAGACTGGACGGGCAGCACCTACAGGCCCCCGGGCCCAGGGTGAAGGGACAGTCCAGACCACGAACGCCCGCCCGAACACTGGCGGCGGCGGCGAAAGCCGAAGTGGTACGAATCCTGGGGCCGTGGGTTCGAATCCCGCCGCGGACACCACCTCCGATTCTCATGCGTCCCAGTGCGAAAATAGTAGAATATTTTCAACTACTGAGTTGCAGTATGCAAGTCATGTGACCCAGTGCATCCGATGATCTGACGGTAGATTTGACGGTAGCGGGATTTGAGGCGATACCGTCCGGGATGATGCGGAAGACCCCTAACTGTCGCTGTGAACTGGTTTTCAAGAAAAAATTTAAACTAGGAGGCTTTGATATGAGTGTTCAAGTTACAGTTCCCCATCCTGACTTTTGAACCGCGCCGGGTTTGTCGGAGGCTGATTTCATTTAGTTACGCGGCCATGGGTTCAGTTTCCAGAGCAGCGTAGAAGTTTGCCTCGGCTTCGGCTGGCGGTATATTCCCGATGGGCTCCAGCAGACGGCGGTTGTTGAACCAGTCGACCCATTCCAGCGTGTCGTATTCGACGGCCTCGAAGCTGCGCCAAGGTCCGCGGCGGTGGATGACCTCCGCCTTGAACAGGCCGTTGATCGTCTCGGCCAGTGCATTGTCATAGCTGTCGCCGACGCTGCCGACCGAGGGCTC
>NZ_NHSD01000321.1 GCF_016653255.1 Rhodobaculum claviforme
GGCCGCACGCGGCCCCGGCCCGGCACCCCGCCGACCATTGAGGCCACCCCTGGGCCGCCACCCCGCGCAGTGCCGCTCCGGTGCAGGCATCGGGCCAGTGTGCGGTCCCGTCTGTCCGCGGTGACGGGGGGGCCTTGTGCGCCGCGGTCTGGCCTCGGTCCGGCCTCGGTTTGGGGGCCGGGCGCGGTGTGGGCGCATCCGGTGCGCGGCCCCGGGGGGTCCCGGTGGAAATGATGGCGCCGGGACTGATGCAGGTCAGCACGGCCCTCCGCCGGATCGGGCAGGGTGGGGGCGCGCCCCACGGGATGGCGCCCGCAAAGGACAGGCCGTGCCGCACCCCGACCCATCAGGGCATGTCCATGCCGTGCGCGGCGCGGTTGTCGATGTGCGCTTTGACGCGGGTGCGCTGCCCGCGCTCAACGAGGCGCTGGCGGTGGACTGGGACCGCCCCGGCCCGCTGCTGCTGGAGGTGCAGGGGCACCTCGACCGGACGACGGTCCGGGCCGTGGCGTTGCAGGCGACGGCGGGGCTGTCGCGCGGCGTGGCCGTGCGCGCCAGCGGGGCGCCGATCCGGGTGCCGGTGGGTGCGGCGGTGCTTGGGCGGCTTCTGGATGTGACCGGAGAGGTCCGCGATCTGGGCGCCGCGCTGCCGGCCGACACCCCGCGCCGGTCGATCCATGCCGCCCCGCCGCCGCTTGCGGCCCAGGGCACCACCACCGAGGTCTTCGAGACGGGCATCAAGGTCATCGACCTGCTGACCCCCATGGCCCAGGGCGGCAAGGCCGCGATGTTCGGCGGCGCGGGCGTGGGCAAGACCGTCCTGGTGATGGAGCTGATCCACGCCATGGTCGAGAAATACGCGGGCATCTCGGTGTTTGCCGGCATCGGCGAGCGCTCGCGCGAGGGCCATGAGCTGCTGACCGAGATGGCGGACTCGGGCGTGCTGCCGCGCACGGTGCTGGTCTATGGCCAGATGAACGAACCGCCCGGCGCGCGCTGGCGGGCGCCGCTGACCGCGCTGACGATCTCGGAGTTCTTTCGCGACACGAAACAGCGCAACGTCCTGCTGCTGATGGACAACGTGTTCCGCTTCGTGCAGGCGGGGGCCGAGGTCTCCAGCCTGCTGGGCCGGTTGCCGTCGCGGGTGGGCTACCAGCCGACGCTGGCGACCGAGGTGGCGGGGCTGCAGGAGCGTATCGCCTCGGTCGCGGGCGCGGCCGTCACGTCGATCCAGGCGGTCTATGTGCCCGCCGATGATTTCACCGATCCGGCGGTGACCACGATCTCGGGGCACATGGATTGCGTGATCGTGCTGGCGCGCGCGCTGGCAAGCCAGGGGTTCTATCCGGCGATCGACCCGCTGGCGTCGTCCTCGACGCTGCTGGACCCGGCGGTGGTGGGCCAGGCGCATTATGACATCGCGGGCGAGGTCCGCGAGACCCTGGCGCGGTTCGCCGAGTTGCAGGACATCATCGCGCTTCTGGGCATCGAGGAGCTGGGCCGCGCCGACAAGCGCATCGTCACCCGCGCCCGACGCCTGCAGCGGTTCTTCAGCCAGCCCTTTGCGGTGACCGAGGCGTTCACCGGCACGCCCGGCCAGTCCGTCGCCCGCGCCGACACGCTGGCGGGCTGCCGCGCCATCCTGGACGGTGAGACGGACGGCTGGGCCGAGGCTTCGCTCTACATGATCGGCACGCTGGCCGAGGCCCGCGCCAGGGAAACCGGGGCGGGCGTGGGATGACCGCCGTCCTGCCCCTGCGCATCGTCACGCCGCTGGCGGTGATCGTGGACCAGCCGGCGACCGGCCTGCGCGCCGTTGATGCCAGCGGCAGCTTCGGCATCCTGCCTGGGCACGCCGATTTCCTGACGCGGCTTGCGGTGTCGGTGGTGACATGGATCACCCCCGACGGCGCGGCCCGTTTCTGCGCCGTGCGCGGCGGGGCGCTGACGGTGCGGGCGGGCCGGGTGGCCATCGCCACGCGCGAGGCGGTGACCGGCGACGATCTCGACCGGCTTGATCGCGAGGTGCTGGCGCGCTTTCGCGCCAACCTCGACGAGGAGCGGGTGGCGCATGTGGAGGCCACGCGCCTGCAACTGAGTGTCATGCGCCGGATGCTGTCGCGGTTGCAGCCCAGGCCCCGGGGGGCGGGCCATTGAGCGAACCGCACCACAAGGATCCGCTGCTGGAGGAGGTGCGCCGGCATCAGGCCCGCCGCAAGGCCTGGGCCCGCGACGGTGAGCCGTCGGTGGCGCGCCGGCTGGCCCAGATCGGTGTGCTTGGCTGGATCATCGTGGCGCCGATGCTGGGGGGGATCGCGCTGGGTCGGTGGCTGGACGCGCGCCTCGACACGGGGCTGTTCTGGACGGCGCCGCTGCTGATGGTGGGGCTGGGCCTGGGCGGCTGGTTCGCCTGGCGCTGGATGGGCAGCGCATGAGCGCCGCCCCGATCCTGGCGCTGTGGCTGGCGGGCGGCGCGGTCCTGGGCGTGATCTATTTCCGGCTGGTGCGGTTCAGCGCCGATCTGCTGCTGTCGGACCGGCGCGGCGCGCCGGTGGCGGGCGTGGCGCTGGTGCTGGTGCGGCTGGCGGTTCTGGCCGGGGTGCTGGTGCTGGCCGCGCTGCAGGGGGCGGGGCCGCTGCTGGCGGCGGGGCTGGGCCTGCTGGCGGGGCGCTGGTGGACGATGCGCCGCGCCCTGGCGGAGGGGATCTGATGGACAGCCCGCTGCTCTCGGTTCCGCTGTTCATGGTGGGCCCGGTGCCGATCATGCCGGCGGTCGTGACCACATGGGCGATCATGGCCGCGCTGGTGCTGGCGGCCGGGCTGCTGACCCGTCGGCTGACGCTGGTGCCGTCGGCCGCGCAGGCGGCGGCGGAACTGCTGGTCGCCGCGGTCGACCGGCAGATCCGCGATGTGACGGGGGCGCCCCCCGCCCCGTTCCGCGCCTTCATCGGCACGCTGTTCGTGTTCATCCTGGTGGCCAACTGGTCATCGCTGGTCCCGGGGGTGACGCCGCCCACGGCCAGCATGGAGACCCCCGCCGCGCTGGCCGCGCTGGTGTTCCTGTCGATCATCTTCTTCGGGATCCGCGAGGGCGGCGTGGGCGGCTTCCTGCGCGGCTTTGCGCTGCCCAATCCGGTGATGATCCCGCTCAACATGCTCGAAAGCATCACCCGCAGCTTCTCGATGTTCGTGCGCCTGTTCGGCAACGTCATGAGCGGGGTGTTCGTGATCGCGATCGTCGGCTCGCTGGCAGCACTTCTGGTGCCGGTCCCGCTGATGGCGCTCGATCTGCTGACGGGCGCGGTGCAGGCCTACATCTTTGCCGTCCTTTCGATGGTGTTCATCACCAGCGCCGTGGAAAAGGGCGCCCCCCACCCAAAGGAGCCGTGAATGGACTATGTCCCGCTGATCAGCATCTTCTGTGCCGCCTTTGCGGTGTCCTTTGGCGCGCTTGGCCCGGCGCTGGCCGAAGGGCGCGCGGTCGCCGCCGCGATGGAGGCCATCGCGCGCCAGCCCGAGGCCGCCAACACCATCTCGCGCACGTTGTTCGTGGGGCTGGCGATGATCGAGACGACGGCGATCTATTGCCTCGTCATCGCGCTGCTGCTGCTGTTTGCCAACCCGATGATGCCATGAGCTTCGATCCCTGGACCCTTGGCTTTCAGGCGGTCAACGTCCTTGTGCTGGTCTGGCTGCTGCACCGGTTCTTCTGGACCCCCGTGGCTGCGATGATTGCCGAACGGCAGGCACGCTCGGCCACCCTGCTGGCGGCGGCGGAGGCAACGCGCGCCGAAGCCGATACGGCTCTGGCCGATCTGGAGGCAGCCCGCGCCGCCATCGCCGTGGAGCGTGACGCGATGCTTGCCGCCGCGCACAAGGATGCCGAGGCGGCGCGCGCGGCCATCCTCGATGCCGCCCGCGACGAGGCCACAGCCCTGCACGACACCGCCCGCGCCGCCCGCGTCCGCGCCGCCGCCGCGCTGAAGCGCGCCGCCCGGCAGGAGGCGCAGGGCCTGGCCGTGACCATCGCGCGCAGGCTTGCGGCACGGCTGGACGGCGCGGCCATCGACGCGGCGTTTCTGGGCTGGCTGGTGCAGGGGATCGCGGATCTGTCGGCGGCGGAGCGCGCCGCGCTGTCGGTGGCCCGGCTGGAGGTCGTCAGCGCCACGCCCCCCGACGCCGGGGCGCAGGCGCGCATCGCCGCGGCCCTTTCGGCCGCACTTGGCGCGCCGGTCACGCCGGGGTTCCGCACCGATCCGGCGCTGATCGCGGGGCACGAGCTGCACAGCCCGCATTTCAGCCTGCGCAACTCCTGGGCCGCCGATCTGGAGCGGATCGCCGCCGCGCTGCGCGCCGATCCGGACGGCAACGCCGGTGTCACCTCCGATGCCGCATAACGCCGCCTGGCTGAATGACGCCGCCGCCCGGGTGCAGGCCGCCCGGCTGGGCCCCCACGCCCGCCACCGCGGCCGGGTCGAGGAGATCGCCGACGGCGTGGCGATGATCTCGGGCCTGCCGGATGTGCGGCTGGACGAGCTGTTGCGCTTCGACGCGGGCGCCATCGGCTTTGCCCAGGTGCTGGAGCCCGACCGCATCGGCTGCGTGCTGCTGGATGCCGCCCCTGCGCTGCGGGCGGGGGATGCGGTGCACGGCACGGGCGATGTGGTGCGCGTGCCGGTGGGGCCGGGCCTTTTGGGTCGGATCGTCGACCCGATGGGCCGCGCGCTGGACGGCAAGGGCCCGGTCGTGGCCCATGCGACCCTGCCGGTGGAACGCGACGCGCCCGGCATCGTCGACCGCGACCTGGTGACCGAGCCGGTCCAGACCGGGGTGCTGGTGGTCGACACGCTGTTCGCGCTGGGGCGCGGCCAGCGCGAGCTGATCGTGGGCGACCCGGCCACGGGCAAGACCACGCTGGCGATCGACACGATCATCGCACAGCGCGACAGCGACATGATCTGCGTCTATGTCGCCGTCGGCCAGAAGACATCGGCGGTGCGCCGGGCGGTGGATGCGCTGGAAACCCATGGCGCGTTCGACCGCTGCATCGTCGTCGTGGCCGGCCCCGCCACGCCGCCCGGCCTGCAATGGATTGCCCCCTTTGCCGCCATGACCATGGCCGAGCATTTCCGCGATGCCGGCCGGCACGCCCTGATCGTGATCGACGACCTCAGCAAGCACGCCGCCACCCACCGCGAGATCGCGCTGCTGACCCGGCAGTCGCCGGGGCGCGAGGCTTATCCGGGGGATGTGTTCTATGTCCATGCCCGGCTGCTGGAACGCGCGGCAAAGCTGTCGGCGGCGGGCGGCGGCGGATCGCTGACGGCGCTGCCCATCGCCCAGACCGAGGCGGGCAACCTGTCGGCCTATATCCCGACCAACCTGATCTCCATCACCGACGGGCAGATCGTGCTGGATGCCCGCCTGTTCCAGGAGGGGCAGAAGCCCGCCGTCGATGTCGGCATCTCGGTCAGCCGGGTGGGGGGCAAGACCCAGGCGCCCGCCCTGCGCGATGCCGCGAAATCCCTGCGGCTGGATTATGCGCAGTTTCTCGAGATGGAGATCTTCACCCGCTTCGGCGGCACGGTGGAGCCGCGCGTGCAGGCGCAGCTGACCCGCGGCCAGCGGCTGCGCGCGGTGCTGCGCCAGCCCCAGCATGCGCCGATGCGGCTGGAGGATCAGGTCGCGCTGGTGATCGCGGTGCAGGAAGGGCTGCTCGACGCCCTTGCGCCGGGGCGGCTGGAGGCGTTTCGCGCGGCGCTGCCGCAGGCGGTGGCGACCGGCGCGGACGCGGCCGGCCGCGCGATCCGCCAGACCGGCACGCTGGGCACCGAGGACCGCGCGGCGCTGCTGGCGGCGCTGCGCGGTCCTCGGTGCCCAGCGTGCCGGTCTGGCGGA
>NZ_NHSD01000322.1 GCF_016653255.1 Rhodobaculum claviforme
CACGCAGCTGGAGCCGACCGACGACGACGCCGAGATGATCCGCGCCGCCGTGCTGTGGAAGGACGCCCACATCATCGCGCTGAACAAGCCCCCGGGCCTGCCGAGCCAGGGCGGAAGTGGCCTCGGCAACCGCCATGTGGACGGGCTGAGCCCCGCGCTGATGTTCGGCTACAAGGAGCGCCCGGTGCTGGTGCACCGGCTGGACAAGGACACCTCGGGGGTGTTGCTGCTGGCACGCACGGAACGGGTGGCGCGGCGGCTGGGCACGGCGTTCCGCAACCGCGAGACGCGCAAGATCTACTGGGCCGCCGTCGCGGGTGTGCCCAGCCCGCGCATGGGCACCATCCGCTATGGCCTGGTCAAGGCCGGCGGGCGCGGCGAGGAGAAGATGCGCTGCATCCACCCCGGCGCCGTGGCCGACACCGAGGGCGCCAAGCGCGCCACCACCGATTTCGCCGTGCTGGAGGCGCTGGGGACCCGCGCCGCCTGGGTCGCGCTGGTGCCGATCACGGGGCGCACCCACCAGCTGCGCGCGCACATGGCAGAGTTGGGCCACCCGGTGGTGGGGGATGGAAAATACGGCGGCTCGGGCCAGGACAACCCCGGCGACGGCTGGGGCGCGAGCCTGGGCGGTGAGATCAGCCGCAAGCTGCACCTGCACGCCCGGATGATCCGCTTCACCCACCCCATCACCAACGAGGTGATCACCCTGACCGCGCCGCTGCCCGAGCACATGAAGCGAACCTTCAAGGCCTTCGACTGGCGCGAGGACGCGGTCCCCGCCGATCCGTTCGAGGATCCGGCATGAGCGGCGCCGCGAACCCCTGGGCGCCGCGCCGGTTCTGGACGCAGGCGACGGTGGTGGACGCGGCCGGGGGCTTTGGCGTGGCCCTCGACGACCGTCCGTTGCGGACGCCGGGGCGCGCCGCGCTGGTGGTGCCTGTGCGCGCGCTGGCGCAGGCGGTGGCCGACGAATGGGCCGCGCAGGACGGGACGGTACGCCCCGACACGATGCCGGTGACGCGGGCGGTGAACGCGGCCATCGACCGGGTCGCGCCGGACCCCGAGCCGCTGATCGACGGGATCGCGGCCTATGGCGAGAGTGACCTTCTGTGCCATCGGGCGCCGGGGCCGGCCGGGCTGGTGGCACGGCAGGCGGCGGCGTGGGACCCGCTGCTGGCGTGGGCCGAGCGGGATCTGGGGGCGCGGCTGGTTCCGGTGCAGGGCGTGATGCCTGCCGCGCAGCCGCCCGAGAGCCTGTCCGCGCTGCGTGCGGCGGTGGCGCGCCTCGACGCCTTTGCGCTGACGGGGCTGTCCGAGGTGGTGTCGCTGTCGGGCTCGGTGGTGATCGGGCTGGCGGTGGCGCTGGAGCATCGCCCCGCGGCCGAGCTGTGGGACATCGCCCACCTCGACGAGATCTGGCAGACCGAGCAATGGGGCAGCGATGCGGCGGCCGAGGCGGCGCGCGCGCTGCGCGGCGCCGCGTTCCAGCGCGCCGCCGACTTGCTGGCGATGCTGCGCTGACCCTGCGCGACGGGTTTCATGCCGCCCAAATGGGCGCCGGGATGCCCAATCCGTGAGCATGCGCCCGCCCCGCCGGTGGCAAAATTTCTTGACCGATGCGGCTGGCTGTTTCATTCCCAAGGGAGACCGCGCAAAGACTCGCCCGGTCGGCACGCAGGATCGGCAGGAAATTGCCGTTCGGTGCAAATAACGCCCCGTCAGCGGGCACACCACAGGGATGAGGTATCCATGAACAAGACCGTCCTTCTCGGCTCGATCGCGGCGGCGTCCGCGCTTGTGGCCGGCGCGGCTTCGGCCAACACGCTCCAGGAAGTCATCGACCGCGGCGAGGTGCGCTGCGGCGTCTCCACCGGCCTCGCGGGCTTCTCGGCACCCGACGCCAACGGCGTCTGGCAGGGTTTCGACGTGGCCATGTGCCGGGCTGTCGCTGCGGCGGTGCTGGACGACCCGATGGCGGTGGAATTCGTGCCGACCACCGGGCAGACCCGCTTCACCGCGCTGGCCTCGGGCGAGGTCGACGTTCTCGCGCGCAACACCACCTGGACCTTCACGCGCGACGTGGACCTGAATCTGCGCTTCGTGGGCATCAACTACTATGACGGCCAGGGCTTCATGGTGCGCGGCGATCTGGGCGTCGGCTCGGCCACGGAGCTCGATGGGGCCACCGTGTGCATCCAGACCGGCACCACCACCGAGCTGAACCTGGCGGACTACTTCCGTGCCAACGGCATGGAGTACGAGCCGGTGCCAATCGAGACCAACGCCGAGGCGCAGCAGCAGTACCTCGCCGGGGCGTGCGACGTGTACACCACCGACGTGTCGGGCCTGGCGGCCACCCGTGCCAGCTTTGCCGATCCCGAAAACCATGTGATCCTGCCCGAGGTCATCTCCAAGGAGCCGCTGGCGATCACCGTGCGCGACGGCGACGACCGCTGGGCCGGCGTGGTGCAGTGGACGTTCTTCGCCCTCGTCGCCGCCGAGGAAATGGGCATCACCTCGGCCAACATCGCCGAGTTGGCGCAGGGCACCGACAACCCCGAGATCAACCGTCTGCTGGGCACCGAGGGTGAGCTGGGCAGCATGCTGGGCCTCGATCCCGAGTGGGCGATTCGCGCGATCTCGGCCGGTGGTAACTACGGCGAGATCTTTGCGGCCAACATCGGCGATGGCACCCCCATCGGTCTTGCGCGCGGGCTGAACGCGCAGTGGACGCAGGGCGGCCTGCTCTATGCCCCGCCGTTCCGCTGATCTGATCTGATCTGAACTGATCGGGGCGGGGGCGCCGATGCGCCCCCGCCAGCCGGTTCCGGCTCCGTCCGGACACCGCCGCCCTGGCCCCGCCCCTCATGGACGGGAGAGACCGTACAGGCATCCGGGGCGGATACAGGGGGTAGAGGTGCGATGGCGACCACCGCCGAGACATTCCCGCGCAAGGTCTTCCGGCCGAGCATGCTGCTGTACGACAAGCGGTACCGCTCGCTGACGATCCAGGTCGTGGTGCTGTTCCTGCTCATGGGCTTCTTTGCCTGGCTGATCGACAACACGCTGACGAACCTCGCAGCTCTCGGGCGTGATTTCTCGTTCCGGTTCCTGGGTCAGACGGCGGGGTATGACATCAACCAGCGGCTGATCGACTACAACAGCCAGATGACCCATGGCCGCGCGGCGGTGGTGGGGTTGCTCAACACGCTGCTGGTCGCGGTGCTGGCCTGCGTGCTGGCAACCGTGGTGGGGGTTCTGGCGGGCGTTCTGCGGCTGTCGAACAACTGGCTCGTGGCCGGGCTGATGACCGTCTACGTCGAGATCTTTCGCAACATCCCCACGCTTCTGTGGATCCTGATCATCTTTGCGATCATGACCGAGGCGATGCCGCCGCCCTCGGCGTTCCGGGGCGAGGATGCGACGTCCTCGATGCTGCTGTGGGACACGGTCGCGGTGACCAACCGCGGCGTCTACATCCCCGAGCCGCTGTTTTCCCGCAGCCTCGGCGTCATCGACATGGGCAGCTTCCTGATCAGCATCGACCTGCTGGCGATCGTGGCGGTGGTGGGGCTGTCGATCTGGGCCAACAAGCGGCTGCTGGCGCACGCCACCGCCGTGCAGAACGCCACCGGCATCCGCCCCAAAACCTGGTGGAAGTCGATCCTGATCCTGGTGCTGCCCATCGTGGCGCTGCTGGTCGTGCTCGGGTTCCACCTCGGCTACCCCGAGCTGCGGGGCTTCAACTTTGCCGGCGGCACGCACCTGCGCAACTCGCTGATCGCGCTGTGGTTCGCGCTGGGGATCTACACCGGGGCGTTCGTGGCCGAGAACGTGCGCTCGGGCATCCTGGCGGTATCGAAGGGCCAGACCGAAGCGGCGTTCGCGCTGGGACTGCGACCGGGGCTGACGATGCGGCTGGTGATCCTGCCGCAGGCGTTGCGGGTGATCATCCCGCCGCTGATCTCGCAGTACCTCAACATCACCAAGAACACCTCGCTGGCGCTGGCGGTGGGGTACATGGACCTGCGCTCCACGCTGGGTGGCATCACCATCAACCAGACCGGCCGCGAGCTGGAGGGGATGCTGCTGATGATGCTCATCTATCTGGTCATCAGCCTGCTGATTTCCGGGGCGATGAACGTCTACAACGCCCGTGTCAAACTGAAGGAGCGGTGAGATGAGCGATACCCACGCCCGCACCACGGCCTTCGTGCGCGACACCATGCTGCCCGAGGCCCCGGCCCCCATCGCCCAGCGCGGCGCGGTGAAATGGCTGCGCGAGAACCTGTTCTCGGGGTGGATGAACACCGCGCTGACGCTGGCGTCGCTCTATGTGATCTGGTGGCTGCTGGCGCACATCACGCCGTGGTTCGGCAATGCGGTCTGGAACGCCAATTCGCTGGCGGAATGCCGGGCGATCCTGGACGGCCGGTCGGGGGCGTGCCTGGGCGTGATCCGCGACCGCTGGCACCAGCTGCTGTTCGGCTTCTACCCGCCGCAGCACTACTGGCGCCCTGTTCTGGCGTTGGTGCTGCTGTTCGGGGCGCTGGCGCCGATGCTGTTCTCCAACCTGCCGCGGCGGCTGTTGTGGCTGTCGGCGCTGTACCCCTTCGTGGCCTATCACCTGCTGTGGGGGGGCTCGATCTGGATCCCCGTCGTGGCGGCGGCCGGGTTTGGCGTGGGCGCGCTGGCGTGGCGGCTGATCACCCCCTACACGGCGCTGGGGGCGATCCTCGCGGCACTGGTGACGCCGATCCTGTGGTGGGTGCTGGCGGCGGGTGCGGTGGCCGGGGCGCTGACATCGGTGGCGCCGCTGGGGCTGGAGTTCGTGCGCTCGGACCGCTTCGGGGGGTTCCTGATCTCGCTGGTGATCGGGATTTCGGGGATCTCGCTGTCGCTGCCGCTGGGCGTGCTGCTGGCGCTGGGGCGCAAGTCGGACATGCTGCTGCTGCGCAGCGTCTGCATCATCTTCATCGAGTTCATCCGCGGCGTGCCGCTGATCACGCTGCTGTTCACGGCGTCGCTTCTGCTGAACTACTTCCTGCCGCCGGGGACCAGTTTCGACCTGATCCTTCGGGTCATCATCATGGTCACCATCTTCGCCGCCGCCTACATCGCCGAGGTGGTGCGCGGGGGGCTCGCGGCGCTGCCGCGCGGTCAGTACGAGGCCGCCGACAGCCTCGGCCTCGATTACTGGCGCTCGATGCGGCTGATCATCCTGCCGCAGGCGCTGAAGATCTCCATTCCGGGCATCGTCAACACCTTCATCGGGCTGTTCAAGGACACCACGCTGGTCGTGTTCATCGGCCTTCTGGATCCGATCGGGCTGTCCAACGCCATCCGCGCCGACACCAGCTGGAACGGTATCTACTGGGAGCTGTTCATCTTCATCGGCGCGCTGTTCTTCGTCTTCTGCTTCGGCATCTCGCGATACTCCATGTACCTGGAGCGCAAGCTGTCGCGCGGCCACCGTTGAGAGAGGGGAAAGCCATGACCGACACCGCGCTGCCCGAGGTCGCGACCGACCGGCGCATCGACGCCAGCCGCATGAAGGTGACCGACGAGGTCGCCGTCCAGATCAGCCGCATGAACAAGTGGTACGGCGCCTTCCACGTCCTGCGCGACATCGACATGACGGTGTACCGCGGCGAGCGCATCGTGATCTGCGGGCCGTCCGGCTCGGGCAAGTCCACGCTGATCCGCTGCATCAACGCGCTGGAGGAACACCAGGCCGGGCAGATCATCGTCGACGGGACCGAGCTGAACGAGGACCTCAAGAACGTGGACAAGGTCCGCTCCGAAGTCGGCATGGTGTTCCAGCACTTCAACCTGTTCCCGCACCTGACGATCCTGGAGAACTGCACCCTCGCGCCGATCTGGGTGCGCCGGACACCCAGGCGCGAGGCCGAGGAAATCGCGATGCATTTCCTCGAGAAGGTCAAGATCCCGGAGCAGGCGAACAAGTACCCCGGGCAGCTGTCGGGTGGCCAGCAGCAGCGTGTGGCCATCGCGCGCAGCCTGTGCATGCGCCCGCGGATCATGCTGTTCGACGAACCCACCTCGGCGCTGGACCCGGAGATGATCAAGGAGGTCCTCGACACCATGATCAGCCTGGCCGAGGACGGCATGACCATGCTGGTGGTGACGCACGAGATGGGCTTTGCCCGGCAGGTCGCCAACCGCGTGATCTTCATGGACCAGGGCCAGATCGTGGAGCAGAACGAGCCCGAGGAGTTCTTCCTGCACCCCAGGTCCGACCGCACCAAGCTGTTCCTGAGCCAGATCCTCGGGCACTGAGGGTCCGCGCCCGCTGCACTGCGGCAAGGGCCTTGCATTGCCCGGCCAAACTTGGTCTGTGCCTCCCGAAACTGTCAACAGGAGGCGAGGAACGGTGACCGAGACACGCACGGAGCATGTTTCGCGGGCGGGGCTGCGTGTTGCGCCCGAGCTTGCGCAGTTCGTGGAGGCCGAGGCGCTGCCCGGCACCGGCGTCGAGGCGGAGGCGTTCTGGGACGGCTTCGCGGCCATCCTGAGCGACCTGACGCCACGCAACCGCGCCCTTCTGGCCGAGCGTGCGGAGCTTCAGGGCCGGATCGACGCCTGGCATCTGGCGCGCCGCAACCAGCCCCACGACCACGCCGCCTACAAGGCGTTCCTGGAGGAAATCGGCTATCTGCGCCCCGAAGGTGCGCCGTTCGAGATCGAGACCGCCAACACCGACCCCGAGATCGCGACCGTGCCTGGCCCGCAGCTGGTGGTGCCGATCACCAACGCGCGCTATGCCATCAACGCGGCCAACGCGCGCTGGGGCAGCCTCTATGACGCGCTCTATGGCACCGACGCGATGGGCGGGCCGCCGGCGGGCGGTGGCTATGACCGGGGCCACGGCGCCCGTGTGGTCGCCCGCGCCCGCGTGTTCCTCGACGAGGCGTTCCCGGTCACCGGCCTGAGCCACGCCGACGCGCGGCGCTATCACGTCAAGGGCGGCGCGCTGCTGGTGGATGACCAGCCGCTGCAGGACCCGTCGAAATTCGTCGGCCACCGCGGCCATCCGCGCGCGCCCGATGCGGTGCTGCTGCGCAACAACGGCCTGCATGTGGAGCTGGTGTTCGACCGCACCCATCCGGTCGGCGCGCGCGACCAGGCGGGCCTGGCCGATGTGCGGCTGGAAAGCGCCGTGTCCGCGATCATGGATTGCGAGGATTCGGTCGCCTGTGTGGATGCCGAGGACAAGGTCGCGGCCTATCGCAACTGGCTTGGGCTGATGAAGGGCGATCTGACGACGACCTTCGCCAAGGGCGGGCGCGAGATGCGCCGCGCACTGCACCCCGACCGCGACTACACCGCCCCCGACGGCGCCACCGTCACCATCAAGGGCCGCGCGCTGATGCTGGTGCGCAACGTGGGCCACCTGATGACCAACCCCGCGATCCTCGACGCCGACGGGCAGGAGGTGTTCGAGGGGCTGATGGACGCCGCCATCACCGTGCTGATCGCCATGCACGACCTGCGCAAGGACGCGGGCCCGCGCAACTCGGCCCACGGCTCGGTCTATGTGGTCAAGCCCAAGATGCACGGCCCCGACGAGGTCGCCTTTGCCGACGAGATCTTCACCCGCGTCGAGGCGCTGCTGGGCCTGCCGCAGTATACCGTCAAGCTGGGCGTGATGGACGAGGAGCGGCGCACCTCGGTCAACCTCAAGGAGTGCATCCGCGCGGCCAAGCACCGGGTGGCCTTCATCAACACCGGGTTCCTCGATCGCACCGGCGACGAGATCCACACCTCGATGGAGGCCGGCCCCTTCAGCCGCAAGGACTTCATCAAGCGCAAGGGCTGGATCACGGCCTACGAGAACCTCAACGTCGACATCGGGCTGGAATGCGGGCTGTCGGGGCGCGCGCAGATCGGCAAGGGCATGTGGGCGATGCCCGACCGCATGGCCGCGATGCTGGAGGCCAAGGTCGAACACCCCAAAGCGGGCGCGAACTGCGCCTGGGTGCCCTCGCCCACGGCCGCGACGCTGCACGCGCTGCACTACCACCGCATCGACGTGTTCGCGGTGCAGGCGGGGCTGCGCAAGAGCGGTCGGCGCGCGCATGTGGACGGGATCCTGGATATCCCGCTGGCGTCGTTCCGCAAGTGGAAGCAGGATCAGATCCTGCGCGAGGTGGAGAACAACGCGCAAGGCATCCTCGGCTATGTCGTGCGCTGGATCGACGCGGGGGTGGGCTGCTCCAAGGTGCCCGACATCAACGATGTGGGCCTGATGGAGGACCGCGCGACCTGCCGCATCTCGGCCCAGCACATCGCCAACTGGCTGCACCACGGCATCGTCACCCCCGAACAGGTGACCGAGGTGATGCGCCGCATGGCCGTGGTGGTGGATCGCCAGAACGCGGGCGATTCCGGTTATGTGCCGATGGCCCCCCGCTTTGACGGGGTGGCGTTCCGCGCCGCCTGCGATCTGGTGTTCGAGGGGCGGGTGCAGCCCTCGGGCTATACCGAGCCGGTGCTGCATGCCCGCCGGCTGGAGCGCAAGGCCGAGCTGCGCGCGCACTGACGCGACCGCCGCGCGCCCGGGCTGGACCCGGGCGCGCGGTCCCGGCATTGTGGCGCCACGTCGGGTCAACACTGGGCGAGGGCGATGCACGACAGTACCGAGGACGACCGCCGGTTTCTGGCCATGACGGTGCTGATGACACCGGACATGGCGAATTTCTCGGGCAAGGTGCACGGGGGCGCCCTGCTCAACCTGCTCGACCGGGTGGCGTTCGCCTGTGCCTCGCGGTACTCGGCCCGCTATGCGGTGACGCTGTCGGTCGATCAGGTGGTGTTCCGCGAGGCCATCGCGGTCGGTGAGCTGGTGACCTTTCGCGCCAGCGTGAACTTTGCCGGGCGCACCTCGATGGAGGTCGGCATCAGGGTGGAGGCCGAGGACATCCGCTCCGGCACCCTGCGCCACACCAATTCGTGCTATTTCACCATGGTCGCGGTGGACGACGACGGCCGCCCGGCCGCCGTGCCGCCGCTGACGCCCCGCACGGAGCTGGAGCACAAGCGCCACCGCGCCGCCGAGATCCGCCGCACCCTGCGCCGCGAGATCGAGGACCGCCTGGAGGCCGTCGCCGAACGTCCCGAAAACGGCTGAACAGCGGAGGACCCCATGAAGGTCAACATCGAGATCGACTGCACCCCGGAGGAATTCAAGGAGCTGATGATCCCCTCGGACCGGCAGGCGGAATTCGCCGCCAAGGCCTATCAGGCCATGGTCGAGGCGATGGGCCAGGCGATGGCGCAGCAGTTCCAGCAGTTCCAGAAGGGCTTCACCCCCGAGCGCAAGTGACCCCGCCGTCAGGCGATGCGCTGGAACTCCGGCCGGTCGCCGGAATTGTCGAAGAACGGCACACTGTCGAACGGCGCGCCGGCGGCGATGGCGGCGACTTCGGCCATCACCACCTCGGTGATGAAGGGCAGGTCGAAGCGGCGCACCTCGGCCAGCGGGATCCATTGCAGGTGCGACAGCTCCTCGCAGGCGGCCGAGAAATCGTCGCAGGGGCCGTGGAGGCGGCCGGCCTCCACCAGAAAGAACCGCGCATCGAACCGGCGCGGGCGCCCCGGCGGCGTGATCGCCCGAAAGATGAATCGCAGCCCGCCGGGATCGGGCACCAGGCCGCGTGCGGCGAACCCCCGCCAGTCGTCCGGGGCTGGGCTGCGCCAGACGCCGGGCGTGCCCAGCGGCAGGCCGGTTTCCTCCCACAGCTCGCGGATGGCGGCGGCGGCGAGGGCCTGAGCCAGCGGGCCCAGGCGCGCCGTGCACTCCGGCGCCAGCGGTGCGGCCAGCGCCACATCCGCGTCACCGGGATCGAGCGCACCCCCGGGAAAGACGAATTTCGACGGCATGAACGCCGCCGTCGCCCCGCGCTGGCCCATCAGCACCTCGGGCCCGGCCGCGCCATCACGCAGCACCACGACGGTGGCCGCATCGCGGATCGGCGCGTCGGTCATTGCCCGGCCCGATGCAGCAACGTCCACAGCCGTGCGGGCGTAAACGGCATGTCGACCTGCCGCACACCGCGGTCCCACAGCGCGTCCTGTACCGCGTTGCCGATGGCGGCCAGCGCGCCCACCGTCCCGGCCTCGCCGCAGCCCTTCATGCCGAGGGGGTTGTTGACCGAGGGCACGGGTTCGGTGGTGAAGCGGACCATCGGCAGGTCGGACGCGCGCGGCATGGCATAGTCCATGAAGCTGGCGGTCAGCTGCTGGCCCGTCGTGTCGTGGGCCGCGAATTCGCACACCGCCTGGCCGAAGCCCTGGGCGATGCCGCCGTGCACCTGCCCCTCGGCCAGCTGGGGGTGGATCAGGTTGCCGAAGTCATCCGTGACGGTGTAGCGCACGATCTCCAGTGCGCCGGTGTCGGGGTCGATCTCCACCTCGGCGATGTGGGTGCCGTTGGGATAGGAGCGACCGTCCAGCGTGCGCCGCGCGGCGTGGCGCAGAAGGTCGGTGCGGCCTGCGGCGCGGACCATGTCGGCGGCCTCCAGCAGCGTCGGCGTGCGGTTGGTGCCATCGGCGCGGAAGGTGGCGCCGTCAAAGGTGACGCCCTCCATGCCCAGCTCCCCCTCCAGAAAGGTCGAGAACGCGGCGACCATCTCCTCCACCGCGCCCAGCGTGGCCATGCCCTGCACCGTGACCGAGCGCGAGCCGCCGGTGCCGCCCCCTTGCTCGATGCGGTCGCTGTCGGCCTGGATCACCCGGATCGCGTCGATCGGCAGGCCGGTCCGTTCGGCCAGGAACTGGGCATAGACGGTCTCGTGCCCCTGTCCGTTGGACACCGTGCCGACGTAGAGGTTCACCGTGCCGTCGTCGCAGAACTCCACCGTGGCGCCTTCGGACGGATCGCCCAGGATCGCCTCGATGTAGCTGCAGACCCCGAGGCCGCGCAGACGCCCCGCCGCCTGCGACGCGGCCCGGCGCGTGGCAAAGCCCGCAACGTCGGCCTCGGCGCGGGTCAGGGTGCGGGCGAAATCCCCGGTGTCGTAGGTTTCGCCCGACGGCGTCGCATAGGGCATCTGGTCGGGGCGGATGAAGTTGCGCCGCCGCAGCTCCGTCGGGCTTACCCCCAGCACCCGCGCGGCATGGTCCAGCGTGCGCTCCAGCGTGTAGATCGCCTCGGGGCGGCCTGCGCCGCGATAGGCGTCCACCTGCGTGGTGTTGGTGAAGATGCCGGTGGCGCGGACATGGGCGGCGGGAATGTCATAGACCCCCGTCAGCACCTTGGAGGAAGCCGTGCTCTGGATGTTCTGTGCAAAGCCCGAGTTGTAGGCCCCGAGGTTCGACAGGATCCGCACCCGGTAGCCGGTGATGCGGTGGTCGGCGTCGAACGCCAGTTCCGCCTCGGAGATCAGGTCGCGCCCGGCGTTGTCGGTCAGCATCGCCTCGGTCCGGTCGGACATCCAGCGCACCGGGCGGCCCAGCGCGCGCGCGGCCGCCGCGATGGCGATGTATTCGGGGTACATCATCGCCTTCATCCCGAATCCGCCGCCCACGTCGGGCACCGTCACCCGCACCGCGTCCGCCTCCAGCCCCAGCGCGGCCGCGAGCTGCGCCTTGGGGCCCCAGACGCCCTGGCCGCCGAAGCACAGGTGCAGCCGGGCGCCGTCCCATTCGGCGGTGGCGCCGCGCGGCTCCATCGCGTTGCAGATGATGCGGTTGTGCGCCAGCCGCAGCGCGACCCGATGGGCGGCGGTGTCAAAGGCCGCATCGGTGGCGGGGGCGTCGCCGGCCGCCCAGTCATAGGCGATGTTGTCGGGGGCTTCGGGATGGATGGTCGGGCCACCGGGGGCCAGCGCGATGTGTGCCGCCTCCTCGGCGTAGTCGACCTCGATCAGCTCGGCGGCGTCCCGCGCCTGGTCGGGGGTCTCGGCCAGGATCAGCGCCACCGCCTCGCCCACGAAGCGCACACGGCCACGCGCCAGCACGGGCCGTTCAGGGGTGGCGCCGGGCTGGCCGTCGGGGCCGGTGACGGGGGTGGTCTTCATGGTGCGCGCCACACCGGCGGCGTCCATGTCCTCGATGGTCAGCACGGCGGCCACGCCGGGGGCCGTGCGCGCGGCGGTGACGTCCAGCGCGGTGATCGCGGCATGGGCCATGGGGGCGCGCAGGAACTGCGCCACCAGCGCGCCTGCGGGGGCGATATCGTCCACATAGCGGCCATGGCCGGTGAGGAAGCGGACATCCTCCAGCCGGCGGATCTGCTGGCTCTTGCCAAAGGCGTTCATCCTGGGCGTCTCCCCTCGGGGTGCGTGATCGATGGCCGGGCACGGCCGGGTGTGTCCCTGCCGCAGTGTGGCGCCACGGCGCGCGCCGTCCAGTGCCCGGGGCCATGTTTCCGTGCGCGCGGCGCCCGGCGGGGCCTGCGTCAGCGGCGGGTGACGGTGCGGGCGTTGCGCTCGCCGATCACGGTGACGCGGCGCGTCTGCGCCAGCACCGAGGCCGGGACGAACAGTCCCGCCGACACCTCGCGCGAGCGGGCGGGGCCCTGGCGCGTCTCCTGCCGGGGCGGGGCCAGCACGAAGCGCAACGTCAGCTCGCCGTCGACCGGCGCCAGGTCCCCGTCGGGCCGCAGCTCCGCGTCCCACCAGCCTTGCGTGGGGGGCAGGCCGGTGGCGCGCACGATCGCGCCGCCCTGTGCGGGTTCCACGGCCATGTCGATGACCTCGGCCACGGCGGGGCGGTTGTCGATGACTTCCGCAAAGCCGCCCTCGGGGATCGCCGTCGCCTCGACCGTGCGGCTGGTGCTGCCGCCGAACCAGTTGAACGGATTGACCGCCGACTGCCGCACCCCGGCACAGGCGCTCAGCAAGACCAGCGCCGTCAGCGCGGCCAGAGCGGGTGTCTTCATGTCTGCCCCCGTTGATGTCGCGGCACCCTAGCCCAGCGCCGGGGCCGTGAAAAGCCATGCTCAGCCCGGTGGCAGCAACGCCCGCAGGCTGTCGAGGGTGTCGGCCTGCGCGGCGGGCTTGTCGTGGCGCCAGCGGGCCATGCGCGGAAACCGCAGTGCGATGCCGGATTTGTGGCGGGGGCTGGCCTGGATGCCCTCGAAGGCGATCTCGAACACCAGCTCGGGGGTGACACGGCGCACCGGGCCGAAGCGTTCCAGCGTGTTGCGGCGCACCCAGGCGGTGATCTTGCGGAACTCCGCATCCGTCAGGCCCGAATAGGCCTTGGTGAAGGGCACCAGCGCGCCCTCGTGCCACACCGCAAAGGTGAAATCGGTATAGAGTGCGGCGCGCCGGCCGTGGCCGGCCTGGGCATAGATCATCACCGCATCCACCGTGCGGGGGTCGAGCTTCCATTTCCACCAGGCGCCCTTGCGGCGCCCGGCGCTGTAGGGGGCGGCGCGGTGCTTGAGCATCAGCCCCTCGGCCAGGTGGTCGCGGGCGGTGGCGCGGGCGCGCGCCAGACCGTCCCAGTCGGAAAACGCCACCGTGGGGGACAGCCGGATCACCGGGCCGGTGGCGACCTGCGCCAGCTGCGCGCGCCGGTCGTCCTGCGGGGCCGCGCGCAGGTCCGCGCCCTGCCATTCCAGCAGGTCATAGGCCAGCAGCGCGGCGGGTGCCTCGGCCAGCAGGGATTTCGGCACGGATTTGCGCCCGATCCGGCGTTGCAGCGCGGCAAAGGGCAGCGGTGCGCCGTCGCGCCAGGCCATCAGCTCTCCGTCGATGACGGTGCCATCGGGCAGCGCCATCGCGGCGGGTGCAAGGTCGGGAAAGCGGTCGGTGATCAGCTCCTCGCCGCGCGACCACAGGTGCCACGCGCCGCCACGCCGGATCAGCTGCGCGCGGATGCCGTCCCATTTCCACTCCGCCAGCCAGTCGCCGGGCGGGCCCAGCGCGTCGGGCCCCCCCTCCAGTTGCGGCGCCAGCGCAAAGGGATAGGGGCGCGACAGGTCCGCGGCCGGGTCGTCCTCCAGCACCAGCGCGCGGAAGGTGGTGGTGGCCGGGGTCCAGTCGCCCATCAGGCGGTGGGCCAGCTCGGCCTCCTCCCGGCCCGTGGCCTGCGCCAGCGCGCGGGTCATCAGCCCCTGGCTGACGCCCATGCGGAACCCCCCCGTCAGCAGCTTGTTGAACACGAAGCGTTCGGTGGCCTCCAGCCCGTCCCAGGCGGCGAGCACGCCCACGCGGCGCGTGTCCTCGTCGCGGCCCGCCAGATCGGCGAGGTGCGCCATCCAGTCGGTCAGGCTGCGGTCGTCGCGCCGGGTGGGGGGCGGCAGCACCAGCGCGATGGTCTCGGCCAGGTCGCCGACGACGGGATAGGCCTCCTCGAACAGCCACAGCGGCAGGCCGGCGCGCTCCGCCGCCCATTCGCGCAGCCGGGTGGCGCTGACCGCGCGGCGCGGCCGACGGCCCGACAGCAGGGCGATGGTCCACAGCCGGTCGTCCTCGGGGGCGGTGCGGAAATACTCTGCCAGGGCCGCCACCTTGGGCAGGGTGCGCGTGGTCCCGTCGAGCGCGGTGAACAGCGCGGCAAAGCCCCTCATGGCGCGGCCCCCCGGGCGGCGGAGGGGGTGTCGTCCTCCACCTCTGCCGCCGCATCGGGCGTGCCGGGGCCGCCGGCAGACGTGGCGCCGTCGCCCGGCCCCTCACCACCGGACTCACCACCGGACTCGGGGGCGCTGTCGTCGGCGTCCTCGCCCACATATTCCGTCGCAAGAACCCCGGCGTCATATCCCCGCTCCGCCAGCCAGCGCGCGAACACCGTGGTGTAGCCGTGCGTCACCAGCACCCGCTCGGCCCCGGTGGCGGCGATGGCGGCGTTCAGCCCGTCCCAGTCGGCATGGTCCGAGATCACGAACCCCCGGTCCGCCGCCCGCCTGCGCCGCACGCCGCGCAGCCGCATCCACCCCGAGGCGAACCCCACCGACACCGGCCCCAGCTTGCGCATCCATGGCGTGCCAAGCGCTGCGGGCGGCGCCAGCACCAGCCGCCCCCGGTGGGGCTTGAGGTCCAGCCCCCGCTGCACCTGGATCGTGGGCGGCAGGGCGATGCCCTGGTCGCGCATCACCGCGTTCGTGGCCTCCACCGCGCCATGGGTCAGGATCGGGCCCAGATGCCCCAGCCCCGCCAGCAGCCGCTGCGCCTTGCCCAGCGCATAGACCCCCAGCACCGGCGTGCGCCCCTGCTCGGCCGCCCACGCCACCCAGTCGGTGATCTGCGCCAGCACCGCCGCCTGGTCGGGCCATTTGTAGACCGGCAGCCCGAACGTGCATTCGCTGATGAAGGTGTGGCAGCGCACCGGCTCGAACGGGGTCGACAGCCCGTCCGCTCCCAACTTGTAGTCGCCCGAGACGACCCAGACCTCGCCGCCCACCTCCACCCGGATCTGGGCCGATCCGGGGACGTGCCCGGCCGGGTGGAAGCTGACGGTGGCGGCGCCGATGCGGCGGACCTCGCCATAGCGGATGGTGTCCAGCGTGATCGCGCCGAGTCGGTGGCGCATCACCGGGGCGGCGATGTCGGTCGCAAGATACGCCCCGTGCCCGGACCGCGCATGATCGGCGTGGCCGTGGGTGATCAGCGCCCGCGGCACCGGGCGCCACGGATCGACAAAGAACTCCCCCGCCGCGCAGTAAAGCCCGCGGTCGGTCAGTTGCAGGACCGGCGTACCCATGTGCCGGATCATAGGTCGGGGCCGGGCGGCGTCCAAGGGGCGCCCGGGGGTGGTGTGCCCGTTTGCCTTGGTGCCCGGGCCTGCTATGCCCGCGCCCGACACATGGCATAACGGACGGAGGGCAGGATGTTCGATCTGACTGGCAAGGGCGCGCTGATCACCGGCGCATCGGGCGGCATCGGGGCGGCGGTGGCGCGCGCACTGCATGGGGCGGGGGCGTCGGTGGCGCTGTCGGGCACGCGCCAGGCCCCGCTGGAGGCGCTGGCCGCCGATCTGGGCGCGCGCGCGCATGTGGTGGCGTGCGATCTGTCGGATACGGCCGCGATCGAGGCGCTGCCCAAGCGCGCGGCGGAGGCGCTGGGCGGCGTCGACATCCTGATCAACAACGCAGGCATCACCCGTGACGGGCTGTTCATGCGCATGTCCGACGACGACTGGCAGGCGGTGATCGACGTCAACCTGACGGCCGCGTTCCGGCTGTCGCGCGGTGTGCTGCGCGGGATGATGAAGGCGCGCTGGGGGCGGATCGTCAACGTGACCTCGGTCGTGGGCGCCACGGGCAACGCGGGGCAGGGGAACTATGCCGCGGCCAAGGCGGGCCTCGTGGGCATGTCCAAGAGCCTCGCGGCCGAGGTCGCCAGCCGCGGCGTCACCGTCAACTGCATCGCGCCCGGCTTCATCGAGACCGCGATGACCGACAAGCTGACCGATGACCAGAAGGGCCGCATCCTGGGCCAGATCCCCACGGGGCGCATGGGCACCCCCGAGGAGATCGCGGCGGCCGCGCTCTACCTCGCCAGCGCGGAGGCAGGCTATGTCACCGGCGCCACGCTGCATGTGAACGGCGGCATGGCGATGCTGTGACGCCTCAGGCCGTCAGCCGGGCGTGATCCTCGATCGCGAAGCGGTCGGTCATCCCCGAGACATAGTCGCACACGACGCGCGCCCGGGCGGTGGCATCGCACGCCGCCGCGGGCCGCCATTCGGGCGGCAGCAGCTCGGGGCGCGCGACATAGGTGGCAAACAGCCCCTCCACCACGACGCGCGCGCGGGCGCGCATCTCCATCACCTGCGGCGCGCGGTACATCCGGTGGAACAGGAAGTCCCGGATCTGCGCCAGGTCCGCCACCATGCCGGGGGAAAACGCCACCACCGGGTGGTCCAGCGCGCGCACCTCGGCCACGCTTTGCGGGGCGGCCGTGTCCAGCCGGGCGCGGGCGGTGGCGATCACGTCCTCCACCATGGCGCCGAAGACGCGGCGCAGCGCCTCGTGGCGGCGGCGCGGGGCCTCCAGCCCGGGCCAGCGCGCGTCCACCTCGCGCAGGGCGGGGCCGACCACCGGCAGCTCCATCAGGTCGGCTTCGACGAACAGCCCCGCGCGCAACCCGTCGTGCAGGTCGTGGTGGTTGTAGGCGATGTCGTCGGCCACCGCCGCCGCCTGCGCCTCGGGCCCCGCGTGGGTGTGCAGCTCCAGATCCTGCACGGCGGTATAGTCCTCCAGCGCCCACGGGGCCACGGCCACGGGGCCGTTGTGCTTGGCGATGCCCTCCAGCGTCTCCCACGTCAGGTTCAGGCCGTCGAATTCGGCATAGTGGCGCTCCAGCCGGGTGACGATGCGCACGGCCTGGGCGTTGTGGTCGAACCCCCCGTGCGGCGCCATCAGGCGTTCCAGCGCGTCCTCGCCGACATGGCCAAAGGGGGGGTGGCCGAGGTCGTGCGCCAGCGCCACCGCCTCGGCCAGCTCCGTGTCCAGGCCCAGCACGCGCGCCAGTGTGCGCGCCACCTGCGCCACCTCGATCGAATGCGTCAGGCGGGTGCGGTAGAAGTCCCCCTCGTGCGCGACAAAGACCTGGGTCTTGTGCTTGAGCCGACGGAACGCGCTGGAATGGATGATCCGGTCGCGGTCGCGCTGGAACGCCGGGCGCCAGGCGCTCTCGTCCTCGGGGGTGATCCGGCCCCGGCTGTGGCCGGGGTCCGAGGCGTAGGGGGCCCGCATTGCTGCCTCGCGCTTGTCGCTGACGTTTCGGGGGTCTATATCTCTTAGCGAAAGGCTCGGAAATACCCCGTCTTGGGGTCCGCGCCGTAGCCAGAGGTGCCGCATGCCATCCGACGCGCTGACCCTGCCGCCCCAGGTCACCGACCGCGCCTTCGCCCGCCTGCTGGAAATCGCCGAGGACAGCGGCGAGGCGCGCGCCCTGCGCGTCGCCATCGAGGGCGGCGGCTGCTCGGGCTTCCAGTACGACATCCGCCTCGATGACCCCGCCGAGGACGACCTCGTGCTGGAAAAGGACGGCGCGCGGGTGGTGATCGACCCGGTGTCCTTGCCGCTTCTGTCCAATGCCGTGATCGACTTCACCGAGGAGCTGATCGGCGCGCGCTTCACCATCAACAACCCCAACGCCAGCTCCAGCTGCGGCTGCGGCGTCAGCTTCTCCATGTGATCGGCCCCATCCGGCGGCGGGCGGGCCCGCGTTAAGTGCGTCTTCACCCCGTTGCGGCACCCTTGGCCCCGCGAAGGTGGAGAGGGTCCGAATGGCGTGGGCAGTGGCGGGCTGGTCCGAGCGGCTGACGATGGAGCGCCGGGCCCGTCTGGCGGCCGAAGGGCTGCTGGACCGGCGTACGCGCGCATTGCGCGCCGCGCAGGCCGCGCTGGAGGCGCGCGGGCGCCATATCGGCACCCGCCTCGTGGCCGAGCGGGAGGCCGCCCACCGCAGCGCCCCACCCCCCGGCGACACCCTCGACCGTCTGCGTGGCGAGGCTGCGCGCGCCGCCCACGTCGCCGGGGTCGCCAGCCGCCGTTTGCACGACACCATGGCGGCGGTCGAGGACGGGCTGGCGCTGTTCGATGCCGCGGGGCGGCTGCTGGCGGCCAACGCGACGTTTCTGCGCCCCTATGCCGATTGTCCCGACGTGCGCCCCGGCATCGCACGCGCGCGGCTGCTGCGCCTGTGCGCCGACACCCCGCTGATCGAACTGGACGGCACCGATCCCGACGACTGGGTCGCCACCATGCAGGCCCGCTGGACCGAGGACCCGATCCCCCCGGCCGTGCTGCGCTGGCGCGACGGCCCGTGGATGCGTCTGTCGGACCACCGCACCCGCGACAACGAGGTGGTGTGCGTCGCCCTCGACATCACCGAAACCGTCCTGCTGGAAGAGCGCCTGCGCCAGGAGCACGAGCGTGCCGAGGCCGCCGCCCGCGCCAAGGCGGTGTTCCTGTCCAACATGAGCCACGAAATCCGCACCCCCATGAACGGCATCGTCGGAATGGCGGAGATGCTGTGCGACAGCGACCTGACCGACGACCAGCGCCAGTGCGCCGAGACGATCCGCTCCTCGGGCGAGGCGCTGTTGCAGGTGATGAACGACATCCTCGACTTCGCCCGGGCCGAGGGCGGACGGGTGATCCTGCAACCCGAGGCCTTTGACCTCGAACGCTGCATCCACGAGGTCGTGGTGATGCACCAGCCGCCGGCACGGGATCGCGGGCTGGCGTTGCTGGTGGATTACGACCTGTTCCTGCCGACGCGGCTGGTGGCCGACCCCGGGCGCGTGCGCCAGGTGCTGACACACCTGATCGGCAACGCGGTCAAGTTCACCGCCGCGGGCCATGTGCTGGTGCGGGTCACCGGCGTGGTCGACGGTGGCGGGACATGCGACCTGCACCTGACGGTCGAGGACACCGGAATCGGCATCGCCGCCGCCCATCTGGAGCAGATCTTCGACCGGTTCACCCAGCTTGACGCTGCCGAGAACCGCCGGTTCGAGGGGACGGGCTTGGGCCTTGCGCTGACGCGCCGCATGATCGCGCTGATGGGTGGAGAGATCTGGGTCGACAGCACCCCGGGCGCGGGCGCCTGCTTCGGCATCCGCCTGTCACTGCCGGTGGCCGAGGAGGTCGCCGCGCCGCGCCCGCTGCCCGAATCGCTGCGTCACGCCCTGGTGGTCGACGACCGGCTGGTGAACCGCGCGATCCTGGATCGGCAGCTGGGCGCGCTGGGCGTGCGCGTCAGCAGTTGCCACGCCGCCCCCGAGGCATTGCGCGCGGTGCGCGAGGATGTGCCCGACGTGGTCGTGTGCACCGACACGCTGCCGGGGACGGACGGGCTGGAGCTGGTCGCCGCGCTGCGCGCGCAGGGCTGGGACGGTCCTGTCCTGCTGCTCAGCGCGAATCCCGCGGGGATCAAGGTGGCGGCCGCGGCGGCGCTGTCGGTCACGGTGTTGCAGGCGCCGGTGCTGCGGCGCACGCTGCTGGCCCGGCTCGCCGATCTGTGCGGTGCCGCGGCCGACCCGCCGACCGAGGAAATCCCCGCCCCCCCCGCCCCGCGCCGCCGCATGCGCGTGCTGTCGGCCGAGGACAACCGCACCAACCAGCTGGTCCTCGCCAAGATGCTCAAGCATCTGGATATCGAGCTGACATTCGCAGATGACGGGGAAACGGCGGTGGCGATGTACGCCAGTTTCGCGCCGGATCTGGTGTTCATGGACATCGCCATGCCCGGTATGGACGGCCACGAAGCGGCCCGCGCCATCCGCGCGGTGGAGCGCGCCAGCGGCGGCCGCATCCCGATCGTCGCGCTGACCGCTCACGCGCCCGGGGATGGCGGCACGCCGGAATGGCTCGACGGGTGCCTGACAAAGCCGCTGCGCCGCGCCGCCATCACCGCCTGTATCGAGGAACATGCCCCGGCGGGCGTCCGCCCTCCCACCGCCCGGCCGGGCTGAGGGGGGCTGCGCCGCGCGACGTCAGCCCCGCGGTTGGGGTCGGAGAAACAGGGCCCGCCCGATATCCCCGCCGCGACGGACCGGCGCGCCCCCGGAGCGCCACGCGGCCTTTTGGGGAGCCGTACGCCCGCCGACCAGGTGCGTGTCAGCCCCCGCAGCGCCGTGACCCCTGCCCGCGGACCGGACGCCCGCCAGCCCCCGGGCCTCAGGTTCACCGGAAACCGGACGATGGCTCCGGACCACGCACAAGACCCCACACCACCAGATCGAGCACCGGCGCGCCACGGACCGACGCGCCACGGACCGGCAGCCCAGGTACCAGCAGGCCAGGTACCGGCAGACCAAGAACGGGCAGACCAAGAACGGGCAGACCAAGAACGGGCAGACCAAGAACCGGCAGGCCACGGACCGGCAGGCCAAAGATCGGTGCGTGACGGACAACCGGAAGCCAGCATGCCACCGTCAGCCGGGACCACGGGTGTCCTGATCCAGGCCGGGCCGACCGGGGCCGCCCTCCGCCCCTCGGGGCCTGCCCGGGGGCAGGCGCCGGGGGGGCGGGATCATTCCGCCGCCAGCGCCTTGGGGCCGGGGGTGTAGTTCAGCACCGGCGCCAGCCAGCGCTCGGCCTCGTCCACCGACATGCCCTTGCGACGGGCATAGTCGGCGGCCTGATCCGCCTCGATCTTCGACACGCCGAAGTAGAAGCTGTCGGGGTGGCCCACATACAAGCCCGACACCGAAGAGCCCGGCCACATCGCGAAGCTCTCGGTCAGGCTGACGCCGGTGGCGGCCTCGGCGTCGAGCAGGCGCCAGATCGTCGCCTTTTCGGTGTGGTCGGGCTGCGCGGGGTAGCCCGGCGCGGGGCGGATGCCGGCGTAGGGCTCGGCGATCAGCTCCTCGGGGGTGAAGGCTTCGTCGGGGGCGTAGCCCCACAGCTCGCGCCGGACACGGGCGTGCAGCATCTCGGCCATCGCCTCGGCGAAGCGGTCGGCCAGCGCCTTGACCATGATGGCCGAGAAATCGTCGTTCGCCGCCTCGAAGCGGGCGGAGATCTCGGCCTCCTCCGGGCCGGCGGTCACGACGAAGGCGCCGATGTGGTCGGTCATCCCCTCGGGCGCCACAAAATCCGACAGCGCGATGTTGGGCTTGCCGCCCCGGCGCTGAAGCTGCTGGCGCAGGGTGTGCAGCGTGGCCAGCGGGGTGGTGCGGTCCGCGTCGGAATACAGGCGGATGTCGTCGCCCACCGCGTTGGCGGGCCAGAAGCCCACGGTGGCGCGCGGCGTGAACCAGCGCTCGCCGATGATGCGCTGCAGCATGGACTGGGCATCGGCAAAGAGGGTGCGCGCGGCCTCGCCCACCGTCGGGTCGTCCAGGATGCGGGGATAGACGCCCTTGAGCTCCCAGGACTGGAAGAACGGGGTCCAGTCGATGTGGCCCGCGATCTCCGCCAGGTCCCAGTCGTCGATGATGCGGGTGCCGGTGAAGCTGGGCGTGACGGGGGCGTAGCCGTCCCAGTCCAGCCGCAGCGCATTGTCGCGCGCCACCGACAGCGGCAGGCGCTCCTTCTCGCGCTCGCCGCGCGCATGGGCGGCGGCGAGGTCGGCGTAGCGGGTCTGGATATCCGCCACGAAGCCGGGCCTCTGGTCCTTGGACAGCAGCGCCGAGACGACGCCCACCGCGCGGCTGGCGTCCGTCACATGCACCGCCTGACCGCGGCTGTAGGACGGGTGGATCTTCACGGCGGTGTGCATGCGGCTGGTGGTGGCGCCGCCGATCAGCAGCGGCATGTCGAAGCCCTGCTTCTGCATTTCGCTCGCGACATGGACCATCTCGTCCAGCGACGGCGTGATGAGGCCCGACAGCCCGATCATGTCGACGTTCTTCTCGCGCGCGGTGGCGAGGATCTTCTCGGCCGGGACCATCACGCCCATGTCGATGATCTCGTAGCCGTTGCAGGCCAGAACGACGCCGACGATGTTCTTGCCGATGTCGTGGACGTCGCCCTTGACCGTGGCCATCAGCACGCGGCCGGCGGACTGCCGCTCGCCCTTTTCCGCCTCCATGTAGGGCAGCAGGACGGCCACGCCCTGCTTCATCACGCGCGCGGATTTCACCACCTGCGGCAGGAACATCTTGCCCGCGCCGAACAGGTCGCCCACCACGTTCATGCCGGCCATCAGCGGGCCTTCGATCACGTCCAGCGGACGGGCGGCCTGCTGCCGCGCCTCCTCCACATCGGCGTCGACGAATTCGGTGATGCCGTTGACCAGCGCGTGCTCCAGCCGCTTGTCCACCGGCCATGTGCGCCACGTCAGGTCGCGCGCGCGGGCCTCGCGCACGCCGCCCTTGAAGCGGTCGGCCAGTTCCAGCAGGCGCTCGGTGCCGTCCGAACGGCGGTTGAGGACGACGTCCTCGCAGGCCTCGCGCAGCGCGGGCTCGATCTGGTCATAGACGGCGAGCTGGCCCGCGTTTACGATCCCCATGTCCATCCCCGCGCGGATGCAGTGGTAGAGGAACACCGCGTGCATCGCCTCGCGCACGGTGTCGTTGCCGCGGAAGCTGAAGGACAGGTTCGACACCCCGCCCGAGACATGGGCGTGGGGCAGGTTTTCACGGATCCAGCGCGTCGCCTCGATGAAGTCGACGCCGTAGTTGTCGTGCTCCTCGATCCCCGTCGCCACGGCGAAGATGTTGGGATCAAAGATGATGTCCTCGGGCGGAAAGCCGTCCTCGGTCAGCAGCTTGTAGGCGCGCGCGCAGATCTCGGTCTTGCGCGTCCGGGTGTCGGCCTGGCCATCCTCGTCGAACGCCATGACGACCACGGCGGCGCCGTATGCGCGGCACAGCCGGGCCTGATGGAGGAACTGCGCCTCGCCCTCCTTGAGGCTGATGGAGTTCACCACCGCCTTGCCCTGGCTGCACTTCAGCCCCTCCTCGATCACCTCCCACTTGGAGCTGTCGATCATCACGGGCACGCGGGCGATGTCGGGTTCGGCCGCCACGAGGTTGAGGAAATCGCGCATGGCCGCGGCCGAATCGATCAGCCCCTCGTCCATGTTGACGTCGATGATCTGCGCGCCGCCCTCGACCTGATCCAGCGCCACCTCCAGCGCGGTGGTGTAATCCGCCTCGCGCACCAGCTTGCGGAATTTGGCCGAGCCGGTGACGTTCGTGCGCTCGCCCACGTTCACGAAGGGGATCTCGGGCGTCAGGGTGAAGGGCTCCAGCCCCGACAGGCGCAGCTTCGGCGCGATCACGGGCACGCTGCGGGGGGTGTGGCGGGCGGCAACGTCGGCGATGGCGCGGATGTGCTCGGGCGTGGTGCCGCAGCAACCGCCGACCACGTTCACCAGCCCCTCCTCCAGGAACCGCTCGATCTGGGCGGCGGTCTCGTCGGGGCCCTCGTCATAGCCGCCAAAGGCGTTGGGCAGGCCCGCGTTGGGATAGGCGCAGATCAGCGTGTCGGCCACGCCCGACAGCTCCGCGATGTGGGGGCGCATCGCCTCGGCCCCCAGCGCGCAGTTCAGCCCGATGGTCCAGGGGCGCGCGTGCATCAGCGAGTACCAGAACGCGGTCGGCGTCTGCCCCGTCAGTGTCCGCCCCGAGGCATCGGTGATGGTGCCCGAGATCATCATCGGCAGTTCCACGCCGGTCTCGGCGAACACCTCGTTGGCGGCGAACACCGCGGCCTTGGCGTTGAGGGTGTCGAAGATCGTCTCGATCAGGATGATGTCGGCGCCGCCGGCCACCAGCCCGCGGATCTGGTCGCGGTAGGCCGCGCGCAGCTCGTCAAAGGTGGTGGCGCGGTATCCGGGGTTGTTCACGTCCGGGCTGATCGACGCGGTGCGGTTGGTCGGCCCCACCGCGCCCGCCACGAACCGCGGCCGGCCGTCGGCGGCCTGCGCGCGCTCGGCGGCGGCGCGGGCCAGCCGGACGCCTGCGACGTTCATCTCGTGCACGGCGTGTTCCAGCCCGTAGTCGGCCTGCGCGATGGCGGTGGAGGAGAACGTCCCCGTCTCCAGGATGTCGGCACCGGCCATGGCGAACTGGAAATGAATCTCCTCGATCGCCTTGGGCTGGGTCAGCAGCAGCAGGTCGTTGTTGCCCTGCTGGGGCTTGTCCTGCACCCCATGCAGCGTGGGGTGGCAGCCACAGCCGGGACCGTGGCCGATGAAGTCGTCCTCGCTCAGCCTGAGGTTCTGAAGCTGCGTGCCCATCGCCCCGTCGAGGACAAGCACCCGCTCACGCGCAAGCGCGCCCAGGCGGTCGAAAACGGCGGAACGGGCGGGACGGGACATCGGGGACCCCCTTCGGTCATGCAAAGTTGCGCCCCTGCAGGCGCTGCCTTGGGACATAGGGGGCGGGGTGGCTGTGAATCAACCTCATTGATCACATCAAGACCATGAGGCGCGCTCATGTCCCGGCCCGGGCGGGTCAGCCGCCCGCGCGCTTGGCGGCCTCCCACAGCGCGTCCATCTCGGCGAGGGTGCTGTCCTCGGGGCGGCGGCCATCGGCGGCCAGCGCGGCTTCGATCGCGGCAAAGCGGCGGATGAACTTGGCGTTGGCGGCGCGCAGGGCGGCCTCGGGGTCGATGTCGAGGTGGCGCGCAAGGTTGGCCATCACGAACAACAGGTCGCCGAACTCCTCGGCCGTGTGGGCGGCATCGCCGCTGGCCTGCGCCTCGACCAGCTCGCGGGCTTCCTCCTGCACCTTGGTCAGGACCTGGGTCGTGTCGGGCCAGTCGAACCCCACCCGTGCCGCGCGTTTCTGAAGCTTCACCGCCCGCGTCAACGCCGGCAGCGCCAGCGCCACGTCGTCCAGCACGCCGCCCGCGGCGCGCGCCTTGCGCTCGGTTGCCTTGATCGCCTCCCAGTCGGCGACCTGCTGGGCGGCGGACTTGTCGCGGCTCTCGTTGCCAAAGACATGCGGGTGGCGGGCGACCATCTTGTCGGCGATGGCGCGGATCACGCCGTCGAGGTCGAAGTGCCCGGCCTCTGCGGCCATCTGCGCGTGATAGACGACCTGCAACAGCAGATCGCCCAGCTCACCCTCCAGCGCGGGCCAGTCGGCGCGCGCGATGGCGTCGATGACCTCATGCGCCTCCTCCAGGGTGTAGGGGGCGATCGAGGCGAAGGTCTGCTCGATGTCCCAGGGGCAGCCGGTGTCGGGATCGCGCAGCCGCGCCATGATGGCGCGCAGCCGCGGCAGGCCGCCCTCGGGGTCGTGAACAAGCGGGTCGTCACAGGGGGCGGGG
>NZ_NHSD01000323.1 GCF_016653255.1 Rhodobaculum claviforme
CGCTGGCCTGTGCGAGGGCCGCGCGCGCGGTGTCGCCCTGCGCCGCCAGACGTGCGACGGCCTGCGCGCGGGCGTCCAGCGCGGCCTCGCGCGTGGGCAGGGCGGCGCCGGCAGCATGGGCCGCCTCGGCCGCCGCCTCCAGGCGGTCGTCGATGCCGTCGTCGGCGGCCTGAAGCGCGGCCATTTCCGCCTCCAGCCCGGCCAGGGCGCCGGCCGCGTCGCGATCCAGCGCGGCCTCGCGCTGGGCATCGCTGTCGATCTGGGTGGCGCGGGCCTCCAGGGTGGCGATGTCGTCCTCGGCCCGGGCGAGGTCCGCGGCCAGGGTGTCGCGCGCCACCGTGGCACGATGCAGCACCGCGCCTGCGATGGCGTCCTCGTCGCGGGCGGGGGGCAGGGCCTGTTCGGCGGCTTCGCGGGCGCGGGTTGCGGCGCGGGCCTCGAGCTCCAGCGCGGCGGCTGTGCGGGTGGCGGCGCGCGCGGCGTCGCGGGCCGCGTCATGGGCGGCGGCGGCGATCTGGTGACGGCGCACCAGCAGCACGCCTTCGGCCTGGCGCAGCGCGGCGCCGATCTCGCGGTAGCGGGCCGCCTGCCGGGCCTGGCGTTGCAGCTGCGCAAGCTGGGTGGCCAACCCCTCCAGCAGGTCCGCCACGCGGGCAAGGTTGGTTTCGGTGGCGGTCAGGCGCAGTTCCGCCTCGTGGCGGCGGCTGTACAGCCCGGCGATCCCGGCGGCCTCCTCCAGGATGCGGCGGCGGGCGCGGGGGCGGGCGTTGATCAACTCGGCGATCTGGCCCTGGCGCACCAGCGCGGGCGATTGCGCCCCGGTGGAGGCGTCGGCGAACAGCATCTGCACGTCGCGTGCCCGCGTCTCGCGGCCGTTGACCCGATAGGCCGAGCCCGCGTCGCGGGTGATCCGGCGCGACACCTCCAGCGTGTCGGCGGTGTTGAGGGCGGCGGGCGCGGTGCGGTCGGTGTTGTCGAGGCTGAGGGCCACCTCGGCGAAATGTCGCGCCGGGCGCGAGGCGGCGCCGGCAAAGATCACGTCCTCCATCCCCGCGCCGCGCATCGCGGTGGGCCGGTTTTCGCCCATCACCCAGCGCAGCGCCTCCAGCAGGTTGGACTTGCCGCAGCCGTTGGGACCGACCACGCCGGTCAGCCCGTCGTCGATCACCATCTCGGTGGGATCGACGAAGCTCTTGAATCCGTTGAGGCGCAGGCGGGTGAAGCGCACGGGGCACCCTTGATGACCGACCCGGCGGACTGTGCCCCCCCGCACCCGGCTGCGTCAAGGGGCGGGCGCGGGATGTCGCGGTGCCGCGGTGGCGGACCACCACATCTGGCATGGGCTGCGGGCCGGCGCGTGGGAAACGATTGTTTCGATTGCGCGATTTAAATCCCCCGCAGCCCGAAGGCCGCGCTTGCACCCACACCCCACGACATTATGTTGCACCGAGTCGAATGGAGGGACAGACATGTCGGGGATCAAGGAGCGTCGCGACGGCAAGGCCAAGGCGGCCCCGGCCAGCACGGCACAGGACAGCAAGGCCCACGATACCAAGGCCCAGGAAAGCAAGGCGCACGCCGCCAAGGCCGAGGACAGCAAGGCCCAGGCCGCGGAACCGCCGCGCGCCGCCCAGGCCGCCCCGGCACCTGCGGCCCCCGCACAGGCCACCGCGCCGGCCCCCGCACAGGCAACTGCACCGGCCGCCGCCGCGCCGCAGGACAACGTGCGCACCCGCGAGCTGAAGTCGATGGAGCAGATGGGCGCCGGTATCCTGTGGGCCATGTTCGCCGTCGACGAGGCCGCCAAGGAGGACAACCGCGTCCCCAAGGTGGTGCACGCGGCCAAGCTGTTCCTGATCGCGGTCATCTTCGTCGCGCCGGTTCTGCTGATGTGGCAGCACGCGTTCTGATCGACCGGTCCGGTGCGCGGCTCCGGCGGTGCCGGGGTCAGCGGCGCAGCAGCCGGGCGGCCAGAGCGATCACCAGAAACGCCATCGGCACCCCGATGACCAGGGTCGCCATGATGGTCATGTCGACCTGGCCGCCGGTGGCCGCAACCTCGCCCAGGCCCTGGCCTGCGAGGGCCACCGCCGCGGTGCCCGGGATCAGCCCCACAAAGGTGGTGGCGACATAGCGTCCCAGCCGCACCCCCATCACCGCCGGCAGCGCGTTCGCCAGAACGAACGGCACCACCGGGGCGACGCGCAGCAACAGCAGGGCCTTGATCTCGTTGCGGCGCAGTTCCTCGGCCAGCCAGCCGCCGCGTCCGGCCTCCAGCCGGGACCACAGCCCCGTGCCGAACCCCGCCCGCGCCAGCAGGAACAGCCCGATGGCGCCCACCGTGGCGGCGCCCACGACCAGCAGCGTCCCCCACAGCACACCGAACAGCACGCCCCCCGCCAGCGTGAACACCGCGATCCCCGGCAGTGACACCAGCGCCGCGACGGCGGTGATCGCAAAGAACCCCACCATCGCCAGCGAGCCCTGCGCGTCGCGCCAGACCAGCAGATCGGCATGGCGCGCCACCAGCGCCTCTGTCGACAGGTCGCCCTGCAACGCCACCCAGACCCCCGCCGCCACCAGCGCGGCGAACACCCCCAGCGCCAGTGCGCGCCCGCCCCGCCATCCGCCAAGCACGATCGGCGCGGCCGGGTGGCTGGCCTGGCCCAGCGGCGGTGCCCCGCCGCCTGTCGCTGCGGCGACACGGGACGCCGCTGCCTCCGGCATGGCCGGGGGCGGCGGCGCCTGAATATGCGGGTTCGGAAGCTCCATCCTTCAATATCAAGCGCGCGTGCGGGCATCGGCAAGGGGGGGCACCGATTCCGCCCGTCGCTGGGCGGAGCCCCGCCGGTGCCCCCACCGGTGCCGGCGAAGCTACTCCGCGGCGGCGGGCTGGGCGTCCACCAGCCCCACGATGTCCATCATGATGCGGTTGATCTCGAAATCCTTGGGCGTGTAGACCGCCGCCACCCCCATCGCCCGCAGGCGGTCGGCGTCGTCCTCGGGGATGATGCCGCCGACGATCACCGGGACATGGCCCAGCCCTTCGGCACGCATCCGGCGGGTCAGTTCCTCCATCAGCGGCATGTGGCTGCCGGACAGGATCGACAGGCCCACGACATGGGCGTCCTGCTCGCGCACGGCGGCGACGATTTCCGCCGGGGTCAGGCGGATCCCCTCGTAGTGGATGTCCATGCCGCAGTCGCGCGCCCGCGCCGCGATCTGTTCGGCGCCGTTGGAGTGGCCATCGAGGCCCGGCTTGCCCACCACGAACTTCAGCCGTCGGCCCAGCCGCGCGGACACCGCGTCCACGGCCTCGCGAATCGGCTCCAGCCCCTCGGTCCGGTTCGACGGCGCCGAGGACACGCCCGTCGGCGCGCGGTATTCGCCAAAGGCCGCGCGCACCACATCGCCCCATTCGCCGGTGGTCGCGCCCGCCTTTGCCGCGGCGATGGAGGGGGGCATGATGTTGGCCCCCGACCGGGCGGCCGCGCGCAGATCCTCCAGCGCGGCCTGCACCGCGGCGGCGTCGCGCGCGGCGCGCCACGCCTCCAGCCGGCCGATCTGGTCGGCCTCCACCGCCGGGTCGACGACCATGATCGCGCCCTCGCCGGTGGTCAGGGGCGAGGGTTCGGTGGTGGTGTAGCGGTTCACCCCGACAACCACGGTCTCGCCGCCCTCGATCCGGGCGATGCGGGCGCCGTTGGCATCCACCAGGCGGCCCTTCATGTACTCGATCGCGTCCACCGCGCCGCCCATGCCGTCGATCAGCGCGAGTTCGGCGCGCGCGCCCTCCTTCAGCTCGGCCACCTTGGCCGCCACCGCCGGGTTGCCGTCGAACAGATCGGCGTACTCCAGCAGGTCGGTCTCGTAGGCCATCACCTGCTGCATGCGCAGCGACCATTGCTGGTCCCACGGGCGCGGCAGGCCCAGCGCCTCGTTCCAGGCCGGCAACTGCACGGCGCGGGCGCGGGCGTTCTTCGACAGCGTCACCGCCAGCATCTCGATCAGGATGCGATAGACGTTGTTTTCGGGCTGCTGTTCGGTCAGCCCGAGGCTGTTGACCTGCACGCCATAGCGGAAGCGGCGGTATTTCTCCTCCTCCACGCCGTAGCGTTCGCGGCAGATCTCGTCCCACAGCTCGGTGAAGGCGCGCATCTTGCACATCTCGGTCACGAAGCGGATGCCGGCGTTGACGAAGAAGCTGATGCGCCCGACCATCTGCGGGAAATCCGCCGCGTCCACCTTGCCGCGCAGGTCGTCGAGCACCGCCGTCGCGGTCGCCAGCGCAAACGCCAGCTCCTGCTCGGGCGTCGCGCCGGCCTCCTGGAGGTGGTAGGAGCAGATGTTCATCGGGTTCCACCGGGGCATCTCGGAGCGGGTCCATGCGGCGACATCGGTGATCATCCGCAGCGACGGGCGCGGCGGGCAGACATAGGTGCCGCGGCTGAGGTATTCCTTGATGATGTCGTTCTGCACCGTGCCCTGAAGGCGGGACACATCCGCGCCCTGCTCCTCGGCCACCGCGACATAGAGCGCGAGCAGCCACGGAGCGGTGGCGTTGATCGTCATGGAGGTGTTCATCTGCTCCAGCGGGATCGCGTCGAACAGCGTGCGCATGTCGCCCAGATGGGCCACCGGCACGCCCACCTTGCCGACCTCGCCGCGCGCCAGTTCGTGGTCGCTGTCATAGCCCGTCTGCGTCGGCAGATCGAAGGCCACCGACAGGCCGGTCTGACCCTTGGACAGGTTGTTGCGGTACAGCGCGTTCGATGCCTGCGCCGTGGAATGCCCGGCATAGGTGCGAAACAGCCAGGGCGCGTCGCGGGCGGGCAGGGATGTGTCGGTCATCGGGCGGTCCTCCGGGCACGGCGCGAAATAATCTTTCTCTTGATGCGGGAATACAGGACAGATCCTGTCCCTGTCAATTCGCTGCGATGCGGCATCCTTCCGGGCCGACGCGGGGCATGGCGCCCGGTCTCCGGCCCGGCTAGGCTGGTGCCGATCACAGACGGGAGGGTGGCGATGCGGTGCGTTTTTGTCCAGTTCCGGTGCAGCCCGGGCAAGACCTATGGCGTGGCCGAGGCGATCTATGACCGCGAGGTGGTGAGCGAGCTTTACTCCACCTCGGGCGATTTCGACCTGATGGCCAAGATCTACATCCCCGAGGGCGAGGACATCGGCCGCTACCTGACGGACCGGCTGTTCGACATCCCCGGCATCGACCGGACGCTGACCACCATCACCTTCCGGGCGTTCTGATGGCGGGCACGCTGTTCGTCACCGGCGCCAGCTCCGGCATCGGCCGGGCGGTGGCCGAGCGCGCGCTGGCCGATGGCTGGAACGTGGCCCTGATGGCGCGGCGGGCCGAGGCGCTGGACGCGGTCGCCGAGGGGCATGCGTCTGCGCTGGTGCTGCCGGGCGATGTCACCGATGCGGTGGCGGTGGAGACCGCCTTTGCCGCCGCCATGGCCCGCTTCGGCCGCATCGACGTTCTGTTCAACAACGCCGGCGTCTTTCCCCCCGCCGCCCTGATCGACGAGATCACGCCCGAGGACTGGCGCACCGCCGTCGACGTGAACCTGACGGGGATGTTCCTCGCGGCCCGCGCGGCGTTCGGCACGATGCGGCGGCAGGACCCGCCGGGCGGGCGGATCATCAACAACGGCTCCATCGCCGCGCACGCGCCCCGGCCCGGATCCGTCGCCTATACCACCACCAAGCACGCCATCACCGGGCTGACGCGGGCGCTGGAGCTGGACGGGCGGGCCTTTGGCATCACCTGCGGGCAGATCGACATCGGCAACGCGCGCACCCCGCTGTCGTCGGGGTTCGACGTGGGCATGGTCCAGCCCGACGGCAGCCGCCGCCCCGAGCCGCTGATGGAGCTGGGCCCGGTGGTCGATGCGGTGCTGCTGATGGCGGCGATGCCGACCGGGGCGACGGTGCCGTTCCTGACGATCACCGCCGCGGGCATGCCGTGGCTGGCGCGGGGCTGAGGTCCGGGGGGCTGAGGTCCGGCGTGGGCGCCGGGGGCTGATCAGTCGAAGCCGCCCGACTGCCACTCTTTCGCCAGGTTGCCGAATCGGGTGAATCGCCCCTCGAAGCTCAGCTCCACCGTGCCGATGGGGCCGTGGCGCTGCTTGCCGATCACGACCTCGGCCTTGCCGTGGACGCGCTCCATGGCGGCCTGCCACTTGGCCATCTCCTCCAGCTTGTCGTCGCCGGGCTTCTCGCGCTCGCGGTAGTATTCCTCGCGGAAGACGAACATCACCACGTCCGCGTCCTGCTCGATCGAGCCCGATTCGCGCAGGTCCGACAGCTGCGGGCGCTTGTCCTCGCGGTTCTCCACCTGGCGCGAAAGCTGCGACAGGGCCACCACGGGGATATCCAGCTCCTTGGCGATGGCCTTGAGGCCCTGGGTGATCTCGGAGACCTCGTTGACGCGGTTGTCGCTGCGCCCGCCGCCGCGCAGAAGCTGCAGGTAGTCCACGAACAGCACATCCAGCCCATGCGTGCGCTTGAGCCTGCGCGCCCGCGCCGCCAACTGCGCGATCGGCAGGGCGGGGGTGTCGTCGATGTAAAGCGGACACGCCTCGAGCGAGCGGGCGGCATCGACGAAGCGGCGGAACTCGGTTTCCGTCATGTCGCCGCGGCGGATCTGTTCCGAGGGCACCTCGGCGGCCTCGGACAGGATGCGCGCGGCCAGCTGTTCGGCCGACATCTCCAAGCTGAAGAAGCCCACGACGCCGCCGTTCAGCGTGCCCTCGGTCCCGTCCGCGCGCTGGCCGCGGGCATAGGTTTTCGCGATGTTGAAGGCGATGTTGGTCGCGAGCGACGTCTTGCCCATCGACGGGCGCCCGGCCAGGATCAGCAGGTCCGAGCGGTGCAGGCCCCCCAGCTTGCGGTCCAGGTCGGTCAGCCCGGTGGACAGCCCCGCCAGCCCCCCGTCGCGCTGATACGCGGCCGAGGCCACGACCACCGCATCCGTCACCGCCTTGAGGAACGACTGGAACCCCCGGCTGGCGGTGCCCTGTTCGCCCAGCGCATAGAGGCGCTGCTCGGCCTCCACGATCTGTTCGCGCGGTTCGCTGTCGATATCGACCTGGGCCGCGCGGGCCGAGATGTCGCGGCCCAGCGCGATCAGGTCCCGCCGGATCGCCAGATCATGCAGCATCTGCGCATAGTCACGCGCGGCATGCGCCGAGATCGCCGCCCCCGCGATGCGCGCCAGATAGGCCGGGCCCCCCAGCGCCTGAAGGCCCGGGTCATCCTCCAGATACGCCTTCAGCGTCACCGGGGACGCCAGCGCGTTCTTCTGGATGCGCGCGGCGGCGATCTCGTAGATGCGCTGGTGCAGGGGTTCGAAGAAGTGCTCGGCCTTGATGATCGAGCTGATGCGGTCGAAGACCTCGTTGGTGGTCAGGATCGCGCCCAGAAGCTGTTGTTCGGCCTCGATGTTATGCGGAAGCCCGCCGTCCTCGGTGTCTGGCGACGCGCCGCCGCCACGGATCGTTGCGATCTCGTTCACTGCCCTGCCCCTTGGTCGTGTCGGACGGGTATGGCGGATCGGGGTGCCGCGATCAATCTGGATAAACCTGTGGACAGCCTGTGGATCGGGCCGCGTGCCGCCGTCTGCGCCCCAGATCCTGTGGCTCGGGCGCGGACGTGTCAATATCTGGGTCAGGGCTGGGTGAACGGCCCCTCGGGACGGCCGTGGATGAATTGTTGCACCATCGGATCCTCGGCATCGTCGAGCCCGGCCGCCCGGCCGGTCCAGCGGATGGTGCCGGCGTGCAGCATGGCCACGCGGTCGGCGATGGCGCGCACGCTGGCCATGTCGTGGGTGATGGTCAGCGCGGTGGCGCCGGTCTCGGCCACGATGTCGCGAATCAGGCCGTTGATGACGCCGGCCATGATCGGGTCGAGGCCGGTGGTCGGCTCGTCGAAGAAGATCACCGCCGGGTCGGTGGCGATGGCGCGCGCCAGCCCCACGCGCTTGGCCATGCCGCCCGACAGCTGCGCGGGAAACAGGTCCGCGACCTCCGGGGCCAGCCCGACGCGGGCCAGCTTCTCGATCGCGCGGGCGCGGGCCTGGGCCGGGGGGCGGCGGTCGCGCAAAAGGCGAAACGCCACGTTCTGCCAGACGCTCAGGCTGTCGAACAGCGCGGCGCCCTGGAACAGCATCCCGAAGCGCTCCAGGAACGCGGGCCGCGGACGCCCGCCGGTGGGCTGTCCGTCCAGCCAGACCTCGCCCGCGTCGGGGATCTCCAGCCCGAGGATGCACTTCAGCAGCACCGACTTGCCCGAGCCGGAGCCGCCGATCACCACGAGGCTCTCGCCCCGCGCGACCTCCAGGTCGAGGCCCCGCAGCACCCGGGTGGCGCCGAACGCCTTGTGCAGGGCGTGCGTGCGGATCGCGGGCGCCTCAGCCACGGAAGAACAGCTCCGTCAGCGCATAATTGGCGGCCAGGATCAGCACGGCGGCGGTGACCACGGCGGCCTTGGTCGCCCGGCCCACCCCCTGTGCGCCCTGGCCCGAGCGCATGCCGAAGAAGCAGCCCGTCACCGCGACGATGAAGCCGAAGGCCGCGCCCTTCACCAGCCCCGAGGCGATGTCCCAGACCTCCAGGAACTCCACCGTGTTCACGAGGTAGGTCTGCGCGTCGAACCCCAGCCGGCCGATGCCCACCAGCCAGCCGCCCATGATGCCCAGCGAATCGCCCACCGCCACCAGCACCGGCACCGCCAGCGTCGCCGCCAGCACCCGCGGCACCGCGAGGTACTTCAGCGGGTCGGTGGACAGCGTCACCAGCGCGTCGATCTGCTGGGTGACCTTCATGGTGCCGATCTCGGCGGCGATGGAGGAGGCGACGCGCGCGGCGACCATCAGCCCGGCCATCACCGGGCCAAGCTCGCGGGTGATGCCGATGGCGACGATGGACGGCACGACGGATTCGGCGTTGAAGCGCGCCCCGCCCGCGTGGATCTGAAGCGCCAGCGCGGCCCCGGTGAACAGCGCCGTCAGCCCGACGACGGGCAGCGACTGCCAGCCGATGGCGCCCAGCTGGCGCAGCACCTCGACGCCGTGGAACGGCCCGCGCAGGCCCGCCGCGACCACCCGCGCCGCAAAGCGCGCCAGCGCCCCGATACCCGCCAGCGCCTCGCGGGTGGCGCGTCCGGTGGCGACAAGAGGTCCGGTCACGCGCCCCCCACATGGACGCGGGCATAGCGCGCGCCGAGGCCGGTGAGCATCTCGTAGCCGATGGTGCCGGCGGCCTCCGCCAGATCGTCCACGCCCTGGTGCGGGCCGAGCAGATCGAGCGTGGCCGGGGTGTCGGGCAGGTCGGTGATGTCCACCGTGATCAGGTCCATCGACACCCGCCCCACCACCGGGCAGGGCGTGTCGCCGTGCCAGAGCCGGATGCGGTTCGACAGCACCCGGTGGATGCCGTCCGCGTAGCCGGCCGAGACGGTCGCCAGCCGCGTGGGCCGCGCCGCGGTCCAGCTGTTGCCGTAGCCCACCGTCTCGCCCACCGCGAGCGGGCGGGTCTGGATCACCGGCAGCGCCAGGTGCAGCGCCGCCCGCCCGGCGGTGAACGGGGCCGCGCCATGCAGGCCGATCCCCGGGCGCGTCAGGTCGAAATGATAGTCGCGCCCCAAAAGGATCCCGCCGGTGGCCGACAGCGACCGGCGCAGGCCCAGCCCGTCCGTCATGCGCCGGAACTCGGCCAGCTGGGCCGCGTTCATGGGGTGGTCGGGCGCGTCCGCGCAGGCGAGGTGCGACATCACCAGCGCGGGGCCGCGCCCCAGCAGGGTGGGCGCCAGGCGGGCCCAGTCGGCGGCCTCCATCCCGAGCCGGTTCATGCCGGTATCGAGCTGCACGCCGAAGGAAAGGTCCGGGGTCTGGCTCAGGTGCCGCGTGACCTGTTCGGGGGCGTTGAGCATCGCGATCAGGTCGGCGTCGCGCAGGAGCGGGGCGTCGCCGGCCATGTGGCCGGAATAGACCGCGATCTCGGGGCCGGGGCCGAGGATGGCGCGCAGGGCGGCGCCTTCCTCGGCCAGCGCGACGAAGAAGCTGCGGGCGCCGGCCGCGGCGAGGGTGCGCGCGACCGGGCCCAGGCCGGTGCCATAGGCGTCGGCCTTGAGCGTGGCGGCCGTCTGCGGGCCAAGGGCGTCCAGCGCGCGCCAGTTCGCGGCGATGGCGGACAGATCGACGGTGAGGGTTGTGCGGGCCATGGCGCCCGGTTTCCGCGCCCGCCCCATTTGGGGCGGGCGCTGCGACGCCTGCGGGGCGTGGAACACGCTGGTGGAGGAGGCGCCGCTGGGCACCGGGCCCAAGGGCGGTGTCACGCGGGGCCGCAGCGTTGCGCTCAGCACTCTGGCCGAGGAGGAGGCGCCGCCCCCGCGCAGCGTCTCGGGGATGGCAGAATTCGACCGGGTGCTGGGCGGTGGGCTGGTGGCGGCCTCGGCGGTGCTGGTGGGGGGCGATCCGGGGATCGGCAAGTCCACGCTGTTGTTGCAGGCGGCCGCTGCCTTTGCCCGCGCGGGTCTGTCCACGCTCTATGTCTCGGGCGAGGAGGCGGCGGCGCAGGTGCGGCTGCGCGCCCGCCGGCTGGGGCTGGCGGATGCCCCGGTGCGGCTGGCGGCGGAAACCAACCTGCGCGACATCCTGACCACGCTGGACGCGGAGCGCCCGGGGCTGGTGGTGATCGATTCGATCCAGACCATGTGGCTGGATACCGTCGAGAGCGCGCCCGGCTCGGTCGCGCAGGTGCGCGCGGCCGCACACGATCTTGTGCAGTTCGCCAAGCGGCGCGGCACCGCGGTGCTGCTGGTGGGCCATGTCACCAAGGACGGCCAGATCGCCGGTCCCCGCGTGGTCGAGCACATGGTGGACACCGTGCTCTATTTCGAGGGCGAGCGCGGGCACGCCTTCCGCATCCTGCGCAGCGTCAAGAACCGCTTCGGCCCGGCCGACGAGATCGGCGTGTTCGAGATGACCGGCGGTGGCCTGGCCGAGGTCGCCAATCCGTCGGCGCTGTTCCTGTCCGAGCGCGACCGCCCCGCGCCGGGATCGGTGGTGTTTTCCGGCATCGAGGGCACGCGCCCGGTGCTGACGGAGATCCAGGCGCTGGTGGCGCCGTCGAGCCTAGGCACGCCGCGGCGGGCGGTGGTGGGGCTGGACGGGGCGCGGCTGTCGACGATCCTTGCGGTGCTGGAGGCGCGCTGCGGGATCGCATTCGGGGGGCTGGATGTGTTCCTGAATGTCGCGGGGGGGATGCGGGTGGCGGAACCGGCCGCCGATCTGGCGGTGGCGGCCGCGCTTCTGTCGGCGCGCGAGGACATCGCGGTGCCTGCCGACACGGTCGTGTTCGGTGAGATTTCGCTGTCCGGCGCGCTGCGTCCGGTGGGTCAGACGGAAAACCGGTTGAAAGAGGCCGCGAAACTTGGTTTCACACGCGCGATTGCGCCGGCCCGCAGCAAGCTGGGCGCCGGCGAAGGGATGACGGTGCGCGAACTGCCCGACATCGCGGCCTTTGTCGCGGATGTGTTCGGCGCGGACTGACGGCGCAAATCGATCGCAAGGATCATCGGCATGGACGGATTTACCCTCATCGACGGCATCGTGGCGGCGGTGATCCTTGTGTCAGCGGTGCTGGCATGGTCGCGCGGCGTGGTGCGCGAGGTCATGGCCATCGCGGGCTGGGTGGTGGCCGCGATCGCGGCCTTCGTTCTGGCGCCCGCGCTGGAGCCTTGGATGCGCGAGATCCCCGTGGTGGGCGATTTCCTGGCCGACAGCTGCGAGCTGAGCGTGATCGCGGCCTTTGCCACCGTCTTTGCCGTGGCGCTGGTGGTGGCGGCGCTGTTCACCCCGGTGCTGTCGTCGATGATCCGGCGCACGGCGCTGGGCGGGCTCGACATGGGGCTGGGGTTCCTGTTCGGGGCGGTGCGCGGCGTGCTGCTGGTCGCGGTGGCGCTGATCGCCTATGAGCGCGCGGTGGCGCCGGGCACGATGCCGATGATCGACAACAGCCGCTCGGCGGCGGTGCTGTCGGATGTGGCCGTGGCGATCGAGGGCGCAATCCCCGATGATGCGCCCAACTGGATCGTGCAGCGCTACGAGGAACTGGTCGCGGTCTGCATCGAGGCCTGAGCCACAGCGGACGCGGCGTCAGGCCCGGCGCAGCGCCAGCACGGCGTTCAGCCCGCCAAAGGCGAAGGCGTTGGACAGCACGACATCCACCTCGGCCTCGCGGGCCTCGTTGGGGACGACATCCAGCGCGCATTCGGGGTCGGCCTCGCGGTAGCCCACGGTGGGCGCGATCACCCCGTCGCGCAGCGCCATGATGCAGGCCAGAAGCTCCACCGCGCCGGTGCCGCCGATCAGATGCCCGTGCATCGACTTGGTGGACGAGATCATCAGCGCGTCGGCGTGCTGCCCGAACACCTCGGCCACGGCGGCGCTTTCGGTCTTGTCGTTGGCGGTGGTGCCGGTGCCGTGGGCGTTGATGTAGCCCACCGCGTCGCGCGGCAGGCCCGCGTCACGCAGGGCCCCTGCCATCGCCCGCGCCGCGCCCTGTTTCGACGGCATCACGATGTCGCCCGCGTCCGAGGTCATGGCGAATCCCACGACTTCCGCCAGGATCTCGGCGCCGCGGGCGCGGGCGTGCTCGTATTCCTCGAAGACGAAGACGGCGGCGCCCTCGCCCTGGACCATGCCGTTGCGGTCGGCCGAGAACGGGCGGCAGCCGTCGCGCGACATCACCCGCAGCCCCTCCCACGCCTTGATGCCGCCGAAGCACAGCATCGCCTCGGAGCCGCCGGTCAGCATCGCGTCGGCCGCGCCCGCGCGCACGATGTGGAACGCCAGCCCCATGGCGTGGTTCGACGAGGCGCAGGCGGTGGAGACCGAAAACGACGGCCCCATCATCCCGAAGGTCATGGAGATGTGGCTGGCCGCCGCGTTGTTCATCAGCTTCGGCACGACAAAGGGGTGGACCCGGTTCTTCCCCTCCTCGAACACGGTGCGGTAATTCTCGTCCCAGGTGGTCATGCCGCCCGCGGCGGTGCCCATCACCACGCCCGCGCGATAGGCCAGCCGGTCGTCGCGGAAGCTCAGCCCCGACTGCGCCACGGCCTCGCGGGCGGCGTGCAGGGCGAACTGGGTGAAGCGGTCGTAGAGGGCGATTTCCTGGCGGTTGAAATGCGCCTCCGGGTCCCAGCCGCGAACCTGGGCGCCGATGCGGATCGACAGGCGGTCGACGTCGCGGAACTCCAGCGGGCCGATGCCGCAGCGCCCCTCGCGGAAGGCCGCGAGCGTGCCGGGGACATCCTGGGCCAATGCGTTGATGGTGCCGGCGCCGGTGATGACGACGCGCCTCATGCTTGCGCGTCGCCGCCCTTCTGATCGGCCACCAGCCCTTCGACCGCCGCGATGATCGTGCCGACCGAGGAGACGTCGAATCCGCTGTCGGCGGGGTCGTTGGCGTTGAAGGGGACCGAGATGTCGAGCGCTTCCTCGATGCCGAAGATCGCCTCCACCAGCCCGAGGCTGTCGATGCCGAGGTCGGCCAGCGACATGTCGTCGGTCACCTGTGCGGGATCGAGCACGGCCTGCTCGGCGATGATGGCGATCACCCGGTCGCGCACCGTTTCTGACATGTGCCCTTCCCCTCGCGCTGTCCGCCGCGCCGCAGGTTCTAGTCGCTGTCGGCGGGGTTGGAAACCGGTTTCTGCCGTGCGGCGTCCGCGGCCTCCAGCCGACGCAGCAGGCGTGGCAGGCGGCGCAGTGCCTTGTAGGCCTCCAGATGCGCCTCCATCTTCATCGCCGGGGCGCCCATCAGCACCCGTCCGGCGGGGGCGTTGGAATAGATCTTGGTGGCGCCCGCCGCGATCACGTCATCGCCGATGAAGATGTTGTCGTTCACCCCCACCTGTCCGGCCAGCACGACCCGGTCGCCGACACGGGTCGATCCGGCGATGCCCACCTGGCTGCACAGCAGGCAGTCGCGCCCCACCTGGACGTTGTGGCCCAGCATCACCAGGTTGTCGATCCGCGTGCCCGCGCCGACGGTGGTGTCGCGGATGGTGCCGCGGTCGATGGTGCTGTTGGCGCCCACCTCCACATCGTCGCCCAGCGTGACCGAGCCCAAGGAGTGGATGCGTTCCCAGTGCTGCGGCGGGGTCACGCTGCGCTGCCCGAGGCTGCGGCGGATCTCCTCCACCCCCGAGGTTTCGGGCGTGACATAGGAAAACCCGTCCGAGCCGATCACCGCGCCGGGATGCAGGATCACCCGCGCGCCCAGCCGGACATGGTGGCACACCCGCGCCCCCTCGCGGATCAGGCAGTCGGGACCCAGTGTGGCGCCGTCGCCGATGCTGGCGTGGGCCTGGATGCGGCTGCCGGCGCCGATGCTGGCATGCGCGCCGATGACGACGAAGGGACCGACCGACACATCCTCGGCCAGCGTGGCCGAGGGGTCGATCACCGCCGACGGATGCACCCCCGGCGCCATCGGATGCCAGGGGTCCATCAGCCGGGTGATTCCTGCCAGCGCCATCCGTGGGCGCGGCGCCAGGATCGCCGCTTCCAGCCCCAGCGCGCGCCAGTCGGCACCGGGCCACAGCACGGCGGCCCGCGCGCGGCCCTGCGCCAGCCCGTCGGCGTAGTCGGGCTTCATCGCCAGGGCCAGCGCATCAGGCCCGGCGGTGGCGGGTTCGGACGCGCGGGTGATCGCCAGATCGCCGTCGCCCTCCCACGTCGTGCCCAGTGCCGCCGCGATCTCGGCCACCGTATGTGCCATGCCGTGCCTCCTGCCGCGCGCCTGTTGCCGGGGTCCTAGCGGGTTTCGTGGCAAAAGGGAAACCGCGCGGATGCCTCAGGCGGGGGCGGGGATGCTCAGGCCCTTGTCGCGCGCCAGCTCGCGCATCCGGGTCTGGAGCTTTTCGAACGCGCGCACCTCGATCTGGCGGATGCGCTCGCGGCTGACCTCGTAGCGGCCCGACAGCTCCTCCAGCGTCACCGGATCGTCCATCAGCCGCCGCTGGGTCAGGATGTCGCGCTCGCGCTCGTTCAGCACTTCCATCGCGGCGATCATCAGCGCGCGGCGGGTCTCCAGCTCGTCGCGTTCGGCGTATTTCTCGGCCTGGTCGGCGTCGGTGTCCTCCAGCCAGTCCTGCCACGAGGTGACGCTGTCGCCGTCCGATCCGACGGTGGCGTTCAGCGACGCATCCGCGCCGGCCATGCGGCGGTTCATGGCGATGACCTCGGCCTCGCTGACGTTCAGGTCATGGGCGATGCGGGCGACGTTCTCGGGGCGCAGGTCGCCGTCCTCCAGCGCGCCGATGCGGGACTTTGCCTTGCGCAGGTTGAAGAACAGCTTCTTCTGGGCCGAGGTGGTGCCCAGCTTCACCAGCGACCACGACCGCAGGATGTATTCCTGGATCGAGGCGCGGATCCACCACATCGCATAGGTCGCCAGCCGAAATCCCTTTTCGGGGTCGAACCGCTTGACCGCCTGCATCAGGCCCACATTCGCCTCGCTGATGACCTCGGCCTGCGGCAGGCCATAGCCGCGGTAGCCCATGGCGATCTTGGCCGCCAGCCGCAGGTGGGACGTGACCAGCTGGTGCGCGGCCTCGGTGTCCTGATGGTCGACCCAGCGCTTGGCCAGCATGTATTCCTGTTCCGGCTCCAGCATCGGAAAGCGCCGGATTTCCTGAAGGTAGCGGTTCATCCCCTGTTCGGGGGACGGGGCGGGGAGATTGGCGTAATCGGACATTACATATATACCTTCTGACAGACAGCGCCCGGTCAACGGGCGGCTCCGGGGCGGATGCGGGCGCGCGGCGACACCCCCTTTGCCCATACAATGCGCCCGGGGCCTGTTCGGAGCCAGACTATTTCATGGCCTTCACGCCGATTTCAGCCCCGCAACGCCGCGACCAGCTGAAAAAGGTCGTCGGGCGGTGGCGCCGCAAAGTCCATTGCCGCGCCGGTTTCAGGGTGGGTGAAGCCCAGCGAGGCCGCGTGCAGCGCCTGCCGGGTAAAGCCTGCGGCGGCCGCGGCACCGGGTGCGCGCGCGGGCAACCGGCGCCGCCCGCCATAGACCGGATCGCCCACAAGCGCGTGGCCCGCATGCGCCAGATGTACCCGGATCTGATGGGTCCGGCCGGTCTCCAGCCGGCATTCCACCAGGGCCGCGCCGTCGAACGTCTCCAGCACGCGTACCCGCGTGACCGCCGGACGGCCGCCCTCGATCACCGCCTGGCGCTGGCGGTCGGTGCGGTGGCGGCCCAGGGGGGCGCGGATCACCAGCACCTCGCCGCCCTCCCAGGTCACGCCCGCCACGCCCCGCAGCCGCGCCGAGGCCGGATCGGGCACCCCGTGGCACACCGCGAGGTAGTGCCGCCGCACCGTGCGCGCCTCGAACTGCGCGGCCAGGCCCTGGTGCGCGCGGTCGGTCTTGGCCGCCACCAGCAGGCCCGACGTGTCCTTGTCCAGCCGATGCACGATGCCCGGGCGCAGCGCGCCGCCGATTCCCGACAATGTGCCCGCGCAATGCGCCAGCAGCGCGTTGACCAGCGTGCCGTCGGGGCTGCCGGCGGCGGGGTGCACGACCATGCCCGCGGGCTTGTCCACCACGATCAGCGCCGCGTCCTCGTACACCACCCGCAGGGGGATGGCCTGCGCTTCGGTCTCCAGCGGCGCGGGGTCGGGCAGGGTGAGGGTCAGCACCTCGCCCGGGGTCACGCGCGCGGATGCCGTGCGCAGCGCGCTGTCGCCGCGTGCCACATGCCCCGCCGCGATCAGCCGCGCGATCTGCGAGCGCGACAACCCGGCCTCGTCCGGCACCGCCGCCGCCAGCGCCCGATCCAGGCGCGCGGGGGCATCGGGGCCAAGCGTGACGGTCAGCGTGCGCATGTCCGCGCCATAGCCGGGGCGCGCGGCGCTGGCCAGAGGGTCACCAGAACTCGGTCCCCGGGGCGCCCTTGACCGTGCCGCTCAGGTTGTCGGTGATCCAGCCGCCGTAGAAATCGCCTGGCTGCGGGCGCACGGGGGCATCGCCCACGCCGGCGGCCTCCAGCGCGCCGGGATAGAATGCAAGATACCCCGCAAGGGCCGCGAACCGCTGCGTGGGGGCGGGATAGCACCACGCCGCGCGGCGCGCGGTGACGCCGCCGGCGGTGACGTCGAAATACTGCGCGCGGCCCTTCCATTCGCAGACGCTGCCGCCGCCGGCCGGCGTCAGCCGGGCCTGCACGTCGGCGGGGGGAAAGTAGTAGGTGGGCGCGTGGTGGGTTTCGCACACACGCAGGCCCGCGTGGGTCTCGGCCACCACGGCGCCGCCCAGCCGGGCCCAGAGGCGGTGCGCGACCCCCTCCAGCGCCGGGGGGCGGGGATAGTCCTGCACGTTCTCGGGCGGTAAGGGCATGGCGCGACCTCCTTTGCCGCCAAGCATAGGCCGGGCGTGGCAGCGGGAAAGGCGGGTGGGGCCATTTTGCGGCGCCCCTCGGGTGGCGCCCTTCGGGTGGGCAGCGGTGAGAGAGCCGGTCCGCCGGGCGCCTCAGAACAGGCCGGCCTCCTTGGCGATCAGCGCGGCCTGTGTGCGGTTGGCGGCGTCAAGCTTGCGGTAAAGGGTCTTCATGTGCAGCTTGATCGTCGGCTCCGTGAGGTCCAGCCCGCGGGCGATCTCCTTGTTGGATTTGCCCTCGCACAGCCCCTCCAGCATCTGCAACTCGCGCGGGGTCAGGCGGGCGGCCAGCGGGTGGCGGGCGGCCGGCTCTTCGGCGGCGGTCATGAAGTCCACCGGCGCGTACTGTTCGCCCATGGCCATGAAGCGCACGGCGTTGACCAGCCGTTTCGCCGGCAGCGTCTTGGGCACGAAGCCCGCGGCCCCCAGCGCCAGGGCCTCTTCGGCGATGTCGCGCGGCGCGGTGCCCGAGATGATCGCCGCACGCTGCCCGCCGCCCATCGCCATGACGCGCCGCAACCCCTCCAGCCCGTTCATCCCGGGCATGCCATAGTCCAGCAGCACCAGGTCGAACGGCCCGTCCGATTCGATCCGGGCGATGGCCCCGGCCAGGTCGGCCGCGGTGACGGTCTCGATCCCGCCCTCCTGGGCGATGAAGCTGACGAGGGTATCGCGCAGCAGGTCATGGTCGTCCGCGATCAGCACACGCATTGCGATTGTCCCGTCCAATCTATCCGCGTGACCTTACCGCCCGGGCCACTGCCGCGACAAGGGTCGTTGGGGCCACGGGCTTGCCCAGGATGGCATCGAACAGCGCCGCGTCGTCGGTGACGGCCTCGGGCAGGGCGGTCACCATCACGATCGGCAGGCCCGGCGCCGCCCGCAGCGCCGCGCGCGACAGCTCCAGCCCGGTCATGCCGGGCATGTCCTGGTCGGTGACCAGTGCCGACCAGTGGCGGGGATCGTCCTCGATGGCCTGCAACGCGTCGGCGGGATCGGTCGCAGTGGCGACCTCGGCGCCGGCGGTCTCGAGGATGGCGCCCAGCACCTCGCAGACCTGGTCGGCGTCGTCGACCACCAGAAGGCGCATCCCGTCCAGCCGTTCGTTGCCGGTCATGGGCGGCGCGGTGCCCGCGGGCGGTTCGGTATCGGTCAGGGGCCAGAAGATTGTGACCGTGGTGCCCTTGCCCGGTTCGGTATCGAGCCACAGCGCCGCCCCGTTGGCGCGCACCACCCCCGACACGATCGCCAGCCCGAGGCCGGTGCCGCGCGCGCCCTTGGTGCTGAAGTACGGTTCGAACACGCGCGCGCGGGTGGCCGCGTCCATGCCGGGGCCGGTGTCGGCCACCCGCAGGCACACCGCCGGGCGGCCGGGGCGGAACCGGCCCAGGTCTGGCGGGCGGGTGACGGTGTCGGGATCGGCGGGTGCCAGCGACAGGGTGATCTGGTTGCGTTCGGGGCCCAGCGCGTCGCGGGCGTTGATCGCAAGGTTCAGCACCACCTGCAGCACATCCACCGGGTCGGCCCAGGCCCGCATCGGCGTGGGGGGGACCGACACCACCAGCTTGTGTCCCGACTCCAGCCCGCTGCGCAGCAGGTCTGCGGCCTCGTTGACCGGCTGGCGCATGTCGACGCGCCGCCGGTCCGATCCGTGCCGCCCCAGATCGCGCAGCCGCGCCACCAGTTCCGTCGCCCGCGCCGAGGCCTGGCCGATGCGCATCGCATCCACCGCGTCGGGGCCATCGCCGACCTGGCGCCCCTCGATCATCGCCGCCGAGCCGGAGATCACCGCGAGGATGTTGTTGAAGTCATGCGCCAGCCCGGCCGCGAGCTGGCCCACGATCTCGCGGCGCTGCGCCAGTTGCAGCTCCTCGCGCAGGCGGGCGCGCTCGGCCTCGCTGCGGTGGCGATCGGCGATGTCGCGGCTGATGCACACCAGCCCGCCGTCGTGTTTCAGCGTCAGCGAGATTTCCTGCTCGACCACGCTGCCGTCGCGGTGCCGGCCCTTCAGCTCTCCCTGCCAGCCGACGCCGGGCCGGGCGCCGGGGTGTTCCAGCACCGGAAACGCGCTGTGGCGCAGCGCCTCGGCGACGTCGGGATGATACAGCATGGACCAGTGCTTTCCGCGCACGTCCTCGTCCGGCGGGATGCCGAACATCAGCCGGTGCGAGGGGTTCATGTAGACGAAGCGCCCCTCGGGGTCGGTGATGGCGATGCCGTCGCGCGACGCCTCCATCGCCGCCGCGCGTTCCTCCAGCGCGCGCTTCTCGGCCTCCTTCAGCGCGGTGATGTCGACCCGCATGGCGACGCAGCCGCCGTCGGGGGTGGCCTTTTCCATCACGCGCACCCAGCGGCCGTCGGCCAGCGGCTGTTCAGTTTCGTGAAAGGCGCTGCGATGGGCCGCAATGCGGGCGGCCAGCCAGTCCTCCTCGCGGCCCTGGGCGTCGCGGTATTCGCCATCCGCCAGCCGCCGGCGCACCAGATCCTGAAACAGCACCCCCGGGCGCACCATGTCGGCCGAACGGGGATAGGCATAGCGATAGGTGTCGTTGCACATCACCAGCCGGCCGTCGGCGTCGTAGATGGCAAAGCCGTCCTGCAACGCCTCCATGGCGCTGACAAGGCGCGCGCGCGCCGACACCGCTTCGGCGGTGGTGGCGGCAAGCTGCGCCGCGTGGCGGCGGCGCTCGGTCACGTCGGTCTGCATCGCCATGAAGCCGGTGTGCCGCCCCTCGCCGTCGATCATCGGCTGGATGTCGAGGGCGATCCAGTAATCCTCGCCGTGGCGGTCGCGGTTGAGGATCTCGGTCTGGCTCGGAACGCGGGCGTGCAGCGCCGCGCGGATGCGGGCGATGGTGTCGGGGTCGGTCTCGGGGGGCTGGAGGAAATCGCCGGGCTTGCGGCCGCGGACTTCGGACAGGCACCAGCCGGTGCGCGCCTCGAAGGCGGCGTTGACCCAGTCGATCCGGCCGTCGGTGTCGGTGATGACCACCTGATTGGTGGTGCGCCGGGCGATCTCGCTCAGCCGCTCGATCTCGCGCAGCTGGGCGCGGGCCTGGGTGACGTCGCGCACCACCGCGATGTAGCCCCCTTCGGCATCGCCCCGCGCCGCCGCCGACAGCTCGAACCAGTGCCGCCCGTCGGAGCGTTCGGCGAAGAACTGCTGGCCGCCGGCGATGCCCTCGCGGTCGACCTCGGCCATGATCCGGCGGGCCTGGGCGGCGCTTTCGGGGGGGAACACCTCTTCGGGGATGCGGCCGATCAGCGCCGCCGCCTCGGCCTCGTAGGCGTAGTACCGCCCGACATGGTAATCGGTGAAGCGCCCCGTGGCGTCGAGTTCCAGCACCAGATCGGGCATCGCCTGCAAGGTGGCCTGCATGCGGTTGCGTTCGGCCTGCAACGCGGCGCCGGCCTCCTCGGCGGCGGTTTCGGCGGCGCGGCGCTCCAGCACGCCGTTGATGACGGTGGCGACCGAGCGCAGCAGAAAGATCTCGCCGGGCAGGAAGGTGCGGGTGGTGCGCACCGCGTCGAAACCGACAAAGCCGGTCAGCCGCCCGTCCTCGCGCATCGGCACGGCCAGCAGCGACAGGATGTTCTGCGCCTCCAGCACCGCACGGGTCGGATCATCGGCGGGCAGCCGCGTGACGTCGGGGATATAGACCTCCTCGTCGGCGTCGAAGCGGTCCTGCCACGGGCCGAGCAGGTCCAGCGGCATGCCCTGAAGCTCGGTGCGCATGGGGGCGATGCCGGGGGCGACCCATTCGTGGGTGTTGTCCATCCACTCGGGCAGTCGCACCCGGAACACATAGGTCCGGTCGGATTGCGCCAGCGCCCCGCAGCGCGCCAGCGCGCGGTCGATGGCGGCGTCCACCCCCGCACGCGGGGCGCGCAGCAGGTCGTTGGTGATCTCCACCACCACCGCCTGCGCGCGGGTCAGCCGGTCGAAGGCGCGGGTCACGGCCTCCAGCGGGGCATCGAACAGGCCCGCGGGGCGGATGTCGGTATCGCCCGCGATCAGCCCCGACAGCAAGGTGTTGCTGCGCGCCAGCCGGATGTTCGTCAGCGCCTGCCCGGCCACACGGCCGACATGCCGCAGCAGCCCGTGATCGGCGGCGCTGAAGGCCGCGACCCGCCGCGACAGGCACAGGATCGCCATGCGCGCCTCCTGCTCGACCTTCACATGCGCTGTCAGCAGCCCGTGATAATCGGCCAGCGCGGGTGGCGGCACCGCCCCCCAGTCGCGCCGGTGCAGGTCGGTCATCCGCCGCGGCCGGCCCAGCATCGCCGCGCCGCCGTCCCAGCCAAGGCCCGTCAGCGCGGGGTCGGTGGCGAGAATCACCTCCACGCCCCCTGTGGGACGTTCGCGCACCAGGGCCGCGGCATCGGCGGCCAGCGCGTCGCGGCATGTCTCCAGCAGCAAGGTGCTGGCGGTTTCGCAGTCGGGGACGGCGGTCATCCCCTCCAGGATCGTCAGCAGCGTCGCGCTCTCGTGCGAGGCGGCGCGCTCGCGGGCGCGCAGGCGCTCGAGCTCGATCAGGGTGGTGCGCAGCCGCTCGGCGTCATCCATCGCAGTGCACCGCACCCGATGTCAGCCGAACGTCGAGCAGGAAATCATCAGGTTGCCATGGCGGGTGCCCTGCCGCAGCGGGGCGCCCTGCTCGCCAAAGGTAAAGACGCCGAGGAACGGCGTCGGCCCGAGGGCGTGCGTCACGCCCCGGGCCACCTCGTCCATGCGGTCGCGCACTGCAAGCATACATCCGGCGCAGTATACGACCAGCGCGCCACGATGGCCAAGGCCCCCCGACGCGCGCTGCGGCAGCTCCAGGCGGCTTTCGCGCGCCACGCCGCCGGCGCGCGCCACCAGCTGGTCGGGCGCGCCGCGCATCAGCCAGATCTCCTCGCCCTCGGCGACGTCGGCGAAAAGCAGCAGGCTGCCGTCCGCCTGCGCCCGCGCGGGGTGGGCCAGCAGGTGAAACGGCACGCCGGCGACGTCGCCGATCTCGCGGCCCAGCGGATAGAACGTGCTTGCGGCCAGGATGTCGGCCGGACCCAGGGACGGGGCGTGCACCGCCCCGCCGGTCCAGCGGGCATAGACATCGACCGCCGGGGCGCCGTCGATCTCATGGAGGATGCGGCCCGCGGCGCGGGTGATGCGGCCGCGCTGCGTGCTGGGGGCATGGCCGCTCTGATAGGCGCTGCCGACCGGCCCGGAGGGGAACAGCACCGACACCACCACCGCCGCGGTGTGCGGCCCGGCGCGGTCGAACTGCGCCCAGCCCCCCGCGATGTCGTTGTCCGCCGACGATCCGCCGACGATCTGGGCGTGGCCGCCCAGCACGTCCTTGATGCCGTCCAGGACCGATTCCTCGTGGCCGGGCGCGACGGTCAGCCAGACCAGGTCGGGGGCCTCGCCGGGGCGGTCGGCGGCGTGCAGGGCCGCTTCGGTGGCGCGGCGGGCGGCGTCGCGGGGGGAGTCGCCCAGCGGCTGCATGGAGGTGCCATAGGCGCCGTCGGGGTCCCAGATCGCCAGCCCGCCCATGCCGCGGCCGTTCTCGATGGCCGGTCCGCGCTCGGTCATCACCCCCAGGCACGAGCTGCCGCCGTGCAGCGCGGCCCCGAAGGCCGCGGCCGCGGCGGTCTGGACCTGCCCGGCGGGCCAGGCGACGCTGAAGTGGAGCGCGGTGAAATCCGGCCTGCCGCGGGCGGCCAGGCCCATCTGCGCGGCCACCTCCTGCACGGCGGCGGTGGCGCAGGGCGCGCTGCTCATGCCGGTTGCGATCTGCATCTCAATCTCCACACCTCCGCAGTGTGGATATACGTCGCGGCTCTGCATCGGCATAGCGGGCTTTGGCATAGCCCGCCCTAGCCCTCCGGGTAGGGGGAATGGATGCAGGGTGCGGCGTGCGGCGGCTCAGAACACCGCGCGCGGCAACCATGTCGCCAGCCCCGGCAACAGCCAGATCACCGCGATCGCCACCGCCTGCAGCATGATGAACGGGATCACCCCGCGATAGATCATGCCGGTGGTGACCTCCGGCGGGGCCGCGCCGCGCAGATAGAACAGCGAGAACCCGAACGGCGGCGTCAGGAACGACGTCTGCAGGTTCACCGCGATCAGCACCGCCAGCCAGATCGGGTCGTGCCCCATCAGGATCAGCGGCGGGATCAGCAGCGGCAGCAGGATCACCGAGATCTCGACGAAGTCGAGAAAGAACCCCAGCACGAAGATGAACAGCATCGCGAACACCAGCGCCCCCGTGGCCCCGCCCGGAAGCGCCTCGAGGATCGCCATGACGCGCCGCTCGCCGCCCAGCCCCACGAACACCAGGCTGAAGAACGACGCCATCAGGATGGTGGCGAAGATCATCGCCGTGACCGTGACCGTCTGCGCCAGCGCCGGGACCATCAGCCGCTTGCGGGCCAGCGCCCACAGCGCGCTTGCGATGGCCGCGAACCCCGCCAGCGCCAGCGCACCATAGCCGAGCGCCAGCGCGATCTCGGCCGGGCCGGCGTCGGAGCGCTGCGGCCGCACCGGCGCCATCCCCGCGGCCAGCGCCAGCACCGCCAGCGCCCCGGCCCCGCCATAGATCACCCAGCGCGGCGCCCCCTGCCGCAGCCCCGCCAGCAGGATGGCGCCCACGGCGCCGACGCTCGCGGCCTCGTTCGGGGAGGCGACGCCGCCCAGGATCGCGCCCAGCACCGCCACGATCAGCAGGACCGGCGGCACGATCGCGCCGATGACGGCGCCCGTCGGCACCCGGTCGGGGCTGCGTGCCATCGCGGGCGCGTCGGTGGGCACCAGCCACGCCCGGCCCAGGATGTAGCCGATGTAGATCGCCACCAGCAAAAGCCCCGGCACCAGCGCCGCGGCAAAGGTCTGGCCCACGGAAATGGTCTCGACCGAGAACCGGCCCATGGTGAACTGCGCCTGCTGGAAGGACGACGACATCACCTCGGCCAGGATGATCAGCAAGGTGGAGGGCGGGATGATCTGGCCCAGCGTCCCGGCCGTCGCCACGCTGCCCGCCGCCAGCCGCGGGTTGTAGCCGTTGCGCAGCATCGCCGGCAGCGCGATCAGCCCCATCGCCACCACCGTCGCCCCCACGATCCCCGTGGAGGCCGCCAGCAGCGCGCCCACCAGCACCACCGAGACCCCGAGGCCGCCGCGCATGGCGCCGAACAGGCGGCCCATCGTCTCCAGCAGCTCCTCGGCGATGCGGGATTTCTCCAGCACCACACCCATCAGCACGAACAGCGGGATCGCCGTCAGCACCGGGTTCGTCAGGATGCCGAAGAACCGTTGCCCCAGCGCCCCCATCAGGGTGATGGAGAACGCGCCCGTGCCCCAGCCGATCAGCGCGAACGCCGTGGCCACCCCCGCGATGGTGAACGCCACCGGATAGCCCAGCAGGATGCAGCCGATCAGGGCCGCGAACATCCACAGATCAAGCGCCATGCCCGACCTCCGACACGGTGGCCCCTGCGAGCCGGGCCGCGTCCCGGATCAGCGCCGCCAGCGCCTGGACCAGCACGAGGACGCAAAACGCCGGAACCAGTGATTTCAACAGGAACGACGCCGGAATCCCCCCGGTGGAGATCGGCCCCTCCAGGATCGCCCAGGACCGCCGCACCATCGGCCAGGACCAGTACAGCAGCATCCCCAGCGCCGGGCCGAGGAACAGCAGGTGGCCGGCCACATCCACCCCCGCCTGTGCGCGCCGCGACAGCCGTGCGTGAAAGATGTCCACCCGCACATGCCCCTGCGCCCACAGCGTGTATCCCGCCCCCAGCATGAAGATCGACGCATGCAGGTACAAGACCCCCTCCTGCAGGAAGATCCATGACATTCCGAAGGCATAGCGCAGCACCACCAGCGCGAACTGCAACAGCACCATGCCCAGCACACAGGCCATGGTCACGGCCCCCATGGCCCGGCTGATGCGGTCGCAGGCCGCAGCCACGGTCAGGAGCGGTCGGAGCATGTCGGGTCCCTTTGGAGCGGGGCGCGCGCGGCGCCGATGGCCGGGGCCTGTTGCGGGGCGGTGCGCCGGTCCTCGGCGCGGGTCAGGGG
>NZ_NHSD01000324.1 GCF_016653255.1 Rhodobaculum claviforme
GGGGCGTTTGCCTCGGGGGTGGTGGATTTCCACCTGACCAACCCGATCGCGCGCGCCTCGCAGCTGATGGCGGAGTTGAGCGCGCAGGCGCGGGCGCGCAACGCCCCGCCGATGGCGGCGGAGTGATCGCGGTCCCACGCGCCGCTATGGCGTTGCGGGCCACATGCGGTATTGAGGGGTCCGGGGTTCCGGTTTTGGCGCGTAAATTGCGCACGAAGGTATACAACGGGACTGGAAACCTCCGCCCGGATGCTGTTTACACCGGCGGCATGGGCGGGGGGGGCTAGGACCTCGCCCCAGACGGGCGGGGGCCGCGGTCCGGGCGCTTGGGAGGCTGAGGCGAGGCATGGCTGATTTTCTCGAAACGGGGACGGGGATCGCGCTGGTGATCCTGGCACAGAGCCTGCTGGTGCTGGGCTTCGTGATGATCTCGTTGCTGTTCCTGGTCTATGCCGACCGCAAGGTTTGGGCGGCGGTGCAGCTGCGGCGCGGGCCCAACGTGGTCGGCCCCTTCGGCATCCTGCAGACCGTGGCCGACGCGCTGAAATACGTGGTCAAGGAGGTGGTGATTCCCGCCGGTGTCGACCGGCCGGTGTACTTCCTTGCGCCGCTGATCTCGTTCGTGCTGGCGGTGATGGCGTGGGCGGTGATTCCGTTCAACGAGCGCTGGGTGCTGTCGGACATCAACGTGGCGATCCTGTTCGTCTTCGCCGTCTCCTCGCTGGAGGTGTACGGCGTCATCATGGGCGGCTGGGCGTCGAACTCGAAATACGCCTTCCTCGGCTCGCTGCGCTCGGCCGCGCAGATGATCAGCTACGAGGTGTCGCTGGGCCTCATCATCATCGGGGTGATCATTTCCACCGGCTCGATGAACTTTGGCGCGATCGTGGCGGCGCAGGACGGCGCCTACGGGATCTTCTCGTGGTACTGGCTGCCGCATTTCCCGATGGTGGTGCTGTTCTTCATCTCGGCGCTGGCGGAAACCAACCGGCCGCCGTTCGACCTGCCGGAGGCGGAGTCCGAACTCGTGGCGGGGTTCATGGTGGAATACTCCTCCACGCCGTTCCTGCTGTTCCTGGCGGGGGAATACATCGCGATCCTGCTGATGTGCGCGCTGATGAGCCTGCTGTTCTTCGGCGGCTGGCTGTCGCCCATTCCCGGGCTGCCGGACGGGGCGTTCTGGTTCGTGGCCAAGATGGCGGTGTTCTTCTTCATGTTCGCGATGGTGAAGGCGATCGTGCCGCGCTACCGCTATGACCAGCTGATGCGCATCGGCTGGAAGGTGTTCCTTCCGCTGAGCCTGACGTGGGTCGTGATCGTGGCCTTTCTGGCCAAGTTCGAGCTGTTCGGCGGGGCCTATGCCCGCTGGGCCGTGGGGGGCTGAGGATGCAGCCCGCCGACCGCCGAGGGAGAGACGCGATGCAAGCCGCAAGCCAGCCGTCCGCGCAGCACCGCAAGGGCGACGACCTCGCCGCCCTGCGCGCCGAGGTCCGCGCGCTGCACGCCATCCTGCCGGGGCTGGGCGCATCCGCGACCTGCCGCACCGACACCCAGAAGGGAGGCTGACATGGGCATCGATATGGGCCGCGCCATCCGCTATTTCCTGCTGGCGGACTTCATCAAGGGCTTCGGTCTGGGGCTGCGGTATTTCGTGGCGCCCAAGCAGACGCTGGACTATCCGCACGAGAAGGGGCCCCTCAGCCCGCGCTTCCGGGGTGAGCACGTCCTGCGCCGCTATCCCAGCGGCGAGGAGCGCTGCATCGCGTGCAAGCTGTGCGAGGCGATCTGCCCTGCCCAGGCCATCACCATCGACGCCGAGGCGCGCGAGGACGGCTCTCGCAGGACCACGCGCTACGACATCGACATGACCAAATGCATCTACTGCGGCTTCTGCCAGGAGGCGTGCCCGGTGGACGCCATCGTGGAGGGTCCGAACTTCGAGTTCGCCACCGAAACCCGCGAGGAGCTGTTCTACAACAAGCAGAAGCTTCTGGAGAACGGCGACCGCTGGGAAGCCGAAATCGCCCGCAACCTCGAGATCGACGCGCCCTACCGCTGAGCGCGCAACCAGGGAGCCGCCCCGATGGGAGTGCCCGAGCTTGCCTTCTACGGCTTTGCCGTGACCATGATCGCCGCCGCCCTTCTGGTGGTGGTGTCGCGCAACCCCGTGCACTCGGTGCTGTGGCTGATCCTGGCGTTCCTGTCGTCAGCGGGGCTGTTCATCCTGCTGGGGGCGGAGTTCCTCGCGCTGCTGCTGGCGATCGTCTATGTGGGCGCGGTGGCGGTGCTGTTCCTGTTCGTGGTGATGATGCTGGACGTGGACTTCGCCAGCCTGAAGGCGAACATGTCCAAATACTTCCCGCTGGCGGCGCTGATCGGGGTGGTGCTGCTGATGCAGCTGGCGCTGGCCTATGGCGCCTGGACCTCGGCGCCCGAGGCGCGCAGCCTGCGCGACGCGCCGATGCCCACGGCCGAGGGCATGCACAACACCAAGGCGCTGGGGATGCTGCTGTACGATCAGTACTTCCTGCTGTTCCAGACGGCGGGGCTGATCCTTCTGGTGGCGCTGATCGGGGCGATCGTGCTGACGCTGCGCCACCGCGAGGGGATCAAGCGGCAGGATCCGATGCGCCAGATGGCGCGCGACCCGGCCAAGGCGATGGAACTCAAGGACGTGAAGCCGGGCCAGGGCCTGAGCTGAGACCGGGACAACGGACGGCCCGCAGAGGCCGGGGGGACACATGATCGGGATCGAGCACTATCTGGTGGCCGCGGCGGCACTGTTCGTCATCGGCGTCTTCGGGATCTTCCTCAACCGCAAGAACATCATCGTCATCCTGATGTCGGTGGAGCTGATCCTGCTGTCGGCCAACATCAACCTGGTGGCGTTCTCGGCCTATCTGGGCGACCTCGGGGGGCAGATCTTCTCGCTGTTCATCCTGACGGTGGCGGCGGCCGAGGCGGCGATCGGTCTGGCGATCCTGGTGTGCTACCACCGCAACCGCGGCACCATCCAGGTCGAAGACGTCAACGTGCTGAGGGGCTGAGGGCATGGCGCAGATCATCCTGTTCGCGCCGCTGATCGGCGCGCTTCTGGCGGGTTTCGGCTGGAAGATCATGGGCGAGCGGCCCGCGCAGATCGTGGCGACCGCGCTGGTGGGGCTGGCGGCGCTGTTGTCCTGGGTCATCTTCCTGACCTTCGACGGCGAGGGGCGCACCATCCAGATCCTGCGCTGGATCGACGTGGGCACGCTGTCGTCGGACTGGGCAATCCGGCTCGACCGGTTGACGGCGGTGATGCTGGTGGTGGTCACGACGGTGTCCGCGCTCGTGCACCTCTATTCCTTCGGCTACATGGCGCATGACGACAACTGGCGCGAGGGCGAGCCGTACCGCGCGCGCTTCTTTGCCTATCTGTCGTTCTTCACCTTCGCGATGCTGATGCTGGTGACGGCCGACAACCTGCTGCAGCTGTTCTTCGGCTGGGAGGGGGTGGGCGTCGCGTCCTATCTGCTGATCGGGTTCTACTACCGCAAGCCTTCGGCCAATGCCGCCGCCATCAAGGCGTTCGTCGTCAACCGGGTGGGCGACTTCGGGCTGCTGCTGGGGCTGGCCACGATCTTCTTCCTCGTGGACTCGATCCAGTTCGACGTGATCTTCGCCGAAAGGGAGGCGCTGTCGCAGACCACCGTGCGGTTCCTGTGGACCGACTGGAACGCCGCCAACCTGATCGCCTTCCTTCTGTTCGTGGGCGCCATGGGCAAGTCGGCGCAGCTGTTCCTGCACACCTGGCTGCCGGACGCGATGGAGGGGCCGACGCCGGTGTCGGCGCTGATCCACGCCGCCACCATGGTCACCGCGGGCGTGTTCCTCGTGGTGCGCATGTCGCCCATCATGGAGTACGCGCCGGAGGCGATGATGTTCGTCACCGCCATCGGTGCCGCGACGGCGTTCTTTGCCGCGACCGTGGGTCTGGTGCAGAACGACATCAAGCGGGTGATCGCCTATTCCACCTGTTCGCAGCTGGGCTTCATGTTCGTGGCCGCGGGGGTGGGCGTCTATTCGGTGGCGATGTTCCACCTGTTCACGCATGCCTTCTTCAAGGCGATGCTCTTCCTCGGCGCGGGCTCGATCATCCACGGGATGCACCACGAACAGGACATGCGGAACTATGGCGGGCTGCGCCACAAGTTCCCCTGGACCTTCCGGGCCATGCTGATCGGCACGCTGGCCATCACCGGGGTGGGGATCCCGCTGACCGGCATCGGCTTCGCCGGGTTCATCTCCAAGGACGCGATCATCGAGAGCGCCTATGCCGGCGGCCCGACGGTGGTGTTCTGGACGCTGGTGGTGGGCGCCGCGATGACCTCGTTCTACAGCTGGCGGCTGATGTTCATGACCTTCTGGGGCGCGCCGCGCGGGGACGCCAAGACGCATGCCCATGCGCATGAAAGCCCCAACGTCATGCTGATCCCGCTGGGGGTGCTGGCGGTGGGCTCGGTGTTTGCGGGCATGATCTGGTACGGGCCGTTCTTCGGCTCCATCGCCGAGGTCAACGCCTGGTTCGCGGGCTCGATCTTCATGGCGCCGGACAACACGGTGCTGGACGACGCGCATTACGTCCCGGCCTGGGTGAAGGTGTCGCCGTTCGTCGCGATGCTGGGCGGGCTGGGGCTTGCGTGGGTGTTCTACATCCAGAAGCCCGACCTGCCGGGGCGCCTCGCGCAGCAGCAGCGGTGGCTCTATCTGTTCCTGCTCAACAAATGGTACTTCGACGAGCTGTACGAGATGATCTTCGTGCGCCCGGCCAAGGCGCTGGGACGGTTCCTGTGGAAAAAGGGCGACGGCGCGGTGATCGACGGCGGCATCAACGGGCTGGCGCTGGGGATCGTGCCGTTCTTCAGCCGCCTCTCGGTGCGGGCGCAGACCGGCTACATCTTCCACTACGCGCTGGCGATGGTGGTGGGGATCCTGGCGCTGGTCTTCTACGTGATGCTCGTGACGGGGACGAACTGAGATGACGAGCCTTCTGTCCATCATCACCTTCACGCCGCTGGTTGCGGGCCTGATCCTCGCGGCCTTCCTGCGCGGCGAGGACGCCGACGCGCAGCGCAACGCCAAGTGGCTGGCGCTGATCGCCACCTCGGCCACCTTCGTGGTGTCGCTGATCCTGCTGTTCCAGTTCGACCGCACCGACCCCGGCTTTCAGTTCGTCGAGGAGCGGGAGTGGATCTTCGGGCTGACCTACAAGCTGGGCGTCGACGGCATCTCGGTTCTGTTCGTGATGCTGACGACCTTCCTGATGCCCATCACCATCGCGGCCTGCTGGGGCGTGACGCACCGGGTCAAGGAATACATGGTCGCCTTCCTGGTGCTGGAGACGCTGATGATCGGCGTCTTCGTGGCGCTGGACCTGGTGCTATTCTACCTGTTCTTCGAGGCGGGCCTGATCCCGATGTTCCTGATCATCGGAATCTGGGGCGGCAAGGAGCGGATCTACGCGGCGTTCAAGTTCTTCCTCTACACCTTCCTCGGCTCGGTGCTGATGCTGGTGGCGATGATCGCCATGTATGTCGACGCGGGCACCACCGATATCGTGCGCTTGCTGGAGCATGAGTTCAGCGCGGCCACGATCCAGGTCGCGGGCTGGCAGGTCGTGGGCGGGTTGCAGACGCTGCTGTTCCTGGCGTTCCTTGCGTCCTTCGCGGTGAAGATGCCGATGTGGCCGGTGCACACCTGGCTGCCGGATGCGCATGTGCAGGCGCCGACGGCCGGGTCGGTGGTGCTGGCCGCCGTGCTGCTGAAGCTGGGCGGCTACGGCTTCATCCGGTTTTCCTTGCCGATGTTCCCGGTGGCCTCGGACATGCTTGCGCCGCTGGTGCTGTGGCTGTCGGCCATCGCCATCGTCTACACCTCCCTGGTCGCGCTGATGCAGGAGGACATGAAGAAGCTGATCGCGTACTCCTCGGTGGCGCATATGGGCTTTGTGACCATGGGGATCTTCGCGGCCAACCAGCAGGGCGTGGACGGGGCGATCTTCCAGATGATTTCGCACGGGTTCATCTCGGGCGCGCTGTTTCTGTGCGTGGGGGTGATCTACGACCGGATGCACACGCGCGAGATCGCGGCCTATGGCGGGTTGGTGAACCGGATGCCGGCCTATGCCGCCGTGTTCCTGCTGTTCACCATGGCCAATGTGGGCCTGCCGGGGACCAGCGGGTTCGTGGGCGAGTTCCTGACGATCATGGGCGTGTTCCAGGTCAACACCTGGGTGGCGTTCGTGGCCGCGACCGGCGTGATCCTGTCGGCGGGCTATGCGCTGTGGCTCTATCGGCGGGTGGTGTTCGGCGATCTGATCAAGGCCAGCCTCAAGACCATCACCGACATGGACCGGCGGGAAAAGGCGATCTTTGCCCCGCTCGTGGCCATGACGATCCTGCTGGGGATCTATCCCAGCCTCGTGACCGACATCACCGGCCCTGCCGTGGCAGTGCTGGTTTCCGACATGCAGACGGCGGTGGCGGCGTTCGACCCCGCCACCCGTCTGGCCGAGCAATGAGGGCGCCCGCATGACCCCCGCCGACCTTATGACCGCGCTGCCGGAGATCGCACTTGCCGCCTGGGCGGTGGGGGCGTTGCTGGTGGGGGCGTGGTTCGGGCAGGACCGGATCGCGGCGCCCATCATGTGGGGCACGGCCGCGCTGTTCCTCGTGATGGCGATGTGGGTGGGGCTGTCGCCCGCCGGCAGCCGGATGGCGTTCAACGGGCTGTTCATCAATGACGCCTTTGCGCGCTTTGCCAAGATCGTGATCCTGGCCTCGGCGGCGGCCGTGATGGTGATGGGGCAGGACTATCTGACCAAGCGTGACCTGATGCGGTTCGAGTATCCGATCCTCATCACGCTGGCGACGCTGGGGATGCTGCTGATGGTGTCGGCCTCCGACCTCATCGCGCTCTACATGGGGTTGGAGCTTCAGTCGCTGGCGCTTTACGTCATCGCCGCGATGCGCCGCGACAGCGTCAAGTCGACCGAGGCGGGGCTGAAATACTTCATCCTCGGCTCGCTGGCGTCGGGCACGCTGCTGTATGGCGCGTCGATCACCTATGGCTATGCGGGCACGACGCAGTTCGCGGGGATCCTGTCCACCATCGCCGACGGCGACATGCCGCTGGGGCTGCTGGTGGGGCTGGTGTTCCTGCTGGCGGGGCTGGCGTTCAAGATCTCGGCGGTGCCGTTCCACATGTGGACCCCCGATGTGTACGAGGGCGCGCCGACCCCGGTCACGGCGTTCTTTGCCACCGCGCCCAAGGTGGCGGCGGTGATCCTGCTGACGCGGCTGGTGCATGACGCATTTGGCAGCGTGCCGGGCGACTGGGGACAGATCGTGGCGTTCCTTGCGGTGGCCTCGATGTTCCTCGGCTCCATCACGGCGCTGGCGCAGAGCGACATCAAGCGGCTGATGGCGTATTCGTCGATCGCGCACATGGGCTTTGCGATGGTCGGGCTGGCGGCGGGCACGGCGATCGGCGTGCAGGCGACGATGGTCTACATGGCGATCTATGTGGTGATGAACATCGGCACCTTCGCCTTCATCCTCGGGATGGAGCGGGGCGGGCGCCACATCACCGAGATCGCGAGCCTGAACCTCTATTCGCGTCGCGAGCCGGCCAAGGCGCTGGCGCTGCTGATCTTGATGTTCTCCATGGCCGGGGTGCCGCCGCTGCTGGGCTTCTTCGGCAAGTTCGGGGTGCTGCGCGCGGCCGTGGACGCGGACATGACGTGGCTTGCCATCGCCGGGGTGCTCGCCAGCGTGATCGGGGCGTATTACTACCTCCGCATCGTCTATCTGATGTACTTCGGCGAGGAGGGGGAGCCGCTCGACGGCAAGATGGCCCCGGTGCCGCTGGTTCTGCTGGGTGCCTCGGCGGTGATCATGGTGGTGGGGGTCATCAACCTGTTCGGGATCGAGCCGTTTGCCACCACCGCCGCGACCGCCCTTGTCAACTGACCTGGCCGCCGTTCCGGTCTGGCCGGCCGGCGTCGACCGCATCGTGCTGGCCGAGGCCGCCAGCACCATGGCCGAAGCCGCCGCCCGCGCCCCCGCCCGCCCGACATGGATCCTCGCGCTGCGCCAGACGGCGGGGCGGGGGCGGCGTGGTCGGGTTTGGGTCGATCCTGGTGGAAATTTCGCGGCCACGCTGGCACTGCCGCTGCGGGCGCCCGCCCCGCAGGCGGCCCTTTACAGCTTCGTCGCGGCGCTGGCGTTGCATGATGCGCTGTCGGGACTGGTCGCGCCCGACCGGCTGGCACTGAAATGGCCCAATGACGTGCTGCTGGACGACGGCAAGCTGTCGGGCATCCTGCTGGAGAGCATGGGGCAGGGCGCCGCCGTCACCCGCCTGGCCATCGGCATCGGCGTCAACCTGGCCGCCGCGCCGCCGCCCGAGCCCGAGGCGGTCCCGCCCGTCAGCCTGCTGGGCGCGACCGGGCACACGGTCATGGCCGAGGCGTTCCTCGACCGTCTCGCGCCCGCCTTTGCCGCCCGCCAGGCGCAGTTCCAGGCGGCGGGCTTCGGCCCGATCCGGGCGGAATGGCTTGCGCGCGCGGCGCGGCTGGGCCAGAGGGTGACGGCGCGCACCACGCGCGAGACGCTGTCGGGCGTGTTCGAGACACTGGACCCCGGCGGCGCGCTGGTGCTGGCCACCGCACAGGGCCGCAGGCTTGTTCCCGCGGGCGAGGTGTTCTTCTGACCCGGAGGGGAGTGTGGATGCTTCTGGCCATTGATTGCGGCAACACCAACACCGTCTTTTCGCTCTGGGACGGGACGCAGTTCGTGGCGACATGGCGCACCGCGACCGAGCATCAGCGCACGGCGGACCAGTATTATGTCTGGCTGTCCTCGCTGATGGCCTTGCAGAAGATCGAGGCGACGGTGGACGCCGTCATCATCTCGTCCACCGTGCCGCGGGTGGTGTTCAACCTGCGCGTGCTGTGCAACCGCTATTTCGACTGCCGCCCCCTCGTGGTGGGCAAGCCCGAGTGCCGCCTGCCGGTGGAGGTCCGCGTGGACGCCGGCACCCAGGTCGGCCCGGACCGGCTTGTAAACACCGTTGCGGGACACGATCTCTATGGCGGCGACCTGATCGTGGTGGACTTCGGAACCGCGACAACCTTTGACGTGGTGGCGTCCGACGGGGCCTATGTCGGCGGGGTGATCGCGCCCGGCGTCAACCTGTCGATGGAGGCGCTGCACATGGCGGCCGCCGCCCTGCCGCATGTCGATGTCACCCGCCCCGACACGGTGGTGGGCCGCAATACGGTGGCCTGCATGCAGTCGGGCATCTTCTGGGGCTATGTCGGCCTGGTGGGCGGCATCTGTGCCCGCATCCGCGAGGAACGCGACCGTCCGATGCGTGTCATCGGGACGGGCGGCCTCGCGCCCTTATTTGCCTCTGGCGAGGACCTCTTCGACGCCATCGAGCCCGAGCTGACGATGCACGGGCTGCGCATCATTCACGACTTCAACAAGGATACCCCATGAGCCGCGAACGACTGATCTACCTGCCCCTCGGGGGGGCGGGCGAAGTGGGCATGAATGCCTATGTGTACGGCTACGGTGCCCCCGGCAAGGAACGCCTGATCCTTGTGGATCTGGGGCTGACCTTCCCGACGATGGACAATGCCCCCGGTGTCGATCTGGTGCTGCCGGACGTCAGCTGGCTGGCCGAGAACGCCGACCGGCTGGAGGCAATCTTCATCACCCACGCCCACGAGGACCATGTGGGTGCGCTGGCGCATCTGTGGTCGCGGCTGCGCGCGCCGGTCTATGCCCGCCGCTTCACCGGCCGTCTGGCGCAGATGAAGATGGAGGAGCAGGGCCAGCCCACCGAAAAGGTGCACATCGTCGGCGCCCACCCCGAGGTGGTCGAGGTCGGTCCCTTCAAGGTCTCCTTCGTGCCGATCAGCCATTCGATCCCCGAAACCGCGGCGCTTCTCATCGACACGCCCGCGGGGCGGATCGTGCATGCGGCGGACTTCAAGCTCGACACCGATCCTGTGGTGGGCGAACGGTTCGACGAGGCCGTCTTTGCCCGCATCGGCGATGAGGGCGTGAAGGTGCTGGTGTGCGATTCCACCAATGTCTTCGTGCCCCATGCGGGGCGCTCGGAATCGACCCTCAAGGGGCCGATCACGGAGCTGGTGAAGTCCGCCCCCGGCATGGTGGTGGCGACGACGTTCGCGTCCAACGTGGCGCGGGTGAAGACGCTGGCGCAGGCCGGGCATGACGCGGGCCGGCAGGTCTGCCTGCTGGGCCGGGCGATGCAGCGCATGATCGGCGTCGCACAGGAGACCGGCATCCTGAGCGACATGCCGCCGCTGATCCCGTCCGAACGCGCGGCGGAAACCCCGGGCGGCGATCTGATGCTGATCGTCACCGGCAGCCAGGGCGAGCGGCGCGCGGCCTCGGCGCAGCTGTCGCGCGGGCGCTACCTGGGGCTTCAGCTGAGGGAGGGCGATCTGTTCCTGTTCTCCTCCAAGACCATTCCGGGCAATGAGCGCGGCGTGCTGGCGATCATCAACGCGTTCTCCGAGATGGGGGTGGATGTGGTGGACGATTCCACCTCGCGCTACCATGTCTCGGGGCACGCCAACCGCCCGGATCTGGAGAGGATCCACGCGCTGCTCAAGCCCGACATGATCCTGCCCAACCACGGCGAGCACCGGATGCTGCGCGCCCATGCCAAGCTTGCGTCCGATGCCGGCATCGCCACCGCGGTGGTGGTCAACGGCACCATGATGGACGTCACCGGCGAGGTCCCGCGCGAGGTCGAACAGGTGGAGGCCGGGCGGCTCTACCTTGATGGCAACGTGATCTACGGGGCGATGGATGGCATCGTGCGCGACCGTCTGCGCATGGCGATGAACGGCCATGTCACCGTCACCCTGATCCTGGAGGAGGACGACACCCTCGGCGATCCGTGGTGCGAGATGCGCGGCCTGGCCGAGCGCGGCCGCTCCCGCGCGCCGCTGGTGGACATGCTGGAGTCGCAGCTGTCGGACTACATCGGGCGCGCCGGCCGCAAGACCCGGGCCGACGACGAGGCGCTGGAGGACGGCCTGCGCCGCGTCGTGCGCCAGCTCTGCATGGAAGAGATCGGCAAGAAGCCCGAGGTCACGGTGGTCATCAGCCGCCTGTCGGACGAATGAGCGGGCGCGTCACGCTGCACCACGGCGATCTGCCCGAGGATCTCGACCTCGGGCCGGTCGTGGCGGTGGACACCGAGACGATGGGCCTCAATCCCCTGCGCGACCGGCTGTGCCTGGTGCAGCTGTCGTCGGGGGACGGCACCGCGCATCTGGTGCAGATCGCGCAGGGCCAGCGCCATGCACCGAACCTTGCGCGGCTGCTGGAGGACCCGGCGCGGCTGAAGCTGTTCCACTTTGCCCGCTTCGACGTGGCGGCGCTGCGTTCGGGGCTGGGGGTGGACACCAGCCCGGTGTGGTGCACCAAGATCGCCTCGAAGCTGGTGCGCACCTACACCGACCGGCACGGGCTGAAGTACCTGCTGTCCGAGCTGTGCGCGGTCGATGTCTCCAAGCAGCAGCAAAGCTCGGACTGGGGGGCGCAGACGCTGAGCGAGGCGCAGCTTGCCTATGCCGCGTCGGATGTGCTCTATCTTCATCGGCTGAAGGCGGCGCTCGAGGGCATGCTGGCCCGCGAGGGGCGCACGGAGATCGCGCAGGCCTGTTTCGACTTCCTGCCGACGCGGGCGGCGCTCGACCTTGGCGGGTGGCCCGAGGTGGACATCTTCGCCCATTGACGGCCGGGCCGGGGCGGGGCCGCGCAAGGGGGACGCAATGGCATACGGCGCCGGGCTTTGGCACAGCCGGACGGTGGCAGGGCTGCGCCTGGTGCTACCGCTGGCCTCGGTCGTGCTGCTGTCCATGCTGTTCCTGCTGTCGCGCGAGATCGACCCCTCGCGCGCGGTCCCGACGGCTGCGGTCGATGCCGAGGATCTTGCGCGCGACCCGCGGATCCTGGCCTCGCGGCTCAGCAGTGTCACCGTGGACGGCACCGAGGTGGAGATGACGGCGGCCACCCTGCGCATCGCCGCCGGCGGGCGCGAACAGACCGAGGCCGAGGACGTCACCGCGCGGCTGACCGCCCCCGATGGTCGCGAAAACCACCTGACGGCGCGGCGTGCGACCGTGGATGGCGCGGCCGAGATGATGACGCTGGCCGGTGCGGTCACCATGACCGACGGTTCGGGCTATACCCTGCGCAGCGAACGGATGCTGATCGCGCTCGACCGCAGTTCGGCTCGCAGCCCCGGCCCGGTGCAGGCCGACGGGCCGCTGGGGCGGATCGATGCCGGCGCGATGGCGCTGACCCTGACGCCGGTGCCCGGCGGCCCCGCCACCCACCAGCTGCGATTCGAGGGCGGCGTGCGCCTGATCCACCAGCCCGAACCCGGAGAGTGACCATGCCCCGCCCCCTTTGCCTGCTGGCCGTGCTGGTGTGCCTCGTGATGCCCGCAAGCCTGACCGCCCAGACCCAGGTCCCCTTTGCCGGGCTGGAGGTCGATCGCGACGACCCCGTGGAGATCGTGGCCGCTGCGCTCGATGTCGACCAGCAGTCCGGCCGTGCGATCTTCACCGGCGAGGTGCTGGTGGCGCAGGGCGCGATGCGGCTGGCGGCGGATCGCCTGCGGGTGGACTATGCCGAGGGGGGCGAGGGGGCGCGCAGCCGGATCTCGTCCATGAACGCGTCGGGCAACGTGATCCTGACCACCCCCGAGGAGGTCGCCGAGGGGGCCGAGGCGGTCTATGATCTCGACAGCGGACAGGTGACGATCAGTGGCGACGTGTTGCTGCTCCAGGGTGGCAATGTTCTGGCGGGCGATCGTCTGGTGATCGACCTTGCCACCGGCACCGGCCGGATGGAGGGACAGGTGCGCACCCTGTTGCAGCCCGGACGCACGCCATGAGCCGGGCCGCGCCCCGTGTGGTCGATGGCGCGGCCGGGTTGCATGTGCGCCATCTGCGCAAGAGCTATCGCAAGCGCCCCGTGATCCGCGACGTCAGCCTCGATCTGGGGCGCGGCGAGGTGGTGGCGCTGCTGGGCCCCAACGGGTCGGGCAAGACGACGTGCTTCTATGCCATTGCCGGCCTGGTGTCGCCCGAGGCCGGGTCCGTTCGACTGGACGGGACCGAGATCGTCGGCCTGCCGATGTACCGCCGTGCGCGCATGGGCATCGGCTATCTGCCGCAGGAGGTGTCGATCTTTCGCGGGTTGAACGTGCAGGACAATATCCTCGCGGTGCTGGAGATCGCCGAGCGGGACCGCCGCCGCCGCCTCGACCGGCTGGAGGAGCTGCTGTCGGAGTTCTCCATCACCCATCTGCGCCGCGCCCCCGCGCTGGCGCTGTCGGGCGGCGAGCGCCGCCGGGTGGAGATCGCGCGCTGCCTTGCCGCCAACCCCAAGTACCTGCTGCTCGATGAGCCCTTTGCCGGGGTGGATCCGATCGCGGTGGGCGACATCCGGGGCCTGGTGTCGGACCTCCGGCGGCGCGGGATCGGCGTGCTGATCACCGACCACAACGTGTCCGCGACGCTGGAAATCGTCGACCGTGCCTATATCCTGCACGACGGCGGCGTGCTGATGTCCGGCACCCCGAGGGAGGTCGTGGGCGATGAGAAGGTCCGCCGCGTCTATCTGGGCGAGGGGTTCCGCCTCGGCTGACGGCGGGGCCGGATGATGGCGCCGCGCCGCACGCCACAGGGGGGGGTGCGCCAGTCCCTTGCGCCCAGGCTGCAGCAGCGCACGACGCTGGCGCCGGCGATGCAGACCGCGCTGACGCTGTTGCGCCTGCCCGCCGCCGAGCTGCACGCCGAGTTGATGCGCGAGGCCGCCGACAACCCCTACATCCGGCTGCGGGGTCCCGCCGCGGGCACCGGGGTGGCCGCCGACAGCGTGGTGGCCCGGCCCAGTGCGCTGGACCGCCTGCGCGCGCAGATCGGTGAGATGCCGCTCGCGCCGCCCGTGCGCGCCGCCGCCGAGCATCTGGCGGCAGAGCTGCGCGAGGACGGCTATCTCGACACCCCGCTGGCCGAGATCGCGGCGGCGCTTGGCGTGCCCGAGGCGCTGCTGGCAGAGGGGCTGTCCGCGCTTCAGGCCTGCGATCCCCCCGGCGTGGGCGCGCGGGGCCTGCCGGAGTGTCTGGCCCTGCAACTGGTCGATCGGGGGCTGGCGCGCGCCACCGCGTCGGCCGTGGTGGCCGATCTCGAAGGTTTCGTCGCCCGCGACTGGCGGCGGCTGGAGGCGGCGCTGGCCCTGCCGCGGCCCGAGCTGGAGCGGATCGCGGCGTGGCTGCCGACGCTGGTGGCCCACCCCCTCGTGCCCGACGCCGCGCAGGAGGCGCCCGCCCTGGTGCCCGATCTGGTCGCCGAGGTCGGGGGCGATGGCGCGGTCTCGGTGCGGCTGGCGGATGCGGGACGGCCGATGCTGCGCCTCGATCCCCGGCTGATGGCCGAGACGCCGGCCACCCCCGAGGCCGCGGCCGCCCGCGCCCGCGCCCAGGCGCTGCTGGCGGGGCTGCGCGCGCGCGGCGCGACGCTGCAGCGCATCGGGACCTGGCTGGTGGCCGCGCAGCCCGAATACCTGGCGCACGGGGCCGAGCATCTGCGCCCGCTGACCCGGCGCGCGGTGGCCGCGGGGCTGGATCTGCACCCGTCCACCGTGGGACGTGCGGTGGCGGGCAAGAGCCTGGCGCTGGACGGCCGCCTGATCCCGCTGTCGACGTTCCTGTCCGCGCCGCTGCCACAATCGGACGGCCCGGCGCTGGCGGGCTTTGCCGTGCGGCGCCGCATCGCGCGGATGATCGCCGCCGAACCCCCCCACGCGCCATTGTCCGACGAGGCCTTGCGGCGCGCGCTGGCGGCCGAGGGAATTGACATCGCCCGGCGAACTGTCGCCAAATACCGGGACTGGATGCGCGTGCCGTCATCGTTCCGGCGCAGGCGTTCGGCACGTCCGCGCGCGACGCCGTCCGGGCGGGGATGATCCCGCAGGATCGGAGGGCCGCGCGCACCCACAACCGGAGGAGGCATCATGGGCACCCAGATCAGCGGAAAGCAGATTGACATCGGCAGCGCCCTTCAGACCCACGTGACCGATGGCCTTGCCGCCGTCATGGAGAAATACGCCCAGACCCCCACCGACGCGACTGTGGTGTTTTCGCGCGATGCCCACATGTATGTCTGCGAGACGCTGGTGCACCTGCCCAGTGGCCTGACCGCCCAGGCGCGCGGCCAGGCCAGCGAGGTCTATGCCGCGTTCGAGGCCTGCCGCGACAAGATGGAAAAGCAGCTGCGCCGTTACAAGCGCCGCCTCAAGGATCACCACAGGGTGCGTTCACAGCCGGTTGAATTCGGCGGCGGCGCCGGATATGTGCTGGCGGGATCCGAGGGCGAGGACACCCCCGAGCCCGAGGGTCTGCAACCCATCATCATTGCTGAAATGGAAATGCGCATCCCCAAGTTGTCTGCCGGCGAAGCTGTCATGCAGATGGAACTGGCCGAATCGCCCGTTCTGGTGTTCCGCAACGAGCGCCACGGGGGTGTGAACGTGGTCTACCGGCGCGATGACGGGAACATCGGCTGGATCGATCCGCAGGAAACCGCCTGACCCCGCTTCCGCTCGCGCCGGGGCGCGGGCAATCGACATAACGGCCGGCATTCCCGACGGGCATGCCGGCCCTGCATCTTTCGGGAGCGCTGCATGCAGATCTCCAGCCTTGTGACACCGGCTGCGATCCGGGTCGTGGGTCATCTGACCAGCAAGAAACGCCTGTTTCAGGATCTGGCCGAGGCCGTGGCTGCGCTGCATGGCGTGGACCCCGGCCACGCCGTGGAGGCGTTGCAGGAGCGCGAAAGCCTCGGCCCGACCGGCGTGGGCCACGGCATCGCGCTGCCGCATGCGCGGGTCAACGGGCTGTCGCGGGTCTGCGGGGTGTTCTTCCGGCTCGAACGGCCGCTGGAGTTCGGCGCGGTGGACCGCCAGCCGGTCGATCTGATCTTTGCGCTGTTCGCCCCGCGCGAGGCCGGGGTCGAGCACCTCAAGGCGCTTGCCCTCGTCAGCCGCACCATGCGGGACGCGGGGCGCTGCGCCAAGCTGCGGGCCAACACCGATCCGGTGACGCTGCATGCCATCCTGACCGAGGGTGAAACGAGCAAGGCCGCCTGATCCCCCCCGGCCCTCCGGGGGGGCGTGCTGCGCCCGGCGGGCCGGGTCGGCGCGGCCGCCCGGTCGGTCAGGCGGCGCTCAGCGCGACCGTGACCTTGTTGCGCCCCGCCGCCTTGGCGGCAAGCAGCGCCGAATCCGCCCGTCCCAGCACACCCGCCACCGGATCGCCCTGCAATCCCGGCCCGCCCGGAGGGGGATCGGCAGGGCCCGTCCCGCCGATGCTCAGCCCGATGGAGACCGTCACGCCCACCGAACCGCCGGGGCCGTCCGGGCCACAGGGCAGCGTCACCGGCTGCGCTTCGACCACGCGGCACAGCCGCTCGGCGGCGGCGCGGGCGGTGGCCAGATGGGCATCGGGCATTGCCACCAGGAACTCCTCGCCGCCGATCCGGGCGACCAGGTCCACGGGCCGCAGGTTGTCAAGCAGCCGCCGCGCGACCTCGGCCAGCACGGCGTCGCCCGCGGCGTGGCCAAAGGTGTCGTTGACCGCCTTGAACCGGTCGAGGTCCAGCACCATCACCGCATAGCTGCGCCCGGTCTGGCGCGCGCGTTCGTCCATCCGTGCCAGATACGGCAGCGCATAGCGGCGGTTGTAGAGCCCCGTCAGCGGGTCCGTCACCGCCATCCGCAGCCCCGAGCGTACGGTGTCGCGCAGCCGGTCGGCGCGGCGCTTGCGCTCCAACTGTGCGGTCAGGCGCAGGGCGGTTTCCTCGGGGTCGAAATCGGCCGGCAGCAGGTCGGCCGCGCCCAGATCCAGCGCCATGGCCGCGGTCGTGTCGGCGCGTGCGCCGTCGGCGGCCGGTGGCAGCACGATGCACACCGCCGCGTGCCGGCTGGGCCCGCGCGAGCGCAGCTCCGACATCAGCCGCAACCCGTCGCCCGAATGCGCCAGGTCGGCGGCGATCAGATATACCTCGGGCGCGGGTCCGGTGGCGGTCAGCGCGGCGGCCGGGCGCAGCATCACCAGCCGGTCGGACACATGCGGCGCCAGCGCCCGGCGCCAGGCCAGCGCGGTATCGGCCTGGGCGGCGATCAGGGCGATGGTGCCCTGGGTGGTGAAGGCCGCGCCGGGTTCGGCCAGCCCGAAGGCGCGGCTGGTCCCGTCGCGCAGGCGCAGCTCCGCCTCGTTCTGGCGGGCGCGCAGCAGGCTGCGCAGCCGCGCCATCAGGATCGTCTCCCGCACCGGCTTGGACAGGAAGTCATCCGCCCCCGCGCGCAACGCATCGCGCCGCGCCGCCCCGTCCCGCGAGGTGGTGACGATGATGACGGGAATGTCGGCGGTGACCGGATCGGCCTTCAGCTGCCGACAGACCTCGATCCCCGACAGATCGGGCAGGTTCATGTCCAGCAGAATCGCATCGGGCCGCCGGCTGCGCGCCAGCGCCAGCGCCGAGGTCCCGTCGCCCGCCTGCAGCGTGTCGTAGCAGGCCGACGCCATCTTGACCTTCATCACGATGCGGTTGGTGGCCACATCGTCGACGATGAGCACGGTGCCAGTCATCGAGACCTCCGGCGGTTGGGCTGGCGCGGGTGCGCCGTACCGATGCGGACCCCCCCGCCGCGGTTCGCCGGGCGATCACGGGCCGCGGCAGGGGTTGCACCGGAGTTGATACAATGTGTTACCAAAGACATTAACAATTCCTTTCAAGCCCGGAGGGGCGGGCGGAGGCGGCGAATGGCTGAGCGGGAAATTGCCGAGACGGTGGCGCTGCGGGCGCTGGCCTGGCTGATGGGTCCGGCGGATCTGGCAGAGACGTTCCTCGGCGCCTCGGGGCTGTCGCCACAGGACCTGCGCCTGCGGGCCACCGAACCCGAGACGCTGGCGGCGGTCCTCGATTTCGTGTTGATGGACGATCAATGGGTGCTGGCGTTCGCCGCGGCCGAGGGGGTGGCGCCGGACCGCGTGGCGCGGGCGCGCGCGGCCCTGCCGGGGGGTGATCTGCCGCACTGGACCTGAGCGTACAGGGGGCGGCATGGGCGACATCCTCGGGGTGATCTTTGACAAGGACGGCACGCTTTATGACTTCGAGGCGACCTGGGGCGCCTGGACGCGCGACCTGATCGCGGCGTTGTCGGACGGGGACGGGGGGCTGGCGGCGCGGCTGGCGGCGGCGATCGGGTTCGATACCGCGCGGGGCTGTTTCGATCCCGCAAGCCCGGTCATCGCAGGCACTTCGGACGAGGCCGCCGACCTGATCGCGCCACTGCTGCCGCAACTGCCGCGCGCGGCGCTGATCGCGCGGATGTCGCAGGCCGCCACCGCCGCGCCGCTGGTCGAGGCCGCGCCGCTGGCGCCGCTGCTGGCGGGGCTGCGCGGGCGCGGCCTGCGGCTGGGGGTGGCCACGAACGACACCGAGGCGTCGGCCCGCGCGCATCTGGCCAGCAGCGGCGTCGGCGCGGCGTTCGATTTCATCGCGGGGTTCGACAGCGGCTACGGCGCCAAGCCCGGCCCGGGGATGTTGCTGGGATTCGCCGATGCGATGGGGCTGGCGCCGGGCGCGGTGGTGATGGTCGGCGACAGCCGCCACGACCTGCTGGCGGGACGCGCGGCGGGCATGCGCACGCTGGGTGTGCTGACCGGCCCCGCGCGGACCGAGGCGCTGGCGCCGCTGGCCGATGCGGTGCTGCCCGACATCGGCCATCTGCCGGGCTGGCTGGACCGACGCGCGGGCTGAGTTGGGGGGGCAGTGCTTGGCGCAGGGCGCGCGCGTGCCTATCTTCGGGACAGCCAAGACAGGAGGGGGCCGATGTCCGACACCGCCAGCCGCGCCGAAGCGGCCCGCAAGAAGATCCTCGAGTCGGGCAACCCCGACCTCATCGGGCGCCTGCATCTGCTGGAGGCGACGGCGGCCTCCGGTCCGGCGCGCCCACAGCCCTCGGGCGGTCCCGGCCTTCTGGGCATGGGGCTGGCGGTGGCCGGGGGCGCGTGGCTGGGCAGTGTGCTTGGCGGGCTGACCCTGTCGGGCGAGATGCAGCGCGCCTTTTCCGAGGTGGCCGAGGGGATGGGCCTCGACCCCGCCGACATCGCGGCGATCGACGCGGCCGACATTGACGCGTCCGGGGACGGGATCTTCGATGATTTCGGCGGGTTCTTCGATCTCTGAGCCGCGCGTGATGCGCGGCGCCGCTCAGTCGGCGGCGACGAAGGCGTCGTCCTCCCACAGCCCCTCCAGCACCTCGCCGGTGGCATAGCGCAGGACGCCGGGGCCGTGGCGCCGCCCGTCGCGGATGCCACCCTCATAGGTGTCGCCGCTGGCATAGCGGAGCTGGCCCGTGCCCTCCATGCGGCCCTCCACCCAGGTGCCGTCGTAGCGAAAGCCGCCGGGAGCCTCCAGCACGCCGGGGCCGTGGGGCAGATCGTCGCGAAACGCGCCGCGATGGACGGTGCCGTCGGGATGGCGGGCCGTGCCCTCGCCGTGGCGGCGCCCGGCGCGCCATTGCCCCTCGTGGCTGGCGCCGTCGGGCATCCGCAGCACGCCGTGCCCGTGCTTCTGCCCCCCGTCGAGGCCACCCTCGTAGACCGCGCCGGAGGCAAAGCGCACGGTGCCCGGCCCGGTGATCGCACCGGCCTGCCATTGCGCCTCGATGACGGTGCCATCGGCGAGGGTCAGGGTGCCCGGCCCGTGCGGCAGGTCATCGCGCCAGACCCCCTCGTGGATCGCGCCGTCGGGGTAGACGGCGCGGGCCTCGCCGTCGACCCGCCCGGCGATCCAGGTGCCGTGCAGGCTCGATCCGTCGGGGGCGGTCATGCGTCCGGGACCGTGGCGCAGGTCCTCGGCAAAGCTGCCTTCGTGGATGGTGCCGTCGGCCAGTGTCAGCACGCCATCGCCGTCGCGCATCCCGGCGCGGAACATGCCGCGGTACGCCTCGCCGGTGGCAAGGCGCTGCATGCCGGGCCCCTCCAGCAGGCCGTCCTGCCAGGTGCCCTCGAACACCTCTCCGGTGGCAAGTGTCAGGATGCCCGGGCCATGGCGCACCCCGTCAAGGATTTCGCCCTCGTAGGTGGCGCCGTCGGCGTGGGTGATGCGGGCGGTCCCGGTCTTGGCGCCGTTGTCCCAGCCCCCCTCATAGCGGTAGGTCCCCGGCCCCTCCATCACGCCGTGTCCGTGGCGCGCCCCGTCCAGGAACCCGCCGGTATAGACGACGCCCGCAGCATCGCGCAGGACCCCCTCTCCGGTCATGGCGCCGTCCTGCCAGGCGCCCTCGTGGACGGCGCCGTCGGCAAACGTCATGCGGCCGCTGCCGTGGGGGCGGCCCTGGCGGAAGCTGCCCTCGAACACCGCGCCGCTGGGGTAGCGGGCGATGCCATGGCCGGTCATCTCTCCGTCGACCCAGTCGCCGGTGTATTCGAACCCGTTGGGCAGCCGGTAGGTGCCCTGGCCATGCTTGAGGCCGTCGCGAAAGCTGCCCTCATAGGTGCCGCCGTCGTCGAACTGGCGGATGTGCACATCGCCCGTCGTCTGCGCCGTCACCCCCGCCGCCAGCACCAGCGCCGAGGTCAGCAGCACGGCCCGACGCGTCCCCGTCCGGCGCCGGGGCGGAGCCCACCGGCGGGGCATGTGGCCGTGGTGTCGGGCGATCATTGCCAAAACCTTTCGCATCCTGTCCGCGGGCGCGCACGGCGGCGTTGTCCGATCGGGTCCCCAGACTAGGTCACGGGGGCCGTCCGCGCAAGCGCGCGGCCCGCTGCGGCGCAGGGCGAACGGTGTCGCGGCGGTGCCGGCCGCCCCACCGCAGCGCACGGCTTTTCCCCGCCGGGCAAGCTGCTAAGGAGGCGGGGGGCGGAGGCGCGCGTCGCCCCCCTGCCGCCCGTTTCCGCGCCGCACCCGACGGAGGTCGCCCGATGCCCGCAGACCCGCGCCGCCTGCGCCTGACGCTCGCCCAGATGAACCCCACCGTGGGGGCGCTGGCGCACAACGCCGCCAAGGCCCGCGCGGCCTGGGAGGAGGGGCGCGCGGCGGGCGCCGACATGGTCGTGCTGCCGGAGATGTTCCTCGTGGGCTACCAGCCGCAGGATCTGGTCCTGCGCCCGGCGTTCCTGCGCGACGCCCGCGCGCATCTGGACCGGCTGGCGGCGGCCTGTGCCGACGGCCCCGCGCTGGGCATCGGGCTGCCGGTGATGCAGGGCGGGCGGCGCCACAACGCCTGGGCCGTGCTGGCGGGCGGGGCCGTGCGGGCGATGATCCTGAAGCATCACCTGCCCAACGAGGATGTGTTCGACGAGCGCCGCCTGTACGCGCCAGGGCCGATCTGCGGGCCCTATGCGGTGGGCCGTGTGCGGCTCGGCTCGCCGATCTGCGAGGACGCCTGGCACCCGGACGTGGCCGAGGCGCTGGCCGAGACGGGGGCGGAGCTGCTGGTGGTGCCCAACGGCTCGCCGTACGCTCGGGGGCGGTATGACGTGCGGTTGGCGCATATGGTCGCGCGGGTGGTCGAGACGGGGCTGCCGCTGGTCTATGTCAACATGGTGGGTGGGCAGGACGACCAGGTGTTCGACGGCGCGTCGTTCGTGCTGAACCCCGGCGGCGGGATGGCCGTGCAGCTTCCGGCCTTCGACGAGGCGGTGGCGCATGTCGACTTCACCGAAACCGCCGATGGCTGGCGGGCCGTGGAGGGGGGGCGCGCGGCGCTGCCCGACACGGTGGAGCAGGACTACCGCGCGATGGTGGAGGGAACGCGCGACTATCTGGGCAAGTCGGGGTTCGGCTCGGTGCTGCTGGGGCTGTCGGGGGGGATCGATTCGGCGCTGGTGGCGGCGATCGCGGTGGATGCGCTGGGCCCGGACAGGGTGCGCGCGGTGCGCCTGCCGTCGCGCTTCACCGCACCCGAGAGCATGGAGGACGCCGAGGCGGTGGCACGCGCGCTGGGTATCCGTCTGGACACCATCCCCATCGAGGGGCCGCGCGCGGCGCTGGAGGCGGTTCTGGCACCGGTGTTCGAGGGGATGGCACCGGACGTGACCGAGGAAAACCTGCAATCGCGCATCCGCGGCACGCTGCTGATGGCGATGTCGAACAAGTTCGGCGCAATGCTGCTGACCACCGGCAACAAGTCCGAGGTCGCGGTGGGATACGCCACGATCTACGGCGACATGAACGGCGGCTACAACCCGATCAAGGACCTGTTGAAGACGCGGGTGTTCGAGACCTGCCGCTGGCGCAATGCGCAGGCGCGGGGCTGGATGAAGGGGCCCGCGGGGGCGGTGATGCCGGAGCGGGTGATCACCAAGCCGCCCTCGGCCGAGCTGGCGCAGGGGCAGCGCGACGAGGACAGCCTGCCGCCCTACGGCGTGCTGGATGCGATCCTGGAGGGGCTGGTGGAGCGCGATGTGGGCGTGGCCGATCTGGTGGCGCAGGGGTTCGATCGCGCGACGGTGGAGCGGGTGGAGGCGCTGGTGCTCACGTCCGAGTGGAAGCGGTTCCAGTCGGCGCCGGGGCCGCGCATCAGTCCGCGGGCGTTCTGGCTGGACCGCCGCTATCCCATGGTCAACCGCTGGCGTGACCGGCCGTAAGGGGTCCGCGGCACCGCCCGGGGTCGCCGCCGTCGGGGGCATCGAGCCCCCTCGGCGGCGGCGCCCCGTTGTGGCGCCACACCCGGATTGCGCATTTCGCGCATGTGACGTCTTCGCACCCTCGTGGGCTTGTTGGCCGAGCCTCGCAGACAAGCCGAAGGCTCGCCGAGGGGAGCAGGTCGTCGCTGCGGGCCCGGTTGGCGAGGATCAGCTTGGCTCTTTCCCCTCTGCCGCTCGCATTATCGCCGGCGTTGTGGGTGGTGGGCGTCGCGGCGATCCCGAACCGGTCAAGGATTCGGTGGATTTGCGATGCATCGTTGGTCGAGATCCGGAGCCGGCCACGGACCGCCGCCAGCGCCTCAGCCATCCGGGAGACGCCAGCGCGGGTGAAGCGGGCCTCGCCGTCATCCCCCTCGGAGCCCGAACGGGGCGGATCGAGAGCGACCAGTGTGTCGGCGCCGTCGTGGCGGCGGATGAATTCGGCGCCGTCGAGGCACTCCCGCGTCACGCCGGCGAGGTGCGTCTGCGCGTCTTTCCGCATCGGCTCCGGCGTGGTCCCGCTGAACCGGTCTTGCGCCAGGTGTCCTTCGCGGTGGTGGGCACCGGCCTGTGCCCGTTCTCCGCCGCGCATGTGCAGCGGCCCTTTCGCCGCCCGCGCGCGCCGGGCGACCTTGTGTTCGGCCGGGTGCGCCGGTCGCGGGTGCTCTCGGCCGACGGCTGGCGCCTGGCCGAGGTTCCACCGGACCCCGACGCCGCCGGCTGGAAGGTGGACCTCGTCGACGGCGGGGCGGCGCGACGGCGGGGCGCATGCTGACGTCGGCCGCGCCGGAGGCTTTGGTCCGGGGGATGGAGCCGACCACCGCCTGGGGCGCCAGGCTGATGTTCCCGCAGCCCCTGAGGGTCCCTGTGTTCGAGATGTCGTCGCGTGTCGGCGGGGGATGGATCCAGTCTCAGCCCTCGCCGCCGTCGATGCCGGCCTGACGCGGGACCCCGGTCAGGCGGTGCGCCCCGCGCAGCGTCCGCGTGGATCGACCCGTCGCCGGGCTGATGGCGGAAGGCCTCGGGCCATTCCGCTGCGTGGCTGATCCTGCACCCCGCCCCGAGGATGGCCCGCCCCTCGGCGATGCGCTGCACCAGAACGGCCACCGCCGGTGACGTCGACTGCCCCGAGCACACCCGCGTCAGCTCGCGCGTCCTTGTGTCGATCAGGCGGGGACCTGACCCGCGTCGGCGCACAGCTGCGCGCAATGCAGGATCGGGCTGCGGCCCTGCGGCGCGAGGGCGCCCGGCGGGTCGACCCTCGACCGGGCGACCGTCTCCGACATCGCCCGGCGCTGTTCCCGTTCGACCGGCTCACGCTCCATCGTCGCCACCAGGTCCTCGACGGCCGGGCGTGGCGATGGCACCGCTCAGGCCCGGTTGCGGCTCCGTGCGATGCAGGTGTCGCCGCCGACGCAGCGGACCGATCGATGTTGAGCGTTCAACACGCGGTTCCGGCGCCCGTGCCCAACCGCCTCTGCGTAGAACATGTCCCGCCACCACCGCTGGCACGGCGTTGCGCGGGCAGGACAGGGGGGCGGCGGGGCAGGGTCGGTGGTGCGATCAGATCTCTGTCAGGTGGCACTCCGGGGCCAGCCGGTCGGTGTCGGCGCGGCTGCACAGCTCGGTGCCCGGGGTCATCACCGCCGCCGCCGCCGCCGCCGTGCCGCGCCGCAGGGCCTGTGCCCAGTCGGGGCCCTGTGCGCTCTCGCCGTCGGCGCCCCCGGCGATTTCCAGCGTGAAGGCGCCCATGAAGCTGTCGCCCGCACCGACCTTGCTGAGAACCTCGACCCTGGGGGGGCGGCAGTGCAGGCGCAGGCCGTCGCGCACCAGCACGTTGCCGTCGGCGCCCCGCGCGATCACCACCGTCCTTGCCACGCCGCGCGCGACCAAGGCCGCGGCGAAATCGGCGGTGTCGGCGGGGGCGGGCAGGGTGCGCCCGGCGACGCCCTCGGCCTCGGCGTCGTCCATGCGCAGCACCGCCGGGGGAT
>NZ_NHSD01000325.1 GCF_016653255.1 Rhodobaculum claviforme
CGCCCACCCCGTTCGCCCGCACCGGCGAGGCGCCGCTGGCCGTATTTCTGGTGCTGGTGCTGGGCGTGCCGGGGCTGCGGCGGGGCTGGCTGCGACACCGCACCCTGTCAGGTGGCGTTGACGCGCCCCGCCGCGGGGTCTAAGGGCGTTCCTCGAACCGCCACAACGGCTTCCTGGCGTGGCGGGGATCACCCCAATGGAGCGCTTCCCATGTCCCGCAAGAACTACGTCTTCACCTCCGAATCCGTTTCGGAGGGCCATCCCGACAAGCTGTGCGACCGCATCTCAGACGCTGTTCTTGACGCGCTCCTGACGATCGAGCCGAACGCCCGCGTGGCGTGCGAAACCTTTGCCACCTCCTCGATGGTGGTGATCGGGGGCGAGCTGGGCCTGACCGACCCCGCAAAGCTGCGCAACATGATGGGGCACATTCCCCAGATCGCGCGCGACTGCATCCGCGACATCGGCTACGAGCAGGAGAAGTTCCACTGGAACACCTGCCATGTGCTGAACTTCCTGCATGAGCAGTCGGCCCACATCGCGCAGGGCGTCGACACCGGCGGCGCCGGCGACCAGGGCATCATGTTCGGCTATGCGGTGGACGAGACGCCCGACCTGATGCCGGCGCCGATCCAGTACGCCCACCGCATCCTCCAGCGGCTGGCCGAGGCCCGCAAGTCGGGCGCCGAGCCGACCCTGCGCCCCGACGCCAAGAGCCAGCTGACCCTGCGCTACGAGGATGGCCTTCCGGTGGAGGTGGTGCAACTCGTGCTCTCGACCCAGCACGCGGATGAGAGCCAGAGCTCGGACGACATCCGCGCCATCGTGGAACCCTACATCCGCGAGGAACTGCCCGAGGGCTGGCTGACCGAGAAGACCGAGTGGCACGTCAACCCCACCGGCTGCTTCGTGATCGGCGGGCCGGACGGGGATGCGGGCCTGACCGGGCGCAAGATCATCGTCGACACCTATGGCGGGGCGGCCCCGCACGGGGGCGGCGCGTTCTCGGGCAAGGATCCGACCAAGGTGGACCGCTCGGCGGCCTATGCGGCGCGGTACCTGGCCAAGAACATCGTGGCTGCGGGGCTGGCGCACAAGTGCACGCTGCAGATCAGCTATGCCATCGGGGTCGCCAGACCGCTGTCGATCTATGTCGACACCCACGGCACCGGCCAGATCGACGAGGCCGCGATCGAGGCCGCGATCCCGCGCGTGATGGACCTCACGCCTGGCGGCATCCGCACGCATCTGGGGCTGAACCGTCCGATCTATGCCCGCACGGCGGCCTATGGCCACTTCGGGCGCACCCCGGACGCCGAGGGCGGCTTCAGCTGGGAACGGACCGACCTGGCCGCGGCGCTGCGCGACGCCATCCGCTGACGACGCACGCCCCCCCGCCCGGCCGCGCGCACGGGTGGGGGGCGGCTTTTCAATCCCGTGCGGCTGTCCTATGCAGGGGCGACCCTTGTGCGCCTGAGGATACCGCCCCCTCGATGCAGACAGTGACCACCACCGACGCCCTCGCCGCCTTCTGCGCCCGCGCGGCCCAGGCGCCCTATGTCACCATCGATACGGAATTCCTGCGCGAGCGCAGCTATTACGCCAAGTTGTGCCTGTTGCAGATGGCCATTCCCGGCCCCGACGGCCCCGAGGGCGGCGAGGCGGTGCTGGTCGACCCCATCGCGGGGGAGATGGACCTCGGGCCGTTCTATGCGCTCTTGCGCGACGAGAGCACGGTCAAGGTGCTGCACGCCGCGCGTCAGGATCTGGAGATCTTCTACATCGAGGGGCGCACCCTGCCCCGGCCGCTGTTCGACACGCAGATCGCCGCCATGGTCTGCGGCTTCGGCGAGCAGGTCGGCTACGAGACGCTGGTGCGCAAGGTCGCGCGCGCCAGCCTCGACAAGACCTCGCGGTTCACCGACTGGTCGCGCCGGCCGCTGTCGGAGGCGCAGATGACCTATGCGCTGGCCGATGTCACCCATCTGCGGGTGATCTACGAGGATCTGGCCGCGCGCATCACCGACACCGGCCGCATGGACTGGGTCGAGGAGGAGCTGGGCGTGCTCACCGATCCCGCCACCTATGTCGTCCACCCCGAGGACGCCTGGCGGCGCATCCGCACGCGCACCACCTCGCCGCGGTTCCTGGCCGTCGTGCAGGCGCTGGCGCGGTTCCGCGAGGAGTACGCGCAGGGGCGCAACGTGCCCCGCAGCCGGGTGATGAAGGACGATGCGCTGCTGGAGCTGGCCTCCACCCGCCCCACCACGCTGGAGGAGCTGGGCCGCGCGCGGCTGCTGTTGCGCGAGGCGCGGCGCGGCGACATCGCCGAAGGAATCCTGGCCGCCGTGCGCGCGGCCATGGCGGTGCCAGCCGACGCGCTGCCGCGCCCCGAGCCGGACCGCGCGCAGCTGAACGTGAACCCCGCGCTGGCGGATCTGCTGCGGGTGCTGCTGAAGGCCAAGGCCGAGGAGGCCGGCGTCGCGCAGAAGCTGATCGCCTCGGCCGACGAGCTGGACGCGCTGGCGGCGGGGCGGCGCGATGTCGCCTCGCTCAAGGGCTGGCGCAACGCGCTGTTCGGCGCCGACGCGCTGCGGCTGTGCAACGGCGAGATCGCGCTGTCGGCCAAGGGCGGGAGCGTGCGCATCCTGCCCGTGCCCGAGGACTGACCGCCGCAACCCTCGCCCCGCCTATCGCCTCGCCCCGGGCGCCCCGTTCCGGGTCGCAGTTTCGGCGCGCCGCACCCCGAACGCCACGCCGGGACCGGCCGCGCGGGGATCACGGTTCGGTCGGGGGGGACCCGTCGGGGGCGCGTCTGGGCGTCGTGCCGCGCCCCACGCGCACCACCGTCTGCGCCTTCAGCGCCCCGGCCAGCGCGGCAAAGCGCGCCTGAGCGACCTCACCCAGAAGCGCCTCGGTGCTGGGTTGCAGGACCAGCTCCAGGACGCCCTTCTTGGGATAGTGCTTCAGCCGCCCCGCCGTCTCCGGCCCGGCGATGGAGAACATCGCGCCGAATCGCATCGCCTTGCCCAGCACCTCGGCCTGGGCGCGCTCGTCGTCACTCAGCAGGCCCTGCAACGGCGCCATCCGTGCCATCACCGATTTCGCGTTGGAATAGCGGTGCATCAGCGCCAGCCCCAGAAATACCCGCCCCTTGTGGTCAAGGCCCCCCAGGTTCGCCCGCGTGGCGTTGTCGAAGCACGCCGCCGCGCGGTAGTCGGGATGCGCGCGCCAGCTGACATCGTGCAACAGGCACGCGGCGCGCATCAGCCGCAGGCGCTGCTGGGGCACGCCATGGAACAGCGGGCGCACGAAATCGAACAGCCGCGCGCCAAAACCCGGCATGCGCGCCGCGGCGGCCTCGGCAAAGCGGCAGGCCTCGATCAGGGGGTCGCGCTGGCGCACTTCGGCGGGCATCTGCTCGTACAGCAGCCCCTCGCGCAGGCCATAGGCCGAGATGTGCACGGCCCTGGGCCGGAACACCTTGAGGACTTCGCGCAGCACCACGCCCGCCAGCGGCACCAGCGCGATCCGCTCGGCCGATATCCCGGTGCGCGACTTCAGCGCCTTGAGGTCCGAGCGCGCCACCCAGTCCACCGTCTTGCGGATCGACTTGGGTGTCATGGCGTATTCGTGCAGCACCGTCAGCGGATAGCCGCGCCGCTCCATGTCCAGCCGCGCCAACGCCCGCCACGAGCCGCCGACGAGGTAGAGCCGCTGATGCCCGCCGCCGACCTCGGCCTTCAGCCCGTCGAGGATGGCGCGCACATGCTTGCGCACCCCTTTCTGGCCCCCGGCGATGCCCTGAAGGCGGAACGGCCCCAGCGCCGAGGTCACGCGCGCGCCGACCTCACCGCCCGAGATCACCGCCAGTTCCATCGACGAGCCGCCGATGTCGCAGACCAGCCCCTCGGCGCCGGGCCAGCCCAGCAGGACCCCCTGCCCCGACAGCCGCGCCTCCTCGCGGCCATCGATGACGCGCAGGTCCAGGCCGGTCTCGTCGCGCACCTGCGCGGTGAACGCGGGGCCGTCCTCGGCCTCGCGCAGGGCAGCGGTCGCGACCGCCTCCAGCGCCGTCAGGCCCATGCCCTCGGCCAGCAGGGCGAACCGCCGCAGCGCGGCCAGCGCGCGCACGCTGCCTTCGGGGTTCAGCCGGCCGGTCTGCGCCATGCCGCGCCCCAGCCCGCACAGGACCTTTTCGTTGAAGAAATACGCGGGCGAACGCGCCGCCCCGTCGAACACCACCAGCCGGACCGAGTTCGATCCGACATCGATCACCCCCACCCGCGAGAGCGCCCGTGCGTCGGCATCGGCGGCGAACGCCTCGGCCACGGGGCCGGTGTCGTGGGCGCCTCGCGTGGTCATGTCCATGTCCTCTCCCCTGCCGAGGGCTGCCCGCCTGCCCTGACGTCAGTCGGCGCCATGCGCAAGCCTTGGCACGTCCCCCGCCCCGGCCTTGCCGCGGCCCGACAACGAGGGGTTCTCCATGAAGAAGCGGTGACAGTTGAAGCCCGCATCGACGGACCCATCCGCCCCGGTGACCGGCGGGCGGCGCGCGAATCCGCCGTCGGGGCCCAGAACCCAGCTTTGTGCCACATCCGCAAGGTTCGCGGCCATCACCTGGCTGACGATCTGCGCCTTGACCGTGGGGTTGAGGATCTCCACCAGCGTCTCCACCCGGCGGTTGAGGTTGCGGTCCATCCAGTCGGCCGAGGACATGAACACCCGCGCGCCCTCGGACGGCAGGCCATGCCCGTCGCCGAAGCACACGATGCGGGAATGCTCCAGAAACCGGCCCACGATGGATTTCACCCGGATGTTCTCGGACAGCCCCAGCACCCCGGGACGCAGCCCGCAGATGCCCCGGATCACCAGATCGATCTTCACCCCCGCGCAGGACGCGGCATAGAGGGCGTCGATCACGTCGGGCTCGATCAGCGCGTTCATCTTGGCCCAGATCTGCGCGGGTCGGCCCGCCCGGGCGTGCTCGGCCTCCAGCCCGATGCGGTCGATCAGGCTGGATTTCATGTCCAGCGGCGCGATGGCGAGGTTTTCCAGAAGCTCCGGCCGGGCGTAGCCCGACAGGTAGTTGAACACCCGCGTGGCATCCCGCCCCAGCGCCGCGTCACAGGTGAACAGCGACAGGTCGGTGTAGATGCGCGCGGTGATGGGATGGTAGTTGCCGGTGCCGAAGTGGGTGTAGGTGACCAGCTTGCCACCCTCGCGCCGCACCACGGCCGAGATCTTGGCGTGGGTCTTGTAGTTGAGAAACCCGTAGACGACATGCGCGCCCGAGCGCTCCAGCCTGCGCGACTGGCGGATGTTGGCGGCCTCGTCGAAGCGGGCCTTCAGCTCCACCAGCGCGGTGACGGACTTGCCGTTCTCGGCGGCCTCGCACAGGGCGGCGACGATGGGGCTGTCGCGGCTGGTGCGATACAGCGTCTGCTTGATCGCCAGCACGTCGGGGTCGCGCGCGGCCTGATCGAGGAAGCGCACCACCATGTCGAACGTCTCGTACGGGTGGTGCAGCAGCATGTCCTTTTGCCGGATCGCCGCGAACATGTCGCCGTCGAAGTCCTGCACGCGCTCGGGTACGCGGGGGGTGAAGGACGGCCACAGAAGGTCGCGGCGGGTGTCCAGCACCAGCTCCTTCAGGTCGGCCATGCCGATCAGCCCCTCGATGTCGATGACCTCGTCGGGGGTGACCTCCAGCTCCTCCATCACCAGCGCCTTCAGCGCGGCGGGCGCCTTGGCCGAGATCTTCAGCCGCACCACCTCGCCCCGGCGGCGGCGCTTCAGCGCGACCTCGAACTCGCGCACGAGGTCCTCGGCTTCTTCTTCCAGCTCCAGATCGCTGTCGCGCAGCACACGAAAGGCGCAATTGCCGCGCATGGTGTAGCCGGGAAACAGCGCGTCGAGATGCGCAAGCAGCAGCTCCTCCAGCGGCAGGAAGCGCGCACCGTCGCCGGTGTCGGGCAGTGCGATGAAGCGGTCCACCTGCTGCGGCACCGGCAGAAGGGCATCGAGCGGCCGGCCCGTCGCCACCTCCTCCAGCTGCAGCGCGAGGCAGAAGCCGGTGTTGGGGATGAAGGGGAACGGATGCGCCGGGTCGATGGCCAGCGGCGAGAGCACCGGGAACACCATCGACAGGAAATGCGCGCGCAGATGCGTGCGGTCCTCCGGCGTCAGGTCCTGCCGGGTCAGCAGATGCAGCCCCGCGCCCGCCATCTCGGCGCGCAGGGCGGTCCAGACGGACTGCTGCTCACCCATCAGGCGGCGCGCGTTGTCGTTGATGAGGACGAGTTGTTCCGCCGGCGACAGCCCGTCGGCGCCCGGCGTGGTGTTGCCCGCGCGCGCCAGTTCCCGCAGGCCCGCGACCCGGACGGTGTAGAATTCATCAAGGTTGGTGGCCGAGATCGACAGGAACCGCAGCCGCTCCAGCAGCGGCACGCGGGGGTTCCGCGCCTCCTCCAGCACGCGCCAGTTGAAGGCGAGCCACGAAAGCTCACGATTGAAGAACCGCCCCGGGCCGGTGATGTCGAAGCCGTCGGGCACGACGGGCGCGGGCGGGGCCGAGGTCAGGAAATCGGACTGGATCATGGCCGCCTTGTGATCGGGCGAGGTGACAGGGGTGTGACGGCGGCGCGGGCTGCGCCGGGCGGGGGACGGGCGGGTCTGGACCGGGCTGGACATGGCGCGATCATGGCCCGAGGTCGGGGGGGCTGTCCAGCACGGCGGCGGCCAGCGGTCGGCTGACGGGGCGCCCTTCGGCCAGCGCGCGGGCGTCGATGCGCGCCACCAGATCACGCGCGGCCGCCAGCGAGCGCTCCATCCGCGCGACCATCCAGGGGATCAGCGCCGCGGGCACCGCCACCTGCCGGTCGGCGAACAGCTTCACCAGCACCGCCGACAGCAGCGCGTCGTCCGGCGCCTCCAGCGCGGCGGTGGGGGTGGCTGCCAGGCGGCTGGCGAGGTCCGGCAGCCCCACCGGCCAGCGCGCGGGGGGGGCCGCATCGGTCAGCATCAGCCGCCCGCCCTCGGCCAGGATCAGGTTGTGCAGGTGAAACAGCGCCCGCTCCGCCGCCGGGTCGCCCGCCACGTCCGAGGCGTCCTCCACCGCCACGCGGGCGCGGGCCGCCAGCCGCCCGATGTCGGCCCCCGCCAGCGCCGCGCCCGGCAGCAGCACCGCGCCCGCCTGGGCCGCCCAGATATGGGCAAGGTGCGTCTTGCCGCTGCCCGCCGGGCCCGCCAGCGCCAGCTTGCCGCCGGGCCAGTCGGCCCACCCCTCCACCGTGCGCAGCGCCAGCGCGTTGGAGGGCGCGACGAAGAAATCATCGCGCCGCAGCGACGGTGGCGCAGGCAGGTCGAAGGCGAGCTGGCGCATTACCGCCCGCCCGACCCGCGATAGAGCACGCTGTCGTGGTATTGCTGGGTGAAGAACCGCACCACCACCCCCAGCGCCGCCGCCACCGGCACCGCCACCAGCATGCCCGCGAACCCGAACAGCGAGCCGAACGCCGACAGCGCCAGCAGCAGCCACACCGGGTGCAGCCCGACCGAGCGGCCCACCATGCGCGGCACCAGCACGTTGCCCTCCAGGAACTGGCCCAGGACGAAGATCCCGGCCACCAGCGCGATCATCCCCGGTGCGCCCCAGAACTGATGCAGCGCCAGCCCGATCGACAGGATGCCGCCGATGATCGCCCCGATCCAGGGGATGAACGAGATCAGCCCCGTCACTACCCCCACCACAAGCCCGAACTGCAACCCCACGAGCACCAGCGCGGTGGCATAGAACACCGCAAGGATCAGACACACCGAAAGTTGCCCGCGCACGAATCCCGCGACCGCCCGGTCGATGTCGTGGGCCAGCCGCCGGATCACCGGCGCGTGGTCACGCGGCAGCAGGTCATCGATCCGCGCCACCAGCCGCGGCCAGTCCATCAGCAGGTAGAACGCCACCACCGGTGTGATGACGACGAACACCAGCACCCCCAGCAGCCCGCGCGCCGAGCTGAGCGCCCCCTCCACCAGCGCCATGCCGCGCGACTGCACCGCCTCGCCCATGCCCGCAAGGCCCCGGCGCACCGCGCTGTCGGCATCGAGGGCGTCGGGAAAGCGGACCTCGAGGAAGCGGTGAACCGCCTGCAACCCATCGGGCGCGGCCTCGAACAGGGCCACGGCCTGCGCGATCAGGCCAGGGACCACCCCCAGCAGCGCCACCGCCACCGCCGCCATCACCACAAGGGTAATCAGCACCGTTGCCATCATCCGCGACAACCCGCGCGCCTCCAGCCGCTCGACCAGCGGGTTGAGGAAATAGGCCACCGCCGCGCCCGCCAGAAACGGCGCGATCACATCGCCCAGAAGCCAGAGCGCGACAAGGAAGCCGCCCCCCGCGATGCCCCAGTATTTCAGCTGCATTCCCGTCGGCAGAGCCATCGCGATCCCTCCGCACCCAATCCCGAGGTCCCTTCCCTATGCCGCCGCGAGGGTTCCCGACAATCCCCGGTCATCCCGCACCGCCCCACGGACCCGACAGGGCGCACGGATCGGACCGGCGCCACCGCCCTGCCCCGCGGCAGGCATCAGGCGCGTTTTACAGTTCGATCGCAAGGACTTGAGGGCGGAACTTGAAGCGCCGCATTACCCCCAGCATGCCCGCGGGGCGGTCTGCGCCGCGCCTGCTCTGACGGAGGGATCGCCGGAGCCGCGCCCCTCAGGGGGTTTCCTTGGCGCCGGGCAGCATCCGCCCCAGCGGTTTGCCGGCAAGGATGTGCACATGCAGGTGCGGCACGTCCTGCACACCGTCGCGCCCGGCGTTCGAGACAAGCCGATAGCCCTTGTCCGGCGCCGCCACCCCAAGCAGCCCGCACAGCTGCGCGATCAGGCGGTTGAAGTCCACGATCTCCGCGTCGCTGGCCTGCGCCGCGAAGTGGTCGAACGTGACGTAGGCGCCCTTGGGGATCACCAGCACATGCTCGGGCGCCTGCGGAGCGATGTCGCGAAACGCGAGGCTGTGCGGGGTCTCCATGACCTTGGTGCAGGGGATCTCTCCGCGCAGGATGCGTGCGAACACGTTCTGGGGGTCGTACGTGTAGGTCATGGCGGGATCCCGTCGAAGTTGCCTGCGGCACAGCATGTGCCAGCCCGCCGCCGCCCCGTCAATCGCGCCCGCCACCCGTGGTCATCGTCCGTCGGGGCCGGGCGCGGGTTGAAACCCCGCGCCGTCCCGCGTATCTGCTGGGCAACGGCGCAGATACGCCGCGGGCGATCACCAGCGGGACCGAAGCAGCATGACCAACCCTTTCCAGTTTCTCCAGCAGGTGCGCGCCGAGAGCGGCAAGGTCGTCTGGCCGTCGCGGCGCGAGGTGCTGCTGACCACCGTGATGGTGTTCATCATGGCCGCGCTGACGGCCGTGTTCTTCTTTTTCGTGGACTGGGTGATCCGCAGCGGGCTGGCGTTCGGCCTCGGCCTCGTGGGCTGAGGGGTTCGGCCCCGGCCTCGTGCCCTGAGGGTACGGACCGCCCCACCGCGGGCCTTGCGCGGCACGCCCCGTGCGTGTATCGAGCGGGTGTTCCCCGACATCCCGTGACCTGCGACGCCCCGGCGTCAGAGGGCGCTTGGCCGGGGGACAGGGTCGCACAGGCAAGAGGATGACGGTCGGCATGGCGAAACGCTGGTACTCCGTGAGCGTGCTCTCGAACTTCGAAAAGAAGATCGCCGAGCAGATTCGCCAGTCCGTGGCCGACAACGGCCTCGAGGACGAGATCGAGGAGGTCCTCGTCCCCACCGAGGAGGTGATCGAGGTCCGCCGCGGCAAGAAGGTCACGAGCGAACGGCGCTTCATGCCCGGCTATGTGCTGGTGCGCATGGAGATGACGAACCGTGGCTATCACCTGATCAACTCGATCAACCGCGTCACCGGGTTCCTCGGGCCGCAGGGCAAGCCCATGCCCATGCGCGACGAGGAGGTGAACCAGATCCTTAACCGCGTTCAGGAAGGCGAGGCCGCGCCGCGCACCCTGATCCGCTTCGAGGTCGGCGAGCAGGTCAAGGTCACCGACGGGCCCTTCGAGGGCTTCACGGGCCTGGTGGAGGACGTCGACGAGGATGCCGCGCGCCTCAAGGTCATGGTGTCGATCTTCGGCCGCGCCACCCCGGTGGAGCTGGAGTTCACCCAGGTCACCAAGGGGAGCTGACCCCACATCCGGAGACGCCCGCCATGACGGCGCAGGTTGCGGAGAAGATCGTCCTGATAGCGCCAAACGTCGGCACCCGGATGGGCGGCGAGGCGCTGAAGGCGTTTCAGTATTTCCGCTGGCTCCTCGATACCGGCCATGATGCGGTGCTGATCACCCATGGACGCAATCGGCGCGAGCTGTCCGGGCGCCTGCCGCCGGACCGCATCCTGTGGATCGACGAGACCCCCGTGCAGACCGCCCTGTGGCGCAGCCGCGTGCTGCGTCCGCTGCTGAGCGTGTATTTCCACCGCCGCGCAGCCTGGCTGTCCCGGCAGTTCGATCCGGGCAGGACGATCCTGCACTACATCTGCCCGATATCGCCGATCACGCTTCGCTTCCCACCCCGGGGGTATCGCGTGGTGATGGGGCCGCTCAACGGCAACATCGACTATCCCCCCGGATTCCGTGGCCGCGCCGGACGCAAGCGCCGGTTTCAGCAGGCGGTTTATCCCGTCACCCAGCGGGTATACGGCACGGTCTTCGGCGACAAGCGCTCGGCCGAGACGCTCCTTGTCTCCGGTGGCTCACGCACGCGCGACGCGCTGCGGCTGGCGGGTGTGGCCGAGGCGCGCATGGTCGATGTCATCGATGCAGGCGTGCCGGCCGACCTGGCGGCCCTGCCGCCCGCCAGCCACACCGGCCGAAACCCGGAGTTCGTCACGCTCGGGCGCTTTGATCGGTACAAGGCGTATGACCTGACGCTCCGGGCCATCGCCGCCTCAGACCCGGACATCCGCATCACGATCTTTGGCGACGGGCCGGAGCGACGGGACTATGCCGCGCTTGCGCAGGCGCTGGGCATCTCGGAGCGCGTCTCCTTTCCGGGCTGGCTGCCCCACGAGGATCTGCCGAAGTTGCGGGCCTATCGCGGCTTCGTCTTTCCGACGCTCGCCGAGGCCAACGGCATGGTGATGCAGGAGGCGATGATGCTGGGCCTTCCGGTGATCGCCGTCCGGTGGGGCGGACCGATGCTTCTGGCCGATGACAGCAGCGCGATCTTTCTCGAACCCGACGGCGAGGATGCGGTGGTCGCGGGGCTTGCGGCCGCGATGAACCGGCTTGCGGGGGACCCCGAACATGCCACGCGCGTCGGTCACGCCGCGCGCGCCCACGCGGCGGCCTCCTTCGGCTGGGATGCGGTGGCCGCCAGCTGGGCTGCGCATTATCAGCGGGGCAATGGCACCGACGGCCCTTGACGCGGGCGGGCACAGGCTGTAGCCCCCGTGACCTCATCGGTCCGAACGGGCCGGTTCGCACGTGGGAGGATGCAGGGGCGCGCCCCTCGGTCCGGACCACGCCAGACGCCACCGGGACGGACGCGTTCGGCCCGGGTCAGGACAAGGAGACGGCCAGATGGCCAAGAAAGTGATCGGGCAGCTCAAGCTGCAGGTGAAGGCGGGGCAAGCCAACCCCTCGCCGCCCGTGGGTCCCGCGCTGGGTCAGCGCGGCATCAACATCATGCAGTTCTGCAAGGACTTCAACGCCCGCACCGCCGAGATGGAGCCGGGCGCGCCGACCCCGGTGATCATCACGTATTACCAGGACAAGTCCTTCACCATGGAGATCAAGACGTCTCCGGCGTCCTACATGCTGAAGAAGGCGGCGGGCCTCAAGCCCGTGGGCAAGCGCAACCGGGCCAAGGGCTCGGAAAAGCCCGGGCGCGACACCGCCGGCCACGTGACCGTGGCGCAGGTGCGCGAGATCGCCCTGGCGAAGATGCGCGACCTGAACACCACCGACGTGGAGGCCGCGATGCAGATCATCCTCGGCTCGGCACGGTCGATGGGCATCGAGGTGAAGGGATAAGTCATGGCAAAGCAAGGCAAACGCATCCGTGCCGCCCGCGGCGCCGTGGCTGACAAGGTCGAGCTGTCCGTCGAGGACGCGGTCGCGCTGATCAAGTCCAACGCCTCCGCCAAGTTCGACGAGACGATCGAGGTCGCGATGAACCTCGGGGTCGATCCGCGCCACGCCGACCAGATGGTGCGCGGCGTCGTCACCCTGCCCAACGGCACCGGCAAGACGGTCCGCGTGGCGGTGTTCGCCCGCGGCCCCAAGGCCGACGAGGCCACCGCGGCCGGCGCCGACATCGTGGGCGCCGAGGACCTGATGGAGACGATCCAGGGCGGCACGATCGAGTTCGATCGCTGCATCGCCACGCCGGACATGATGCCCATCGTGGGGCGGCTGGGCAAGATCCTCGGCCCGCGCAACCTGATGCCCAACCCCAAGGTGGGCACGGTGACGATGGACGTGGCCACGGCCGTCAAGAACGCCAAGGGCGGCGAGGTGCAGTTCCGCGTGGAAAAAGCCGGGATCATCCATGGCGGTGTCGGCAAGGCGTCGTTCGACCCGGCCCAGCTGGCCGAGAACATCCGCGCCTTTGTCGATGCGGTGTCGAAGGCCAAGCCGACGGGGGCCAAGGGCACCTATCTGCGCAAGGTCTCGATCAGCTCCACCATGGGGCCCGGGGTCAGCGTCGATCTGGCGTCCGCCACCGGCCGCTGAGGCACAAGAATTCCCCGCGCCGGTGGCGTGGGGATGGCGGGGGGCCTGTCCCCTCGTCCTGTCCGAGACGGCGGGTGCCCCGGTGGGGCTTAATTCCCTGCCCGAGATGGGGAACGGGTCGGATCTGCCGCGGGGCGCATGCTCCATGGCGATGTTGGCTTCGGGACCCGGTCACGGACCCGACGCCCCGGAGCGATCCGGGGCAGCACGAGAGCCGGGGGGAGACCCCCAAACTTGGAGTAACACGTGGATAGAGCCCAGAAAGAGAAAGTGGTCGAGGAACTCGGCCAGATCTTCGAGAGCTCTGGCGTGGTCGTCGTAGCCCGCTACGAAGGCCTCACGGTTGCCGAGATGCAGGCCCTGCGCGCGCAGATGCGTGAAGCGGGTGGGGCCGTACGCGTTGCCAAGAACAGGCTCGCCAAGATCGCCCTGGACGGAAAGCCCTGCGAGAGCATCGGGACTTACCTGACGGGCATGACCGTGCTCGCCTATTCCGAGGATCCTGTCGCCGCGGCGAAGGTCTCGGTCGAGTTCGCCAAGAAGAACGACAAGTTCGCGATTCTGGGTGGCTCGATGGGTGGGCAGAACCTTGACGCCGCCGGCGTCGAGGCGGTGTCGAAGCTGCCGTCGCGCGAGGAGCTCATTGCCTCGATCGCGGCCTGCATCGGCGCACCGGCGTCCAACATCGCCGGGGCCATTGGCGCACCTGCTTCCAACATCGCGGGCATCCTTTCCACCATCGAGGAAAAGGCGGCCGCCTGAGCGCGAGCATGGGCGCGGAGTGCATGTGGCACCGCGCCGGACCCAACTGACAGAACGGAATCCCGAACATGGCTGACCTGAAGAAACTTGCCGAAGAAATCGTGAACCTGACGCTGCTGCAGGCGCAGGAGCTCAAGCAGATCCTCAAGGACGAGTACGGCATCGAGCCCGCCGCCGGTGGCGCGGTCATGATGGCCGGCCCCGCCGGTGACGCCGCCGCCCCCGCCGAGGAGCAGACCGAGTTCGACGTCGTCCTGACCGACGCCGGCGACAAGAAGATCAACGTGATCAAAGAAGTCCGCGCGATCACCGGCCTGGGCCTGAAAGAGGCCAAGGAGCTGGTGGAAGCCGGCGGCAAGGTCAAGGAGCAGGCTCCGAAAGCCGAAGCCGAAGAGATCAAGAAGAAGCTCGAGGAAGCCGGCGCCAAGGTCGAGCTGAAGTGAGCCGCGGCGCCGCGGCGCCCATGGCATGAACATCGCTGGGCCCGGGGTTTCCCGGGCCCGGCATTCGACGTTTGAAGCGGCCTGTTTCTGGCCGGGGCTCGCGGGATCGAGCCTCGCCCCGGGGCAGGCGTCGGGCTCGGGAGCCGACCGGTGGGACGGTCGGCAGGTATGGAGCCCCCCAAACCCCGTGATCGCAAGCGGCGACCGGCCGTGGCCCGACGGCCCGGTCGCCTGCGACGACAGCAAAAGGTGGCACCGCACATGACGCAGGCATTCGTAGGCCAGAAGCGCATCCGCAGGCAGTACGGCAACATCCGTGAGGTTCTGGAGATGCCGAACCTCATCGAGGTTCAGAAGTCCTCGTACGATCTGTTCCTGCGCTCGGGCGATGGCGAGGCGCCGCTGGATGGCGAAGGGCTGATGGGCGTGTTCCAGTCGGTCTTTCCGATCAAGGACTTCAACGACACCGCCGTGCTGGAGTTCGTCAAGTACGAGCTGGAGAAGCCGAAGTACGACGTCGACGAGTGCCAGAACCGCGACATGACCTATGCAGCACCCCTGAAGGTGACGCTGCGGCTGATCGTGTTCGATGTGGACGAGGACACCGGCGCGCGCAGCGTGAAGGACATCAAGGAGCAGGATGTCTACATGGGCGACATGCCCCTGATGACGGGCAACGGCACCTTTGTCGTCAACGGCACCGAGCGGGTGGTGGTCAGCCAGATGCACCGCTCGCCCGGCGTGTTCTTCGACCATGACAAGGGCAAGACGCACAGCTCGGGCAAGCTGCTGTTCACCTGCCGGATCATCCCCTACCGCGGGTCGTGGCTGGATTTCGAATTCGACGCCAAGGACCTGGTGTTCGCGCGCATCGACCGCCGCCGCAAGCTGCCGGTGACCACGCTGCTCTATGCCCTCGGCATGGACCAGGACCAGATCATGGCGGCGTATTACGACACCGTCCCGTTCCGGCTGGAAAAGGGCAAGGGCTGGGTCACGAAGTTCTTTCCCGAGCGGGTGCGCGGCACGCGCCCGACCATGGATCTGGTGGACGCCGCCACCGGCGAGGTGATCCTCAAGGCCGGTGAGAAGGCCACGCCGCGCATGGTCAAGCGCTGGATCGACGAGGGCACCGTCACCGACCTGCTGGTCCCGTTCGAGCACATCATCGGCCGCTTCGCCGCGCGCGACATCATCAACGAGGAGACCGGCGCGATCTGGGCCGAGGCCGGCGACGAGCTGACCTGGGAGCTGGACCGCGACGGCGAGGTCAAGGGCGGCACCCTCAAGGAGCTGCTGGACCAGGGCGTGACCGAGATCCCGGTGCTCGACATTGACAACGTCAACGTCGGCCCGTACATCCGCAACACCATGGCCGCGGACAAGTCGTTCACCCGCGAGCAGGCGCTGACCGAGATCTACCGCGTCATGCGCCCGGGCGAGCCGCCCACCTATGACACGGCGTCCGCGCTGTTCAACCAGCTGTTCTTCGACTCCGAGCGCTATGACCTGTCGGCCGTGGGCCGGGTCAAGATGAACATGCGCCTCGCGCTCGACGCGCCGGACACCCAGCGCACGCTGCGCCACGAGGACATCATTTCCTGCATCAAGGCGCTGGTGGAGCTGCGCGACGGGCGCGGCGAGATCGACGACATCGACCACCTCGGCAACCGCCGGGTGCGCTCGGTCGGTGAGCTGATGGAGAACCAGTACCGGCTGGGCCTTTTGCGCATGGAGCGTGCGATCAAGGAGCGGATGTCGTCCGTCGAGATCGACAACACCATGCCACAGGAGCTGATCAACGCCAAGCCGGCGGCAGGCGCGGTGCGGGAGTTCTTCGGCTCCAGCCAGCTCAGCCAGTTCATGGACCAGACCAACCCGCTGTCGGAGGTGACGCACAAGCGCCGCCTCTCGGCGCTCGGGCCGGGCGGCCTGACGCGGGAACGCGCGGGCTTCGAGGTCCGCGACGTCCACCCCACCCATTACGGCCGGATGTGCCCGATCGAGACGCCGGAAGGCCAGAACATCGGCCTGATCAACAGCCTCGCGACGTTCGCACGGGTGAACAAGTACGGCTTCATCGAGACCCCCTACCGCCGGGTGCGCGACGCGCAGGTGACCGACGAGGTCGTCTACATCTCCGCCACCGAGGAAATGCGCCACACCATCGCCCAGGCCAACGCGGCGCTGGACGACGACGGCCGCTTCGTCAACGATCTGGTCTCCACCCGCACGGGCGGCGAGTTCATGCTGAACCCGCGCGAGAACGTCGACCTGATCGACGTGTCGCCCAAGCAGCTTGTGTCGGTCGCCGCGGCCCTGATCCCGTTCCTGGAGAACGACGACGCCAACCGCGCGCTGATGGGCTCCAACATGCAGCGCCAGGCAGTGCCGCTGGTCAAGGCCGAGGCGCCGTTCGTCGGCACCGGGATGGAGGGCGTGGTCGCGCGTGACTCGGGTGCCGCCATCATGGCGCGGCGCGCGGGCATCATCGACCAGGTGGACGCCACCCGGATCGTCGTGCGCGCCACCGAGAGCCTGGAGCCGGGCGAGCCGGGCGTCGACATCTACCGGCTGCGCAAGTTCAAGCGCTCCAACCAGTCGTCGTGCATCAACCAGCGCCCGCTGGTGAAGGTGGGCGATGCCGTGGGCCGCGGAGAGGTCATCGCGGACGGCCCGTCCACCGACATGGGCGAGCTGGCGCTGGGGCGCAACATCACCGTCGCCTTCATGCCGTGGAATGGCTACAACTTCGAGGACTCGATCCTGATCTCGGAGCGTATCCTTCGGGATGACGTCTTCACCTCCATCCATATCGACGAGTACGAGGTCGCTGCCCGCGACACCAAGCTCGGGCCGGAGGAGATCACCCGCGACATTCCCAACGTGGGCGAGGAAGCGCTGCGCAACCTCGACGAGGCGGGCATCGTGTATGTCGGCGCCGAGGTGCAGCCGGGCGACATCCTGGTGGGCAAGATCACCCCCAAGGGCGAAAGCCCGATGACGCCGGAGGAGAAGCTGCTGCGCGCCATCTTCGGCGAGAAGGCGTCGGACGTGCGCGACACCTCGCTGCGGCTGCCGCCGGGGGCCTATGGCACCATCGTGGAGGTGCGCGTCTTCAACCGCCACGGCGTGGAGAAGGACGAGCGCGCGCTGCAGATCGAGCGCGAGGAAGTGGCCGGCCTGACCCGCGACCGCGACGACGAGCTGGAGATCCTGGAACGCAACATCTACGGCCGCCTGCGCGATCTCGTGCTCGGCAAGGTGGTGGTGAAGGGTCCCAAGGGCGTCAAGTCCGGCGCCACCGTCACCGAGGAGCTGCTCGACGGGCTGTCGCGCGGCCAGTGGTGGCAGCTCGCGCTGTCCGAGGAAGCCGACGCGCAGGCCGTGGAGGCGCTGCAGGCGCAGTACGACGCGCAGAAGCGCCAGCTCGACCACCGCTTCGAGGACAAGGTCGAGAAGGTCCGGCGCGGCGACGACCTGCCGCCGGGCGTGATGAAGATGGTCAAGGTCTTCGTCGCGGTGAAGCGCAAGCTTCAGGCCGGTGACAAGATGGCCGGGCGCCACGGCAACAAGGGCGTCATCTCCAAGGTCGTGCCGATGGAGGACATGCCGTTCCTCGCGGATGGCACCACGGTGGACATGGTCCTCAACCCGCTCGGCGTGCCGTCGCGCATGAACGTGGGCCAGATCCTGGAGACGCACATGGGCTGGGCCGCGCGCGGTCTGGGCGTGCAGATCGACGAGGCGCTGCAGGCGTACCGGCGCACCGGCGACATGGCCCCGGTGCAGGAGGCCATGCGCATCGCCTACGGCGACGAGGTCTATGACCAGGCATTTGGCGCCATGGACGACGAGGCGTTCCTCGAATCCGCCGGCACCGTGCGCGATGGCGTGCCCATCGCCACACCGGTCTTCGACGGCGCCAAGGAGGCCGACGTGAACGACGCGCTGGTGCGGGCGGGCTTCGACCAGTCGGGCCAGTCCACCGCCTTTGACGGGCGCACGGGCGAGGCGTTCGCGCGCAAGGTGACGGTGGGCATCAAGTACATGCTCAAGCTGCACCACCTGGTCGACGACAAGCTGCACGCGCGTTCCACCGGGCCCTACAGCCTGGTGACCCAGCAGCCGCTGGGCGGCAAGGCGCAGTTCGGCGGCCAGCGACTGGGCGAGATGGAGGTCTGGGCGCTGGAAGCCTACGGCGCCGCCTACACCCTGCAGGAGATGCTGACGGTGAAGTCCGACGACGTGGCGGGCCGCACCAAGGTCTACGAGTCCATCGTCAAGGGCGAGGACAACTACGAGGCCGGCGTGCCCGAAAGCTTCAACGTGCTCGTCAAGGAGGTCCGTGGCCTGGGCCTCAACATGGAACTGCTGGATTCGGAGGAGGAGTGACCCTCTCCCCCGGCCGGGCGTGCGCGCCCGGCCCCTGCCCTGCCCCTCCGATCGCAAGGATGCCCCGATGAACCAGGAACTCACCACCAACCCGTTCAACCCGCTGACGCCCGCCAAGCAGTTCGACGAGATCAAGATCTCGCTGGCGAGCCCCGAGCGGATCCTCAGCTGGTCCTTTGGCGAGATCAAGAAGCCCGAGACGATCAACTACCGCACGTTCAAGCCCGAGCGTGACGGGCTGTTCTGTGCGCGCATCTTCGGTCCGATCAAGGACTACGAGTGCCTGTGCGGCAAGTACAAGCGCATGAAGTACCGCGGCGTCGTGTGCGAGAAATGCGGCGTGGAGGTCACCCTCCAGAAGGTCCGACGCGAGCGCATGGGCCACATCGAGCTGGCCTCGCCCGTGGCGCATATCTGGTTCCTGAAGTCGCTGCCCTCGCGCATCGGCCTGATGCTGGACATGACCCTGCGCGATCTGGAGCGGGTTCTGTACTTCGAGAACTACGTCGTGATCGAGCCGGGCCTGACCGACCTCAGCTATGGCCAGCTGCTGGGCGAGGAGGAATTCCTCGACGCGCAGGACCAGTTCGGCGCGGACGCCTTCACCGCCAACATCGGCGCCGAGGCCATCCGCGAGATGCTGGCCGCCATCGACCTGGAGGCCACCGCCGACCAGCTCCGCGAGGAGCTGAAGGAGGCCACCGGCGAGCTGAAGCCCAAGAAGATCATCAAGCGGCTGAAGGTCGTGGAGTCCTTCCTGGAATCCGGCAACCGTCCGGAGTGGATGGTGCTGACGGTGCTGCCGGTGATCCCGCCGGAGCTGCGCCCGCTGGTGCCGCTGGACGGTGGCCGGTTCGCGACCTCGGACCTCAACGACCTCTATCGCCGGGTCATCAACCGCAACAACCGCCTCAAGCGGCTGATCGAGCTGCGCGCGCCCGACATCATCGTGCGCAACGAGAAGCGCATGCTGCAGGAGGCCGTCGACGCGCTGTTCGACAACGGCCGCCGCGGCCGGGTCATCACCGGCACCAACAAGCGCCCGCTGAAATCCCTCAGCGACATGCTCAAGGGCAAGCAGGGCCGGTTCCGCCAGAACCTGCTGGGCAAGCGCGTGGACTTCTCGGGCCGGTCGGTCATCGTGACGGGGCCGGAGCTGAAGCTGCACCAGTGCGGCCTGCCCAAGCGCATGGCGCTGGAGCTGTTCAAGCCGTTCATCTATTCGCGGCTCGAGGCCAAGGGTCTGTCCTCCACCGTCAAGCAGGCCAAGAAGCTGGTGGAAAAGGAGCGCCCGGAGGTCTGGGACATCCTGGATGAGGTTATCCGCGAACACCCGGTGTTGCTGAACCGCGCGCCCACGCTCCACCGTCTGGGCATTCAGGCGTTCGAGCCGGTGCTGATCGAGGGCAAGGCGATCCAGCTTCACCCGCTGGTATGTTCGGCCTTCAACGCGGACTTCGACGGCGACCAGATGGCCGTGCACGTGCCCCTGAGCCTGGAGGCGCAGCTGGAAGCGCGCGTGCTGATGATGAGCACGAACAACGTGCTGTCGCCCGCCAACGGCGCGCCCATCATCGTGCCCAGCCAGGACATGGTGCTGGGGCTCTACTACACCTCGATGATGCGGGCGGGGATGAAGGGCGAAGGCATGCTGTTCGCCGACCCCGAGGAGGTCGAGCACGCGCTGGCCAACGGCGACGTGCACCTGCACGCCAGGATCACCGCGCGCATCAAGCAGATCGACGAACACGGCGCCGAGGTCTGGACGCGCCACGAGACCACGCCGGGCCGCGTGCGTCTGGGCGCCATGCTGCCCCTCAACGCCAAGGCGCCGTTCGAACTGGTCAACCGACTGCTGCGCAAGAAGGACGTGCAGAACGTCATCGACACCGTCTACCGCTTCTGCGGGCAGAAGGAGTCGGTGATCTTTTGTGACCAGATCATGGGTCTGGGCTTCCGCGAGGCGTTCCGCGCCGGCATCAGCTTCGGCAAGGACGACATGCTGATCCCCGACACCAAGTGGGGCATCGTCAACGAAACCCGGGACTTCGTGAAGGAGTTCGAGCAGCAGTACCTCGACGGCCTGATCACCCAGGGCGAGAAGTACAACAAGGTCGTGGATGCCTGGTCGAAGTGCTCGGACGCGGTGGCGGCCGAGATGCTGGGCGAGATCTCGGCCGTGCGGCACGACGAGAACGGCGCCGAGATGGAGCCGAACTCGGTCTACATGATGTCGCACTCGGGCGCGCGCGGCAGCCCGGCCCAGATGAAGCAGCTGGGCGGCATGCGCGGGCTGATGGCCAAGCCCTCGGGCGAGATCATCGAGACGCCGATCATCTCGAACTTCAAGGAAGGCCTGACGGTGCTGGAGTACTTCAACTCCACCCACGGCGCGCGCAAGGGTCTGGCGGATACGGCGCTGAAGACGGCGAACTCGGGCTATCTGACGCGGCGTCTGGTGGACGTGTCGCAGGACTGCATCGTGCGCTCGCGCGATTGCGGCACCGAGCGCTACATCACCGCCGAGGCGGCGGTGAACGACGGCGAGATCGTCTCCAACCTGGCCGAACGGATCCTGGGCCGCGTCGCCGCCGAGGACGTGATCCGTCCGGGCACCGACGAGGTGCTGGTGCGCCGCAACGAGCTGATCGACGAGCGCACCGCCGAGGAGGTCGAGGCCGAGGGGATCGCCGCCGTACGCATCCGCTCGCCGCTGACCTGCGAGGCGGAAGAAGGCGTGTGCGCCATGTGCTACGGGCGCGACCTTGCCCGCGGCACCATGGTCAACGTGGGCGAGGCCGTGGGCATCATCGCCGCCCAGTCCATCGGTGAACCCGGCACCCAGCTGACGATGCGGACCTTCCACATCGGCGGCATCGCGCAGGGTGGCTCGACCTCGTCGATGGAATCGAGCTTCCCCGGCCGGGTGGAGCTGCGCAACGCCAACCTGATCGAGAACGCCGCCGGCGAACAGATCGTGCTGGGCCGCAACATGCACCTGGCGGTCATCGACGCCAACGGCGTGGAGCGCACCAGCCACAAGCTGACCTATGGCACGCGCATCTTCGTGCGCGACGGCGAGGAGATCGAGAAGGGCACGCGGCTGTTCGCCTGGGACCCCTACACCCTGCCGATCATCGCGGAAAAGGGCGGCGTGGCGCGTCACGTCGACCTGATCTCCGGCCTGTCGGTGCGCGAGGAGACCGACGACACCACCGGCATGACCCAGCGGATCGTGTCGGACTGGCGGTCGGTGCCGCGGGCGTCCGATCTCAAGCCCGAGATCATCATCATGGACCCCGAGACCGGAGAGCCGGTGCGCAACGATCTGGGCAACCCGATCACCTATCCGATGTCGGTGGACGCGATCCTGTCCATCGAGGACGGCGCCGACGTCCGGCCCGGCGATGTGGTCGCGCGGATCCCGCGCGAAGGCGCGCGCACCAAGGACATCACCGGGGGTCTGCCGCGGGTGGCCGAGCTGTTCGAGGCCCGGCGTCCCAAGGACCACGCCATCATCGCCGAGATCGACGGCACCGTGCGCTTCGGCAAGGACTACAAGAACAAGCGCCGCATCACCATCGAGCCCGCCGACGACAGCCTGCAACCGGCCGAGTACCTCGTGCCCAAGGGCAAGCACATCCCCGTGCAGGAAGGCGACTTCATCCAGCGCGGCGACTACATCATGGATGGCAACCCCGCCCCGCATGACATCCTGCGGATCATGGGGATCGAGGCGCTTGCGAACTATCTGATCGACGAGGTGCAGGACGTCTATCGCCTGCAGGGCGTGAAGATCAACGACAAGCACATCGAGGTGATCGTCCGCCAGATGCTGCAGAAGTGGGAGATCCTGGATTCGGGTGAGACCACGCTGCTCAAGGGTGAGCACGTCGACAAGGCCGAGTACGACGAGATGAACCAGAAGGCCGTCGCCGACGGCCGCAAGCCCGCGCGCGGCGAGCCGATCCTGCTGGGCATCACCAAGGCGTCGCTGCAGACCCGCAGCTTCATCTCGGCCGCGTCGTTCCAGGAGACGACGCGCGTGCTGACCGAGGCTTCGGTCCAGGGCAAGCGTGACAAGCTTGTCGGGCTGAAGGAGAACGTCATCGTCGGCCGGCTGATCCCGGCCGGGACCGGTGGCGCGATCACCCGCGTCAAGAAGATCGCGGCCGAGCGTGACCAGAAGGTCATCGCCGCACGCCGCGCCGAGGCGGAGGCCGCGCTGGCCGCCCCCGAGGCCGCGATGGCCGATCCCGCCCCCGAGGTGACCGACGGCCAGGAGTGATCGCCGGGCCGTGATGCGGCCCGCCGGACATCGTTGCGCCCGCCCCGGACAGCCGGGGCGGGCGCTCGACTTTGCGGCCGGGCTGCGGCAGGCTGGTTGCCATGGCCGCGTGTTTTCCTGCCCTCGCCCATCCGTTGCCACTGGCGATCGCACATCGGGGCGGCGCGCTGGAGGCGGAGGAGAACACCACCGAGGCCTTTGCCCATGCCGCGGCCCTCGGCTATCGCTTCATCGAGACGGACGTGCGCGTCACCCGTGACGGGGTGGCGGTGCTGCACCATGATGCCACCCTGGCGCGGATGTGCGGCCGCCCCGAGGCGGTGGCCGATCTGACCTGGGCCGCGCTGTCGGAGGTGCGCACGCGGGGCGGCGCGGCGATCCCGCGCCTGGATGCCGTGCTGGCGGATCTTGCGGACATGCGCTTCGTGCTGGAGGCGAAGTCCGACGATGCGGTGCCGGCGATGGCGGCGGCGATCCGCTCGGCCGGGGCGGTCGGGCGGGTCTGCGTGGGGGCGTTCTCGCCCGCGCGGACGGCCCGCCTGCGCGCGGCGCTGGGTCCGGATCTGGCGTGGTCGCCCGCGCATCTGGGCGTGGCGCGGGTGTGGCTGGCGGGCTGTGGCCTGCCGGTCGCGATGCCGGGATGTGCGGCGATTCAGGTGCCGGTGCGGTTCCGCGGCGTGCCGGTGGTCACGCGCGGGCTGTTGCGCGCGGCGCGGCGTGCGGGGATGCAGGTGCATGTGTGGACCGTTGACGCCCCCGATGAAATGGCGCGGCTGCTGGATCTGGGCGTGCACGGGATCATCACCGACCGTCCCACCGTCCTGCGCCGCGTGCTGACGGACCGGGACCAATGGACCGGAGGCCCGACAAACGGGGCGCCCCGGATCCGGACCCCGGGCTCCGCGCCCGATTCATCCAGCCACGGATGATCCTGCATGAGCCGCCGCGCCGCTCAGGCCAGGCGCGCCGCCAGATGCCGCAGCGCCGCCGCGTAGCCCTCGGCGCCCAGCCCGGCGATCACCCCGTCGGCCCGCAACGAGACATAGGAGTGGTGGCGGAACGCCTCGCGCCGGTGGATCTGGGACAGGTGGACCTCGACCACCGGCCCGTCAAAGGCGTTGAGGGCGTCGAGCAGCACCACCGAGGTATGGCTGAGGCCGCCGGGATTGATCACGATCCCGGCCGCCCCCTCGCGCGCCTGCTGCACCCAGTCGACCAGAACCCCCTCGTGATTGCTCTGGCGGGCATCCAGCCGCAGCCCCAGCGTACCAGCCAGCCGCGTACAGTCGGCGACGATGTCGTCGAGGGTGGTGCGCCCGTACACCTCGGGCTGGCGGGTGCCGAGCAGGTTCAGGTTGGGACCGTTGAGCATCAGGATCGTGGGTGTCATGGCCCCCTCGGCGCTGCAATCCGGGCCGAGCCTATGCGCCCCGCCGCCGACGCGCCAGCCCCGCCCGGCATGCCCGCCCCATCGCACGCGCCCGCGATGGCTGTTCCGCATTGCAGGCTGGCAGAAACAGCCCCCCTGCGTTAGACCGGCACGAAGGAAAAAGGGGCGGACCGCTGTCTGAGAGCGCAGAAATCACCGTGACCGAGGCCGAGGGACGCACCGGGGTTCGCCTGGCCGGTCCCTTGACCGTGGTCGAGGTCACGGCGGTGCTGCGCGCCCTTGACCGGCTGCCGGCGGACCGGGACATGGTGGTCGATCTGGCCGGGGCCGGTCACATGGACACCGCCGGGGCCTGGGCCGTGCTGCACACCCGCGCGCGGCTGACGGCGGCCGGCCACACGCTGGACGTGACGGGCGCCAACGACAAGCAGCGCGCCCTTCTGGACACCGTCGCCGCGGCGATGC
>NZ_NHSD01000326.1 GCF_016653255.1 Rhodobaculum claviforme
GCGGGGGCCTGGGCGGCGGGCGATCTCGTCCCCCTGCCCGATGTCAGCCCCGCGGCGCATGACGAGCCCCTGCTGGCCGATGGCACCGTCCACCACGTCGGCCAGCCGGTGTTCGTGGTCGCCGCCGACAGCCACCTCGCGGCCCGCCGCGCGGTGCGCCTTGCCCGGCTGGAGATCGCCGAGGCGCCCGCGATCCTGACCCTCGACGACGCGCTGGCCGCGGGATCCCGATTCGAGGGCGCCCCCCGCGTCTGGACCTGCGGCGACGCGTCGGCCGCCATCGCCGCCGCCCCCCACCTGGTGGAGGGCGCGATCGAAATCGGCGGCCAGGAGCATTTCTACCTCGAGGGACAGGCCGCGCTGGCCCTGCCGCAGGAGGGCGGCGAGATGGTGATCCACGCCTCCTCGCAGCACCCCACCGAAATCCAGCACAAGGTGGCCGAGGCGCTGGGCCTGCCGATGGCCGCCGTGCGGGTGGAGGTGCGGCGCATGGGCGGCGGCTTTGGCGGCAAGGAAAGCCAGGGCAACGCGCTGGCGGTGGCCTGTGCGGTGATCGCGCGCATCACGGGCCGCCCGGTGCGGATGCGCTATGACCGCGACGACGATTTCGCCATCACCGGCAAGCGGCATGATTTCCGCATCCGCTACCGCGCCGGGGTGGACGCGCAGGGGCGCATCCTGGGCGCCGAGGTCACGCACCACGCCCGCTGCGGCTGGTCGGCCGACCTCAGCGCGCCGGTGTGCGACCGCGCGATGCTGCACGCCACCAACGCCTACCACATCCCGGCGTTTCGCGTCGAAAGCCACCGGCTGCGCACCAACACCCAGTCCAACACCGCCTTTCGCGGCTTTGGCGGCCCGCAGGGGATGCTGGGGGCGGAGCGGATGATGGACCATATCGCCCACCGCCTCGGCCTCGATCCGCTGGCGGTGCGGCGGGTGAACTTCCACGCCGCCCCCACGGCGCCGGCCCTCCGGCGGACCACCTTCTACGGGATGGAGGTGCAGGATTTCGTCCTGCACGATCTGGTGGACCGGCTGGCGGAGACATCGCGCCTCGCCGCCCGGCGGGCCGAGATCGACGCCTGGAACCGCGACAGCCCGGTGCTGAAGCGCGGGCTGGCGCTGGCGCCGGTGCAGTTCGGGATCTCGTTCACGCTGACGCATCTGAACCAGGCCGGCGCGCTGGTGCATGTGTACCAGGACGGCTCCATCGCGATGAATCACGGCGGCACCGAGATGGGACAGGGCCTGTTCCAGAAGGTCGCGCAGGTGGCCGCCGAGGCATTTGGCGTCGGGATCGAGGCGGTCCGGATCACCGCCACCGACACCGCCAAGGTGCCCAACACCTCGGCCACGGCGGCGTCCTCGGGATCGGACCTCAACGGAATGGCGGTGCTTGCGGCCTGCGAGGAAATCCGTGGCCGGATGGCCGCGTTCGTGGCGGCCGAGCATCAGACCGACCCCGCCCGCGTCGTCTTTGCCGACGGCCATGTGCATGCGGGCGGCGCGGCCTATCCCTTTGCCGAGGTCGCGCGGCGGGCCTGGATGGCGCGGATCAGCCTGTCGGCCACCGGGTTCTACCGCACGCCGGACATCCACTGGGACCGGATCGCGGGGCGCGGCCGGCCGTTCTATTACTTCGCCTATGGCGCGGCGGTGGCCGAGGTGGTGATCGACACGCTGACCGGGGAAAACCGGTGTCTGGCCGCCCACATCCTGCATGACTGCGGCGCCTCGCTGAACCCCGCGCTGGACATGGGCCAGATCGAGGGGGGCTTCGTGCAGGGCATGGGCTGGCTGACCACCGAGGAGCTGGTGTGGGACAGTGCCGGCCGGCTGCGCACGCACGCGCCGTCGACCTACAAGATCCCCGCCTGTGCGGACCGCCCCCGGGTGTTCGAGGTCGACCTGTGGGAGGGCGCCAACGCCCTGCCGACGATCCGGCGCTCCAAGGCGGTGGGTGAACCGCCGCTGATGCTGGCCAATGCAGTGTTCCTGGCGCTGTCGGATGCGGTGGCGGCCTGCGGCGATGGCACGGTGTACCCCGCGCTCGACGCCCCCGCCACGCCCGAACGCGTGCTGGCGGCGGTGGCGCGGCAGCGATGAGCCTGGATCTGGAGGGGCTGCGCGCCGCCGTCGCGGCCCATGGCCGGGTGGTGCGGGTGGTGGTGGCGGGCATCCAGGGCTCCACCCCGCGCGAGGCGGGGGCGTCGATGCTGGTCTGGCCCGCCCACCCGACGGGCGCAACGGCGCACGGGGATCCGCGCCGGGGTCAGTCGGGCACCATCGGTGGCGGCGCGCTGGAATGGCAGGCGACGGCGCGCGCGCACCGCTGCACCGCGCCCGAGGTGCTGCGCCTGCCGCTGGGTCCGACGCTGGGGCAGTGCTGCGGCGGTGCGGTCACGCTGGTGCTGGAGCCGTTCGACGCCGCCCGACTGGCGGCGCTGGTGGTGCAGGCGGGATGGGCGGCCCGCCCACTTGGCCCACCCGACCAGGCCGCCCCCGGTCAGGGTCCCGCCGCGCCAGGGACCGGCGGAACGCCCGGCCCCGCGCACGTCCCGGCGCAGGTCCCGGCGTCGGTTGCGCGTGCGCTGGCGCGGGGGGGCGCGCGGCGGCCGCAGCTCGTCGATGGCTGGCTGGTCGAACCGATCAGTCGGCCCGACCGGACCCTGTGGGTCTGGGGCGCGGGGCATGTGGGCCGGGCGATCGTGGCCATCGCGGCGCCCCTGCCCGGCCTGGCGCTGACGTGGGTCGACATCGCGCGCGACCGTTTCCCCGACGACCCGCCCGCGGGCGTCGCGCTGCGCTGGGCGGCGGACCCGGCGGGGCTGGTGACACGCGCCCCGGTGACGGCCGAGCATCTGATCCTCACCCATGACCACGCGCTGGATCTGGCGCTGTGCCACGGGCTGCTGCGGCATGGATTCGGCCTGCTGGGGCTGATCGGCTCGGCGACCAAGCGCGCGCGCTTTCACAGCCGCCTGGCCGCGCTGGGCCATGGCCCCGACGCCATCGCCCGCATCCGCTGTCCCATCGGCGATCCGGCCCTGGGCAAGCACCCGCAGGCCATCGCCCTGGGCGTCGTCACCGAGCTTGTGCGCGGACCCCGACGGGACGATGCGAGACAACCGGCCGGGACGAATTGATCTTTGTCAAACGCGTCGTATAAGTGTCACGCAGCTGTCACATGGCGGCGCTACCGAGCGGAGGAGGTCGCACGACCCCGGCGCAAGCCATGGGCGCGACACGCAGCGGTTACAGGGAGCAACCGATGAAACATACGAAACTTCTTTCCGGCAGCGCGCTTGCGCTGGTGATGGCGGCCGGCGCCGCACAGGCGCAGACGCAGATCGATTGGTGGCACGCCATGGGCGGCGAGCTCGGCGAGCTGCTGGAGGGCGTGGCCGAGGCCTTCAACGAGAGCCAGGACGACTTCGTCGTGCGCCCGTCGTTCCGCGGCACCTACACCGAGACGATGACCGGCGCGATCGCGGCCTTCCGCGCGAACCAGCAGCCCCACATCGTGCAGGTCTTCGAGGTCGGCACCGGCACCATGATGGCCGCCGAGGGCGCGATCTATCCGATCTACCAGCTGATGGCCGATTTCGACGTGCCGTTCGACCCCGCGGCCTATCTGCCGGCGGTGGTGGGCTACTATGCCGACCCGAACGGCAACATGCTGTCGTTCCCGTTCAACTCCTCCACCCCGATCATGTACTACAACCGCGAAGTGTTCGAGGCCGCGGGCCTTGACCCCGACACCCCGCCCGCGACCTGGGCCGAGGTCGAGGCCGCCTCGCTCGCGATCCTGGAATCGGGGGCCGCGTCGTGTGGCTTCACGACCTCGTGGCCGTCGTGGGTGATGCTGGAAAACTTCAAGGCCTGGCACAACCAGCCGCTGGGCACGCTGGCCAACGGCTTCGAGGGGTTCGAGACCGAGTTCGTGTTCAACACCGAACTGCTGGCCAACCACTGGGACAACCTCAAGGCCTGGGCTGACGCGGGCGCGTTCCGCTGGGGCGGCCCGGGGCCGGGTCCGGATGCGTTCCCGGCGTTTTATGCGGGCGACTGTGCGATGGTCTTCGGCTCCTCGGCCAGCCGCGCGGGCGTGCTGCGCAATGCCGACTTCGAGGTCGGCTTCGGCATGCAGCCCTATTACGACACCGTGGAGGGCGCGCCGCAGAACTCCATCATCGGCGGCGCCACGCTGTGGGTCCTCCAGGGCAAGTCCGAGGCGGAATACGAGGGCGTCGCGCGCTTCTTCGAATTCCTGTCCCAGCCCGAGGTCCAGGCGCAATGGCACCAGGACACCGGCTACCTGCCGATCACGCTCGCCTCGTGGGAGCTGACGCAGGAGCAGGGGTTCTATGACGAAAACCCCGGCGCCGACATCTCGATCCAGCAGATGACCCTGAACGAGCCCACCGAGAACTCGCGCGGGCTGCGCTTTGGCAACTTCGTGCAGATCCGCGACATCATCTCCGAGGAGATGGAATCGGTGATGTCCGGCGCCAAGACCGGCCAGCAGGCCGCCGATGACGCGGTGCGCCGCGGCAACGCGCTGCTGCGCGACTTCGAAGCCGCGCTGAACTGAGCCGAACCAGACCGTCGGCCCGTCCCGATACCCCGGGGCGGGCCTTGCGCTGCCGTGCCCCCCGGTTCGCCGGGGGGTGCTGCGCTGCAATCCGGGGGCCTTGATGCAAACCAAACGCATGACCTTTCCCAGCCAGTGGCTGCCCTACGCGCTTCTGGCGCCGCAGGTCATCATCACGCTGATCTTCTTCATCTGGCCCTCGGCGCGGGCGCTGTGGATGTCGCTGCTGCGCGAGGATGCCTGGGGGCTGCGCAGCACCTTTGTCGGCCTGGACAACTTTCGCCGACTGTTCGACGACCCGCTCTATTTCAATTCGTTGCAGGTCACGGGGGTGTTCGCGGTGGGCACCACGCTGCTGTCGATGGGGCTGGCGCTGATGTTCGCGGTCATGGTCAACAACATGATCCGGTCGCGCGATGCGTACTCGACGTTCCTGGTGTGGCCCTATGCGGTGGCGCCGGCGGTGGCGGGGGTGCTGTGGTGGTTCATCTTCAACCCCTCCATCGGCATCCTGCCCTATGTGCTCGACATGGTGGGGTATGACTGGAACCACCGCAGCAGCGGCAACGACGCGATGATCCTCGTGATCCTCGCCGCCGCGTGGAAGCAGATCAGCTACAACTTCATCTTCTTCCTCGCAGGCCTGCAATCGGTCCCGCAGTCGCTGATCGAGGCCGCGGCCATCGATGGCGCCAGCCGTGCCAAGCGGTTCTGGACCATCGTGTTCCCGCTGCTCTCGCCGATCACCTTCTTCCTGCTGGTGATCAACATCATCTACGCGATGTTCGACACCTTCGGCATCATCCACGCCACCACCGAGGGGGGCCCGTCACAGGCCACCAACATCCTGGTCTACAAGGTCTATCGCGACGGTTTCGTGGGCCAGAACTTCGGCTCCTCGGCGGCGCAGTCGGTGATCCTGATGGGCATCGTGATCGTGCTGACCGTCATCCAGTTCCGCTATATCGAGCGGCGCGTGAATTACTGAGGGGGGCCGAGCCATGGTCGAGAACCGCCCGCTGGGCAACCTTCTGTCCCACATCATCCTGATCTTCGGGGTGGCGCTGGTGGTGTTTCCGGTGTGGGTGGCGATCGTCGCCTCCACCCACCCGCCGGGGACTTTCGTGCGCGGCGTCATGCCGCTGCTGCCGGGGCCGAACGGCTGGGAGAACTATCGCACCATCCTGCTAGAGGGGCGCTCGCGCGCGGGCACGCCGCCGGTGATCGGGATGATGTGGAACAGCTTCGTGATGGCGATGTGCATCACCCTCGGCAAGCTGGCGATCTCCATCATCTCGGCCTTCGCCATCGTCTATTTCCGCTTTCCGTTCCGCATCTTCTTCTTCTGGATCATCTTCGTGACGCTGATGCTGCCGGTCGAGGTGCGGATCGTGCCGACCTTTCAGGTGGTGGCCGATCTGGGGATGCTGAACTCGTTTGCGGGCCTGTCGATCCCGCTGATCGCCTCGGCCACCGCGACGTTCCTGTTCCGGCAGTTCTTCATGACCATCCCCGAGGAGATGCTGGAGGCCGCCCGCGTCGATGGCGCGGGGCCGTTCAAGTTCTTCAAGGACATCCTGCTGCCGCTGTCGATCACCAACATCGCGGCCCTGTTCGTGATCATGTTCATCTACGGCTGGAACCAGTACCTCTGGCCGCTGCTGATCACCACCGATCCGGAGTATTTCACCATCGTCATGGGCATCCAGCGCATGGTGACGGGCGGCGACAGCGAGCCGCTGTGGCATCTGGTGATGGCCACGGTGGTGCTGGCGGCCCTGCCCCCGGTGCTGGTGATCCTGTTCATGCAACGGCTCTTCGTGAAGGGCCTGACCGAGACGGAGAAGTGAGCCCATGGCCACGATGACGCTGGAGAACATCTCCAAGACCTATGCCGGTGGCGTGCAGGCGGTGAGCGACGTCAACCTCGATATCAAGGACGGCGAGTTCATCGTGCTGGTGGGCCCCTCGGGCTGCGGCAAGTCCACGCTTCTACGCATGGTCGCGGGGCTGGAGACGATCACCGGCGGCACGCTGAAGATCGGCGACCGGGTGGTCAACGACCTGGAGCCCGCCGACCGCGACATCGCGATGGTGTTCCAGAACTACGCGCTCTACCCGCACATGACGGTCTACAACAACCTCGCCTATGGCCTGCGCAACCGCCGCATGCCCAAGGACGAGATCGACCGCCGCGTGCAGGAAGCCGCCGCCATGCTGGAGATCGGGGCCTACCTCGACCGCAAGCCGCGCGCACTGTCGGGGGGCCAGCGCCAGCGCGTCGCGATGGGGCGCGCGCTGGTGCGCGAGCCGGCGGCGTTCCTGTTCGACGAGCCGCTGTCGAACCTCGACGCGAAACTGCGCGTGCAGATGCGGGTGGAGATCCGCCAGCTCCAGCGCCGCCTGCGCACCACCTCGCTCTATGTCACCCACGACCAGCTGGAGGCGATGACCATGGCCGACCGGCTCGTGGTCCTCAACGGCGGCGTGATCGAGCAGGTGGGCACCCCGATGCAGGTGTACTCCCGCCCCGCCTCGACCTTTGTGGCGGGCTTCATCGGTTCGCCCGCGATGAACATGCTGCCGATGGACACCCTGCGCGCCGAGCGTCACGCCGAAGGGCTGTCGCTGCTGCCCGGTCGGACGGACCTGGTGGGCATCCGCCCCGATGACCTGCGGCTGGAGCCGTCGGACGCGCCGGGCCTGACGCTGCATGGGCGGCTGGCGCTGCTGGAGCCCGCGGGCGCCGAAAGCCACCTGCATGTGCATCTCGATGGCTCGGACCAGCCGATCACGCTGCGGGTGCCGGGCGTGCCGGAGATGGCCGACGGGGCCATGCTGACGATGCACGCCGCGCGCGAGGCGTTGCATCCGTTCGACGCGGCGACGGGCAAGCGCCTGGACTGACACGCCACGCTGGCCCTGCGCCGCGATCTGGGGCATGGACGGGCGATCGCAACACCCCGGAGCCGCCGCCATGCCCCACCCCGCCCCCGACGACCGCCTGATCGTCGCCCTCGATGTCCCCGACGCGGTGCGGGGCCTTGCGCTGTCGGCCCAGCTGGGCGACGCGGTGGGGTTCTACAAGATCGGGCTGGGGATGCTCACGGGCGGCGGGCTGGCGCTGGCGCGCGAGCTCAAGGACGAGCACGGCAAGCGCATCTTCCTCGACCTCAAGCTGTTCGACATCGGCGCCACGGTGGAAGCGGCGGTGCGCGGGCTTGCGCGGTTCGACCTCGACTTCCTGACGGTGCACGGCGATCCGCAGGTGGTGGCCGCCGCGCGGGCGGGGGCCGAAGGCTCGGGCCTGCGCATCCTGGCCGTCACGGTGCTGACGTCGTGGGACCGCAGCGATCTGGACGCGGCGCTGATCCGCCCCGGCACGGTGCCCGGCATCGTGCTGGAGCGCGCGGCACGCGCGTTTGCCGCCGGCGCGCACGGCGTCATCGCCTCGCCGCAGGAGGCAGCCGCCCTGCGCGCCCTGCCCGAGGCGGCGGGCAAGCTGATCGTCACCCCCGGCGTGCGCCCCGCGGGCGCGGCCATGGGCGACCAGAAGCGCACCCGCACCCCCGCAGACGCCATCGCCGCCGGTGCCGACCACATCGTCGTGGGCCGCCCCGTCCACGCGGCCGCCGATCCCGCCGCCGCCGCCCGCGCGATCCTCGCCACATTGCCCGTCCGCTGAGGCGCCATTGACACCCCGGTACGGGCGGTCCATAGGGCAGCCTCCATTTGGTGTTGGTGGCCCCCGCAAGGGGTGCCCTGTCAGCCACGGGAATGACCCCGCGGCAGAGGACAACGCCCTTCGACCACACGAAGGAGATCAGCCGTGACGAAACGCACGTCTGCCAAGTACAAGATCGACCGCCGCATGGGCGAAAACATCTGGGGCCGCCCGAAAAGCCCCGTCAACCGCCGCGAATACGGCCCCGGCCAGCACGGCCAGCGCCGCAAGAACAAGCTGTCGGACTTCGGCATCCAGCTGCGCGCCAAGCAGAAGCTGAAGGGCCACTACGGCGACCTGACGGAAAAGCAGTTCAAGCGCATCTACGGCGACGCCACCCGGATCAAGGGTGACACCGGCGAGAACCTGATCGGCCTGCTGGAGCGGCGCCTCGACGCGGTGGTCTATCGCGCCAAGTTCGTGGCCACCATCTTTGCCGCACGTCAGTTCGTGAACCACGGCCACGTCACGGTGAACGGCAAGCGTGTCAACATCCCCTCCTATCGCGTCAAGGAAGGCGACGTGGTGGCGGTGCGTGACAAGTCGCGCCAGCTTGCCTGCGTGCTGGAGGCCGTGAGCCTGGCGGAGCGCGACGTGCCCGACTACATCGAGGCCGACCACGCCAAGCTGACCGCGACCTTCGTGCGCACGCCCAAGCTGGGCGACGTGCCGTTCGCGGTGCAGATGGAACCGAACCTGGTGGTGGAATACTACGCCAAGAACGGCTGATCCCACGGGATCGCGGAAATGGGGGCGTCGCCGGTGGGCGGCGCCCTTTTCATGTCACCCGGCGTGGGCAAAGACCTCGGCCAGGATCGCCTCCAGCGCGCGGGCGTCGGCATCGGTGAAGGCGTCGGGCTGGTCGCTGTCGATGTCGAGCACGCCCAGCAGCCGCCCCGCCCCGTCGATCACAGGGATCACCAGCTCCGACCGGGTGGAGGACGCGCAGGCGATATGGCCGGGGAATGCGTCGACGTCCGGCACAAGCTGGGTCTGGCGGGTGCGCGCGGCTGCCCCGCAGACCCCGCGCGCGAACGGAATGACCAGACATCCGTGACCACCCTGATAGGGGCCGATCTTCAGAAGCTCCGGCGCCACCACACGGTAGAAGCCGGTCCAGTCGAAGCGCGCGTCGGAGTGGTGGATCTCGCAGGCGAGCGTGGCCATCAGCGCGACGGTGTCACGCTCGCCCTCGGTCAGGGCGCGAATGCGGGCGGCAAGGGCGGTGTAGTCGGGATCGGGCATGGTATCTCCTCCATCCCCGATCCATGACCGCCCCTGCCGCCGGGATCAAGGCACCAGCGCCGCCAGCACCTCGGTGAAGGGGGCGGGATACAGCCCCGCCGCCAGCAAGAGCGCCGAGGCCGAGACCAGCACCGCCACCTCCGCCAGCGGCAGCGCGGGGGCCGAGGCGGCCGGGGCCTCGCGCACGGGATAGGGCGTGTCCTCGGTGCCCGGCGGCAACCGGCGCCAGACGATCACCACAAAGCGCAGGTAGTAGTAGAACCCCAGCGCCGAGCCGATCACCGCCGCGACCACCGACACCCAGTCGCCCGCCGACAGAATCGCCACGAACAGGTAGATCTTGGCGATGAACCCCGCCACCGCCGGCAACCCCGCCAGCGAGATCAGCCCCAGCGTCAGCGCCGCCCCCGACAGCGGGCTGCGCCAGCCAAGGCCGCGCAGATCCTCGATGCGCGGATCAGGCCCCAGACGCGCGCCCACGCACAGCGCCGCCAGCAGCGCGGGCGCATAGGCGAGGATGTAGAACGGCACCGCCTCGGGGGCGGCCAGGCCCGAGGCCACGATCACCGCAATGTAGCCCGAATGCGCCACCGAGGAGTAGCCCAGCATCCGCGTCAGCGACGACTGCCGCAGCGCGAGGAAATTGCCCAGCAGGATCGACGCCGCCCCAAGCGCCATCAGCGCCCCCGACCATACCGGCTCCGGCAGGCCCACATCGGCCAGCCGCACCAGCGCGATCGCCACCGCCGCCTTGGACGCGGCCCCGGCAAAGGCCGCCGCCGCCGCGGGCGCCCCTTCGAACCCGTCGGGCGCCCACATGTGGAACGGCACCAGCGCGAACTTGAACGCCAGCCCCCCCAGCAGGAACGCCGTGCCGATGGCCATCAGCGGATCGCCCCGCAGCCCCGGCACCGGCGTCCAGCCCTGGAACTCCAGCGACCCGGACGCGGCATACAGAAACGCCAGCCCCATCAGCAGCGACGCCGCCCCCGCCCCGCCCATGATCAGAAGCTTGTAGCCCGCCTCCAGCGCCGGGCGCGTCAGCGGCAGCACGAACATCGCGATCAGCGACAGCGTCACCAGCTCCAACCCGATGAAGAAGGGCGCGGCGTGGGTCGCACCCGACAGCAGCGCAGCCCCCAGCGTGGCCAGCGCCATCAGCGCCGGCCCCTCGCGCGCGGGCGGCGCGGGGCGCAGCCACACCAGCGCCGCCAACCCCGTGAGCGAGGCCACCAGCGTGCCGAACCGCGCCAGCCCGTCATCGGACAGGATCGCCGGGCCGTCGCCCACCGGCAGCCCGAGGCGCAGCGCCGATACCCCCGCCGCCAGCGCCATCGCCGCGCCGGCGACACCGCGCACCAGCCAGGCCGGGGCCTTGGGCGCCAGCAGCATCGCCAGCACCGCGCCCGCGCCCAGCGCGATCAAGGGGACCAGCCCGGTCATGGCCGCACGAGCGGCGCCAGCGCCGCGTCCACCGCAGGCTCCAACACCACCAGCAGAAGCTGCGGCAGCATGCCGAACAGCAGCGTGCCAGTGGCCAGGACGATGACCGGCGCCAGCTCGGACCAGGTCAGGTCCTGCGTCACGCAGGCCTTGGAGGGCACCCCGAAGATGATGCGCTTGAGCAGCCCCGTGGCATAGACCACCGACACCACCAGCGACACCAGCGCGATGGCCGCGAGGAACCAGTTGACCTGGAACATGCCGGTGATCACCAGCGCCTCGCCGAGGAAGTTCGCGGTGCCGGGCATCGCCAGCGCCGCCGAGAAGAACACCGCAAACGCGGCGGCAAAGCGCGGCGCCGTCTGTTGCAGGCCCCCCAGTTGCCGCAGATCACGCGTGCCCACCCGGTCATAAAGCGCCCCGATCAGCAGGAACAGCGCCGAGGCCGAGAAGGCGTGCGCGATCATCTCCACGCCCGCGCCCATCATGGCGAAGTGCACGCCGCCCGACAGGCCCATCAGAACGATGCTCATGTGCGCGATCGAGGTATAGGCCACCAGCCGCTTGGCGTCCGTCTGCCCGCACGCCAGCACCGCGCCATAGATCGTCCCGAACGCCCCCAGCGCAAGGCCATAGGGCGCCAGCACATGGAAGCCGTCGGGGAACAGCATGCCGGGGAACCGGAACAGCCCATAGGCGCCGGTCTTCAGCAACAGCCCCGCCAGCAGGATCGAGCCGGCCGTGGGCGCCATCGTGTGCGCATCCGGCAGCCAGGCATGGAACGGCGGCGCCGGCAGCTTGGTCAGGAACGCCATCGAGAAGCCCAGCAGCAGCCACACCTGCGCCAGAGGCGGGATGCCCATCTCGGCGAACACGAAGGCATCAAACGTGATCTCGGGCGCCGTGGCGGCCATGTAGAACACCGCCGCCAGCAGCCCCAGACCCGCCACCGCGTTGAACACCAGGAACTTCAGCGCCACCGCCTCGCGGTCGCCATGCCCCCAGATGGAGATCAGCAGGAAGGACGGGACCAGCATCAGCTCCCAGAAGAAGGCGAAGAACAGAAGGTCCATTGCAAGGAACACGCCGTTCGACGCCGCGACCGTCCACAGGATGCAGGCGTGGAACAGCCCCGACTGCTTGCGGATGTTCCACGAGATCACCACCGAGATGATCCCGAGCACGATCGACACCGCCACCAGCGCCCCCGACAGCCCGTCCATCGCCAGCAGGAACTGCAACCCCAGCGCGGGCGCATACTGGTAGCGCACGAGGGCCAGCCACTGCGCGCCCGGGGCGTCGGGCGGCGGTCCGCCGGTCCACGCCACGATCAGCGCGATCAGCGCCACGGCCAGCACGGCGATGGAAAACCACCGCTCGGCGTTGCGCCCGAGCCTTGCCACCAGCAAGGCCGCGATACCGCCGAACAGCGGCAGTACGATGAGCGCGGTCAGCGCCATGTCGTCCCCCATCCCAACAAAAGAAGAAGTGCCACGCCCACCGCGATCGCGAGCGCATAGTCGCGCACCCGCCCGCTCTGGACATGCCGCGCCACGCCCCAGGCCCGCACCGTCGCCGAGGCAAAGCCCGCCCACGCCCGGTCCAGCGGGTCATGCGCCAGCGGACGCACGATCGCGCCGACCAGCCATTGCGCCCCCATCACCGGCAGCGTGCCCACCGGATCGGCGATGCTGCCCCGCTGCCCCGTGAGCCAGCGCACCAGCGCCACGAAGGGCTGCACGAACACGATCTGATAGACCCCGTCGATGCGGATGCCGCTGCGCATCCGCCGCGCCTGCGCCACCCGGCGCGAGATGCGCGGCATGAACGTCATCGCAAACGCCAGCGCCAGCCCGACGAACGGCGCAACCGCGCCGACCAGCTCCACCGCCAGCGGCGGGTGCGGAACGGTGGCGTCGAGGAACTCCACCATCGGGGTGACCAGCGGCGCGATGGCAAAGGTCCCGGCCGCCAGCAGCAGGATCGGCAGGTTGGTGAACACGCCCCCAAAGGTCATGCGCGCGCCCTTGACCGGGATCAGCCCCACCAGCACCGGCCGGAACGCATAGGCCCCCGTCAGCACCGCCGCCGACAGCGCCACGCCCCACAGCACGATCCCGAACGGCCCCGCCAGCCACGCCGACGCCAGGATCGCCTCCTTGGAGAACCACCCCCCCGTCACGAAGGGGATCCCCGCCAGCGACGCGGCGCCCGCGACGAATGCCAGATATGCCACCGGCCGCGCCCTGAGCGCCCCGCGCATCGCCGCGATGTCGGTGGTGCCGCGCGCGATCTGGGTGATGTCGCCCGCCGACAGGAACAGCAGCGACTTGAAGATCGCGTGCACGACGAAGTGGGCAATCGCGACCTCGGGCTGGCCCAGCCCGATCGCCAGCAGCATGAAGCCGATCTGGCTGATGGAGGAATAGGCCAGCAGCCGCTTCACATCGAGCTGAAACACCGCGGCCGTCGCCCCGAACAGCGCCGTCGCCGCCCCCACCGTCGCCGTCACCGCCATCACCAGCGGCACCGTTTCCATCAGCGGCGCCAGACGTGCCAGCAGATACGCCCCCGCCGCCACCATCGTGGCCGAGTGCAGCAGCGCCGACACCGGCGTCGGCCCCGCCATCGCCGAGGGCAGCCAGGTGTGGAACGGCAGCTGTGCCGACTTGCCCATCGCACCGGCCAGCAGCAGCGCCGCAATCAGGCCGCGGCGGACATCGTCGGTGGCAATCCCCGCCGGGATCAGGTCATCGAGCCGGACCGAGCCTGCCTCGAGGAACAGCAGCAGCAGCGCCGCCAGCAGGAACGCATCGGCCACGCGGGTGATGACGAACGCCTTGCGCCCCGCCGCGATCGCCCGCGCCGACGTGACGTGGTAGGCGATGAGGAAGAACGAACACAGCCCCATCAACTCCCACCCCAGGAAGAAGATGATGGAGTCCCCCGCCAGCACCATGCACAGCATCGACGCGAGGAACAGGTTCATCAGCGCAAAGTACCGGCGCAGGTCCGCGATCTCGGACTTGGCCATGTAGTCGATGGAATAGCCGATCACGCAGGCGCCGATGATGGTGACCGTCACCCCCACCAGCGCCGACAGCGGATCGAGCTTCAGCGCCAGCGCCACCACCGCCGGGCCGACCTCCAGATCGAAGATCGGCTGGATCCCGTCACAGGTCCCCATCAGGCAATAGGCACCCAGCGGCAGCATCACCACCGCCGGCAGCGTGGCGCCCGCCAGCGCGATGGTCTGGATGGCGCGCCGGTTGAACTCCGCCGGGCCGAGGCCCAGCAGCAGGAACGCCCCCATCGCGGGCATCGGCACGAGGAGCAGGGCAAAGAACGGGCTCATCTCAGCGCCTCAACAGGTTGACGGTGTCGCTGTCGGACACATCGGCGTGGCGGCCCAGCCGCAGATACAGCGCCAGCCCCAGCGCCACCTCGGAGGCCGCCAGCACCAGAACGAAAATGAACATCCCCTGCCCGCCCGGATCGCCGTGGTGGGCACCGGCGGCGACAAAGGCCAGCGCCGGACCGGTCAGCATGATCTCCAGCGCGATGATCTGGAACAGGATGCCGCGGCGGATCATCAGGCCGAACAGCCCCACCGCGAACAATCCCGTCGCCAGAACCAGCGCGGCCGTCAGAAACAGCGGCGTCATTGTCCCCCCTCCCGGCGTGCCAGATGGCGTGCCCCCAGCAACGCCGCGATCAGCATGGCCGAGGCCACCTCGACCGCCACCGCCCAGGGGCCGAACAGAAGCGCGCCCAGCCGTTGCGCGGGCACCGCCACCGGCGCGCCGTCCAGCCCGCCGCCCGGGAGCGACAGCGCCACCGGCGCCAGCACCGCCAGCACCAGAACCAGAGGCAGCTTCCAGCCCTTGCCCAGCCGCACCCGCTCGCGCGCCAGCGCCGCATCGCCACTGTCGATGGTCATGACGACAAAGATGAACACCGCGATGATCGCCCCGGCATAGATCAGGATCTGCACGGCCCCGGCGAACCCCGCGCCCAGCGCAAAGAACCCCGCGGCAAGGCTGATCAGCCCCGCAACCACCCAGATCAACGCATGCACCACGTTGGGCCGCGTGATGGCCAGCGCCATCGCCACCAGCCCCAGCGCACCCGCCCATATCGCGAAGGCCCCGCTCAAGCCCATGCTGCCGCTCCTTGTGTGCCCCCAGGGCCCCGCCGGGCCATGCAGCCGCGCGCCCCGCGCGGATGCCGGACCCGAGGGGGCTCGATGCCCCCGAGGGGCCGACCCCGTGCCACGCCGGTCATGGTGCAAGCCCCTTCAGATCGACCGCCGCCGACTGCCCCTCGCGCGGCGCCTGGCCCGCCAGCGCCTTGCCCGCGACATCCCAGTACCGGTACCCCGGCACCTTGCCCTCGCCCGCGATCAGCAGATCGTCCTTGTCATAGATCAGAGAGGACCGCGCGTAATCCGCCAGCTCGAAGTCCGGGATCAGCTGGATCGCCGCCGTCGGGCACGCCTCCTCGCAATAGCCGCAGAAGATGCAGCGCGCGAAGTTGATGCGGAACGTCTCGGGGTACCAGCGCCCGTCCTCGGCCTCCGCCTTGACCACATCGATGCAATCCACCGGACAGGCCACCGCACACAGGTTGCACGCCACGCAGCGTTCCGCCCCGTCGGGGTCGCGCGACAGGATGATGCGCGCGCGGTAGCGTGCCGGCAGCTCCGGCTTCACCTCCGGGTAATTGGCCGTGTACTTCGGCTCCCACAGTTTGGAGCCGACCTCCCACAGCGACTGGATGATGCCCCTGATCATGCGCCCCCCACCACAATCCAGCCCGTCGCCAGCAGGTTCAGAAGCGCCAGCGGCAGCGCCACCTTCCACGCAAACCCGATCAGCTGGTCATACCGTGGCCGCGGCAACGTCGCGCGCAGCCACACGAAGACAAAGGCGATGATGCCGACCTTGATCCCGAACCACACCGCACCCGGCAGGACCGGCCCATGCCAGCCGCCAAAGAACAGCGTCGTCGCCAGCGCCGCCACCAGCAGCACCGCCAGATATTCCCCGAGGAAGAACAGCGCGAAATTCATGCCCGAGTATTCCGTCATGAACCCCGCGACCAGATCCTGCTCGCTCTCCTGAAGGTCGAACGGCAGCCGGTGTGCCGCCGCCACCCCCGCGATCAGGAACAGCACGCAGCCCAGCGGCTGCACCAGCACGAACCAGCGGTCCTCCTGCGCGGCCACGATGTCGCCCAGCGCAAAGCTGCCCGTCAGCATCACCACGCCCATCAGCGACAGGCCCAGAAAGCTCTCGTACGCCAGCAGCTGCGCCGCCGCCCGCAGGCCGCCCAGCGTGGCATAGCGGTTGCGCGACGCCCACGCCCCCAGCACCAGCGCATAGACCGTCAGCGCCAGCATCCCCATCACGAACATCACGCCCATGTCGAGCTCGGCAATCGCCCAGCCCGGCGCAAACATCACCACCCCGAATCCCGCCAGGATCGGCAGCGCCGCCAGCACCGGCGCCAGGAAATAGGCCGGGCGGTCGGCGCCCTCGGGGGGGGCGTCCTCCTTGGTGATCAGCTTCACCGTGTCGGCGATCCATTGCGCAAAGCCGAACGGCCCCACCCGGTTCGGCCCGAGGCGCTCCTGCATGAAGCCCAGCAGCCGCCGCTCGGCCCAGGTGAACACCCCCGCCGCCGCCATCAGCCCGCCCAGCAGCATCGCCGACAGGATCAGGATCACGACAACCGCCAGCGCCGTCATCATTGGACATCCTCCGGGGTGATGTGGGCTGCGTCAATGCGGGCCGGGACCCGGCGCGACAGCGCCGCCGGCAGGCCGACATGGCCACGCGGCAGGCCCGCGTCACAGACCACCGGCAGCCGCGCGCCCGCAACGGTCGCCAGCGCGCCCTCAGACAGGCCCAGCGCGGCGGCGTCCTCGGGGTGCAGGCGCATCACCGGGCGCCCCGCCCGTTCGGCCAGCGGCGCACCGGCGCGGTCCGAGGGGTGGGCCGCGAACGGGTCATGCAGCGGGATCACCCGCAGCCCCTCGGCCGGATGCGCCGGGGCGTCGGGCGTGCGCGCAAGCTCCATGCCCGGGCGGATCACCCGCACACCGGGATCGCCCCCCTTCAGCGGTCCGCCCACATACGCCTGCGCCAGGCACGCGGCCGAGGGTGAGTGCAGCCCGTCCTCGGCCGGTCCGCTCGAGCGCGCGGGATCCACGGCGGCCCCCTGCGCCCCCTCCATCGACCACGACAGGCCCCCGTCGGGGTCCACCGGAGGCATGCCTTCGGGGACCCGGCCGGCCAGATCGTCGGCGGTGCGGCCCGAATACCGCCGCGGCGCCCGCGCCGCACAGGGCTTGGTGCCCGAGCCGGGCGCGGCCTCCGCCGCCCCCGCCAGCACGGGCAGATCCTCGGCCAGCCTCGCCAGCACGTCATCGACCCGCGCATCCGCATCCCACAACCCGCCCAGCGCCGACAGCACCCGCCACGCCGCCGGCGGTCCATCGGGGCGCGCGGCAAAGGCGCGCTGCGCCCGACCCTCGTGGTTGACAAAGGTGCCCGCGGCCTCGGCGAAGCTGGCGACGGGCAGCGCCACCTGCGCGCCCGCCGTCGTCGCTGTCGCCAGCGCCTCCAGCGCAACCACCTGCGCCGCCGCAAGGGGCGTGCCCTCAAGATCGGTCTCCAGGGCGATCACCGGCCGCGCGCCGCGCGCCTGTGCCGCAGCCTCCAGCCCACCCGCAACGCCCATCAGCGCCAGCCCGAGGCTGTTGGCCTCGGCCGGGAACAGCGCCAGCCGGGCCTTGGGCAGGGCGGCGACCACCTCGGCGGCGGCCTCCACCGTCCCCGCGACGCCAAGCCCCGCGCCCGCGATGACCACCGGCGCCTCGGCCGCTGCCAGCTCGGCGGCGACGGCCCTTGCATCGTCCTGCGCCGCCTCGCCGCGCAGGGCGGCGGCGACGGCGCGGCCGAAGGCGGCCACGGCGTCCGCATCCCGACGCAGGGCGCGCGCGGCGACACCGTCCAGCGCATCGGCCAGCGGCGTGACCAGCGTGACGGCCGCCCGCCGCCCCTCGCCCGCCACGCGCACGGCGTTGTCGAGCCAGTGCGGCACGCCCTTCTCCGCCGCCAGCGCGCGTTCGGCCGCGCGCGTTGTCTGCCGCAGCGCCAGCGCCGCGCGGGGGGCATGGCCGGTCAGATCCTCGCCCAGCACAAGGGCCGCGTCCGCTGTCTCGATGTCCTTCAGCGAGGCGATGGGGTGCGACGCCAGCGCCGCCACGATGGCCGCGTCCTGCGCGGCCTCGGCGTCCGGGACACCGGCAAAGAACCGCTCCGCCCCCACCAGCCGGCGCAGCGCATAATTCGCCTCCAGCGAGGCGCGGGGCGAGGCGATGCCGATGGCGCCCTGCGCGATCACCTCGCGCGCGGCGGCCAGGGCGGCGTTCGGCGTGACCTCGGCCCCGCGGATCAGCGGCGTGGCGAGGCGTGCGTCGCTTTCGACCCACAGCGGGCCGAACCGACCCCGATCACACAGGAAGAACCCGTTGATCGCGCCGTGATAGCGGTTCTCCACCCGGCGGATCCGGCCGTGACGCTCCGAGATCGTCAGGTTGCAGCCGACCGAGCAGCCGTTGCACACCGACGGCGAGTGCATCATGTCCCACGGCCGGGCGTACCCTTTCGACCAGCCCTTGTCGTTGAAGACGCCGGTGGGGCAGACCTCGGCCAGGTTGCCGGCGAAGGGGCTTTCCAACACCCCGTCCTCGGCCCGGCCGAAATAGACGTTGTCATGGGCGCCGAAGACATCGAGATCGCGCCCGCCGGCATAGCCGCGGTAAAACCGCGTGCAGCGGTAGCACGCGATGCAGCGATTCATCTCGTGCGTCAGCAGCGGCCCGAGGTCCTGGTTGCGGTGCGTGCGCTTGGGAAACCGGGCGCGCCGGGCATGGTGGCCGGTGGCGACGGTCATGTCCTGCAGGTGGCACGCACCGCCCGCTTCGCACACAGCGCAGTCGTGCGGGTGGTTGACCATCAGCCATTCGATGACGCGGGCGCGGAAGTCCTCGGACTCCGGGTCGCGCAGCTTGATCTCCATGCCGTCGGTGGCCGGGGTCATGCACGACATCTCGATCCGGTCGCGGCCATTCTCGGTCACGGTCACGGCGCACAGGCGGCACGCGCCCACGGACCCCAGCGCGCCGTGCCAGCAGAAATGCGGCACCATCACACCGGCCTCGATGCAGGCGGTCAGCAGGTCCACGCCGGGGCGGAAGGTCACCTCGCGCCCGTCGATACGCAGCTTGGGTGTGTCGCTCACAGGATCCCCCTCCGGATCGGGCAGCCACCGTCCAGGTGCGCCTCGAACAGATCGCCGAAGCGCGCAAGCGCGGTGGCAAGCGGGCTCATGGCGCCGCCCATCAGGTCGCAGAAGGTGCGGCCGCGCGGGCCGGCCTCCCGGGCGGTCATGCGCAGGATCTCCAGATCGCCGGGGCGGGCGGTGCCCTCCTCCAGCGCGTCCAGGATGCGCGCGACCCACGGCAGGCCGTCGCGGCACGGCGTGCACCAGCCGCAGCTTTCGCGGGCATAGAAGCGCTGGTGGCGCGCCAGCACCCCGATGGGGCAGGCCGTCTGGTCCAGCACGATCATCGTGCCGGTCCCGAACATCGAGCCTGCCTTTGCGCAGTTGCCGAAGTCGAGGGGGATGTCCAGCTCCGCCGCCTCCAGGAACCCGGACGCGCCGCCACCGGGCTGGAAGCAGCGCAGCACCCCGTTGCCCGACACCCCGCCCGACCGCTCGATAAGTTCCCGCGCGGTGGTGCCCATCGGCGCCTCGATCAGGCCCGGTTTGTGGACCCGGCCCGAGACGGCATAGAGCTTGGTGCCGCCTTCCTCGGTGCGCGAGAGCGCGCGGAACCACTGCGGTCCGTGTTCGAGGATGTGCGGAACAAGGCTGATCGTCTCGACGTTGTTGACCGTCGTGGGGCGGCCGAACAGGCCCGATTGCGCCGGGAACGGCGGGCGCTTGCGCGGCACGGCGCGCTTGCCCTCCAGCGATTCGATCAGCGCGGTTTCCTCGCCCACGATGTAGCGCCCCGCTGACGGCTTGACCTTCATCGTCAGCGAGAACCCGGAGCCGAGGATGTCGCGGCCCAGCAGGCCCGCCGCCTCGGCCTCCAGGATGGCGCGCTTCACGTTGGCGATGGCGGTGCGGTATTCGTCGCGGATCAGCACATAGGCGACACTGGCATGGGTGGCATAGGCGGTGATGATCGCGCCCTCCACCAGCTGGTGCGGCAGCGCCTCCAGCAGGAAGCGGTCCTTGAAGGCGCCCGGCTCCATCTCGTCGCCGTTGACGACCAGATAGCTGGGACCATCGCCCGGGGACTTGCCCGGCTCGGGCATGAACTTCCACTTCTTCGCAGCCGGAAAGCCCGCGCCGCCGCGCCCGTTCAGGTTGGCCTGATCGACGCGGTCCAGAACCTCGGACGGCGGCAGCTTCAGCGCGCGGGCCACGGCCTCGTAGCCACCCGCGGCTTGCCATTCGGACAGGGTGTGCGGCGCGCGGTCGGCCCGCGCGCGGCCGGTCAGCGGCGTCTCGGTCATTCCCGGCCCTCCAGCAACGCATCCACGCCCGCGGCATCCAGCGGCCCCACCAGACGGCGGTCGCGACCCAGCGCGGCCGCCGGGGCCTTGTCGCAGCCCCCCAGGCAGGCGCAGTTGATCAGCGTGTATTTCCCGTCCGCCGTGGTCTGGCCGAACCCGATGCCGAGACGCTCCATCAGCCGGTCGCGCACCGCGTCGCCGCCATTGAGCCAGCACGACGCGCCATCGCACAGCAGGATCACTGTGTCCCCCACCGGGCGGCGGAAGATCATGGAATAGAAGGTGGCGAGGTTCTCCAGCTCGGCCGCGCTGACGCCCAGCAGCGCCGCCGCCTGTGCCAGGCGGTCGTCCGAGACCCAGCCTTCCTCGTGCTGGATCAGGCGCAGGCTTTCCAGCATCGCCGGGCGGGCGCCGCCGAAACTGTCCATCGCGCCCAGGATCGCATCGCGCAAGGGCTCGGGCAGGTGGGAGGTCTGAGGGGTCATCGATCGGTATCCGACATCACGAAGTCGATGGCCGCGATCTGGACCACCAGATCGGCCACGGTCATCCCCGGCGCCAGCGTCGGGATCATCTGCAAATGGGTGAAGGACGGCGAGCGGATGCGCGTGCGATAACTCTCCGTCCCGCCGTCCGAGACGATGGAATACTGCGACAGGCCCCGGTTGCCCTCGAACTGCCCCGTCGCCTCGCCCGCGGGAACCACGGTGCCCTGGCTGACGGAGAGGAAGTGGTGGATCAGGGTTTCGATGTCCTGATACGTCCGGTCCTTGGGTGGCGGGGTGGTCAGGGGGTGGTCGGCCTTGGTCGGCCCTTCGGGCATGTTCTCAAGGCATTGGCGGATGATCTTCAGGGACTCCCTGATCTCGTCGGCGCGCACGCGGGTGCGGTCGTAGATGTCGCCGGTGTGGCCCAGCGGCACCTCGAACTCGAACTGGTCGTAGCCCATCACGGGGCGGCGCTTGCGCAGGTCCCAGTCGCAGCCGGCGGCGCGCAGCTGCGGCCCCGTGGTGCCCCAGTCGAGCGCGGTGGCCACGTCATAGGCGCCCACGCCCTTGGTGCGGATGCGGAACAGCTCGGAGCGCAGCACCATCCGCTCGTACTCGTCCATCCGCGACGGCATCCACTCCAGGAACTCGCGCACCAGCGCGTCCCAGCCGGTGGGCAGGTCCATCGCCACGCCCCCGATGCGGAAGAACGCGGGGTGCATCCGCGCGCCGGTGATCGTCTCGGTGATGCGGTGGATCTTCTCGCGGTCGGTGAACATGTAGAACACCGGGCTCATGGCGCCGACGTCCTGGGCCATGGTGCCATAGAACAGCAGGTGGCTGTTGATGCGGTAGAACTCGGCCAGCATCACCCGGATCATCTGCGCGCGGGGCGGTACGGTGATGCCGCACAGCCGCTCCACCGCCATCAGGTACGGCAGTTCCTGGATCACCCCCCCGAGGTAGTCGATGCGATCGCAATAGGGGATGAAGCCGTGCCAGCTCTGCCGCTCGGCCATCTTTTCGGCGCCGCGGTGGTGGTAGCCGATGTCCGGCTCGGCCCAGACGACTTCCTCGCCGTCGAGCCCCAGCACGATCCGGAACACCCCGTGCGCCGAGGGGTGGTGCGGGCCGAAGTTGAGCATCATCAGCTCCTGCCCGTCGCGCATCATCGGGTGGCCCCAGCCCTCGGGATCGGGCTGCATGGCGTCCTCGGTGTCGTGGAAAACCGCATCGGTCATGCGGAACGGCGGGCGCTCGGTGGCGCGGGCATAATGGGTCTTGCGCAGCGGGTGGCCGTCCCACAGCGGCGACATCAGGATGCGGCGGTGGTGGGCGCGGCCGGTGAACCGCACGCCGAACATGTCGAACGCCTCGCGCTCGTACCAGTCGGCGTTGGGATAGACGCCGGCCAGCGTCGGCATCTCGGGCGCCTCGGCGTCGCAGGCGATCTTCAGCCGGATGTCGGCGTTGCGCTCCAGGCTGGTCAGGTGGGTGCACACGGTCACGCCCGACGCGGGCTGGCCCGCGCGGTTGCGGCGCTCGGTCTCGTCGATGCACCACAGATCGACCAGCAGCGGGAACGGGCGCACGATCTCCTGCTTGAGGTAGCGGTGGATGGCCGGGGCCGCCTCGGGGGCGATCCACAGCACGGGGAAATCCTCGGCCGTCTCCTGACGGGCCAGGATCGCACGCCCGAATCGCGCGCGCAGATCGGCGACGAGGTCGCCGGTGGGGGCTGCGTCGAGGCTCATTGTGCCTCCGGATCGTCGTAGCGGGTGGCGGCCATGCGCACGTCGCGCAGCGCATCGCGGCGCGGCTGGGGGTCGAAGGTCGGCGCGGGCTGGCGCGGGGCCTCCCAGCCGCCGACGGTGATCTGCAGCGGGCGGCGCTCGGCCGCGATCTTGCCCTGCAACAGCACCAGCGCATCCATCACCTGTTCGGGGCGCGGCGGGCAGCCGGGGATGTAGACATCCACCGGCAGGAAGCTGTCGACCCCCTGCACCACCGAATAGATGTCGTACATGCCGCCCGAGTTCGCACAGGCGCCCATGGAAATCACCCAGCGCGGCTCGCGCATCTGCTCGTACAGACGCTTGAGCGGCACCGCCATCTTGTTGAACACCGTGCCCGACACAATCAGCAGGTCCGCCTGGCGCGGCGTGGAGCGGATCACCTCCGCCCCGAAGCGCGCCTGATCATAGACCGGGGTCAGCGCGGTCGCCATCTCGACGTAGCAGCACGACAGGCCGAAGTTGAACGGCCACAGGCTGTTCTTGCGCGACCACGCCACCAGATCGTCGAGCCGGGTGAACAGCGCGCTCATCGCCATCGCGTCGCCCGGCTTGGGGGCGGCGGCGGGGGTGGTCAGATCTGCGCTCATGTGCGGCCCCGGGTCATGTGTTCGCTCTTGCGCGGCCCCGTCTCCAGCGCGCCATCGAGCCAGAGATAGGCCAGCGCCGCCAGCAGCACGGTGATGAACACCGTCGCCGCGATCAGGCCCTCGATCCCCGCCTCACGCGCGGAGATGGCCCAGGCGAACAGGATCGCGACCTCCATGTCGAAGATCATGAAGGCCACCGCGATCAGGAAATACGGTGCGGCCAGCGGCGTGGTCATCGCCCGGTTCGGCGGCGCACCGGATTCGTAGACGCCAAAGCCCGGCGTGGAGCGTTCGCGCAGCAGCCCCGCCACCAGCAGGATCGCCGCCAGCAGAACCGCCGCCACCGACACATGCAGCAGCAACGCCGCGCGCGGGTCAATCAACGTGAGCAGGTCCCACATCCGCAAAGCTCTCCCCGGTGATGATGTCCCGGCGGACGATACCACCGGTGAGCCGACACTAGGCACCGGGCGCCGCGCCACTTTGATCTGCGTCAACCGCAGGGAACGGCGTGCAAACAGCCCGACGCCTGTGCCGTGCGCCGACGGCCCGGAGTTCGGCTTTCAAAACAGATGATTATGCAGACGCCGGCAGATATTTTCCGCCAAATTTTCAGGCGGGCGGGAAAATCCGCGCAACGCAGTCATGCGCGCGGCTCATGGCTTTTGCGGTATGCCATGGCGCACCGTCATGGCTGCCCCCGGATCACCCCGACCAGTCGGCCGCCCGCCAGACCCGGCGCACCTCCAGCGCGTCCGACAGATGCACCAGATCGGCGCGCGCCCCGACCCGCAACCGGCCATGCCCGGACAGCCCAAGGAACCGCGCGGGCACCGCCGTGGCCCGGCGCAGCGCGCCCGCCACCCCCGGCCCGGCCCGCGCCGCAACCCGCACCGCC
>NZ_NHSD01000327.1 GCF_016653255.1 Rhodobaculum claviforme
GCCCAACCCGAGGCCCACCCGGCACCAGCGAGGCCCCCAATGCACGACATCCGCGCCCTCCGCGACGCCCCCGAGGCGTTTGACGCCGCCCTTGCGCGCCGCGGCCATGCCCCCGTCAGCGCCGATCTGCTGTCCATCGACGCCGCCCGCCGGGCCCGCATCCAGGCCGCCGAGGAGGCGCGCGCCGCGCAGAACGCCGCCTCGCGCGAGGCCGGCGCCGCCAAGGGGCGCGGCGACGAGGACATGTTCCTGCGCCTGCGCGCGCTGGTGACCGAAAAGAAGGCCGAGGTCACGCGCATGGAGGAGGCCGCCCGCGCCGAGGACGACCGCCTGACGCAGGCGCTGCTGTCGCTGCCGAACCTGCCCCACCCCGATGTCCCCGACGGCACGGACGAGGCCGACAACGTGGAGCTGCGCCGCTGGGGCACCCCGCCCGAGCTGGCCTTTCCCGCGCGCGAGCATTTTGAGGTGCCCGCCGCCGCCGCCGGAATGGACTTCGCCGCCGCCGCCAAGCTGTCGGGCGCGCGGTTCGTCGTGCTGAAGGGCGCGATGGCGCGGCTGCACCGGGCGCTGGCGCAATTCATGCTGGACGTGCACATCACCGACAACGGGCTGGAGGAAACCTGGACCCCCGTTCTGGTCCGCGAGGAGGCGATGCTCGGCACCGGCCAGCTGCCGAAGTTCGGCGAGGACAGCTACCAGACCCGCGAGGGCTGGTGGCTCGTGCCCACCGCCGAGGTGACGCTGACCAACCTGGCCGCCGGTGAGATCGTGGAGGAGGCCGCCCTGCCCCGCCGCATGGTCGCCCACACCCAGTGCTTCCGCTCCGAGGCCGGCAGTGCGGGCCGCGACACCCGGGGCATGCTGCGCCAGCACCAGTTCGAGAAGGTGGAGATGGTCTCCCTCACCACCCCCGACGCATCCGCGGCCGAGCACGCCCGCATGACCGACTGCGCCGAGGGCATCCTGCGCCGGCTGGGGCTTGCGCACCGCACGGTGGTGCTGTGCACCGGCGACATGGGTTTTGGCGCGCGCCGCACCCACGACATCGAGGTGTGGCTGCCCGGCCAGGGCACCTGGCGCGAGATCTCCTCGGTCTCCACCTGCGGGGAGTTCCAGGCGCGGCGGATGAACGCACGGTTCCGCCCCGCGGGCGGCGGCAAGCCGGAGTTCGTCCATACCCTCAACGGCTCGGGGCTGGCGGTGGGGCGCGCGCTGATCGCGGTGGTGGAAAACGGCCAGACTGAGGACGGCGCGGTGGTGGTGCCGGACGTGCTCGCACCCTATCTGGGGGGAAAGCGGCGTATCACCCCGGAGGGCGAGCTTGTCTGACGAACGCATCACGGACCCGACTTCGATCCCCTCGGGGGGCGGCACGCGGCGGATGAAGGCGATCCTGGTGGTGGTCGCGGCGGTGACCTTCATCGCCTCGCCGCTGTTCACCTCGGGGTTCGGGGGCTTCGACCCCAACCTGTTCCCGATCCCGCAGGTCCGCCCGCCGGTGCAGCCCGCGGGCTATGCCTTCTCGATCTGGGGTCTGATCTATGTGTGGCTGCTGGCGCATGCGGGCTATGGCCTGCTGATGCGGGCCGAGGACGCGGCATGGGACGCGGGCCGCTGGTGGTTGATCGCAAGCCTGGGCGTGGGGGCAAGCTGGATCGCGGTGGCCAACACCAACGCGCCCTGGGCCACCGTGCTGATCTGGGTGATGCTGGCGGGCGCGCTGGGGGCGCTGTGGCACGCACCGGGGGCCGCGGGGCCGCGCGACCGCTGGCTGGGCCAGGCCCCGCTGGGGATCTATGCCGGGTGGCTGACGGCCGCATCCTGGGTGGCGGTGGGCTTCATGCTGGGGGGCTATGGCGTGCTGGCGCCGATCTGGGCGGCGGCGGTGTGCCTGCTGGCGGCGGCGGCCATGGCGGTGACGGTGCAATTGCGCCTGCCGCAGGTGCCCGAATACGGCATCACGGTGGTCTGGGCGCTGGTTGCGGTGGTGGTGGCGAACGCCACCCGGTCCTGGCCGATCGCGGGGCTGGCCATCGTGGCAGTGGCGGCGATGATGCTGACGCTGGCGCGTGCCGCCGCCCTGCGGAGCGGCACGCGGGCCTGAGCACCGCCCTCGGCGGGAGTCACCAGAGCTGGGGCCAGAGCCGGGTCCAGAGCGCCGCAGATTGCGGCGGATGCACAAGAGTTGACCGCACCGGCACGGGCCGGGGGTTGCGTTGGTGCAAGCGGCGCGACAATGTGGCGCCGAACTGCACCCGTTCTCCGCACCTCGCCAGGTAAGGTATCCGCCATGCGTACCCCGCTTCTTGCTGTCTCGGCCCTCGCGCTTGCCGCCGGGGCGGCGCAGGCCGACAGCATCGCCGTCTTCAGCTGGTCCGACTACATCGCCCCCGACACGCTGGCGCGATTCACCGAAGCCACCGGGATCGACGTCGTCTATGACGTCTACGATTCCAACGAGGCGCTGGAGGCCCGGCTGATGGCCGGCCGGTCGGGCTTCGACGTGGTGGTGCCCACCGCCGACTTCATGCAGCGCCAGATCGCCGCCGGGATCTACCAGCCGCTGGACCGTGACCTGCTGCCCAACCTGTCCCACATGGACGAAGGGCTGATGGCGCAGGCTGCCGCCTTCGATCCCGGCAACGAACACGGCGTGATCTACATGTGGGGCACCACCGGGATCGGCTTCAACACCGCCGCCATCACCGAACGCCTGGGCGAGGATCACGGCATCACCGGCTGGGACATGATCTTCAACCCTGAAGTCGCGTCGCAGCTGGCCGATTGCGGCATCAGCCTGCTCGATTCGCCCTCGGACGTGATGCCGGCGGTGCTGGCGTGGCTGGACCGCGATCCGCGCTCCACCGACCCCGACGACCTGGAGGCCGCGGCCCAGGCGCTGGAGGCCGTGCGCCCGCATCTGCGCTACTTCCATTCCTCGCAGTACATCACCGATCTGGCGAACGGAGAGATCTGCGTCGCGATGGGCTGGTCGGGCGACGTGTTCCAGGCCGCCGACCGCGCCGCCGACGCCGACCGCGGCGTGGAGGTCGACTACATCATCCCCTCCGAAGGGGCGATGATCTGGTTCGACATGATGGTGATCCCCTCGGACGCGCCCAACCCCGAGGGCGCGCACGCGTTCCTGAACTTCATCATGGAGCCCGAGATCACCGCGGGCATCACCAACTACGTCTGGTACGCCAACGCCAACACCGCCGCGATGGAGTTCGTCGACCCCGAGATCGCCGCTCATCCCGGCATCTTTCCCGATGCCGACACGCAATCGCGGCTGTTCACGCGGGTGGTCTATGACGCGCGCACCGACCGGCTGCTGACCCGGCTGTGGACGCGCGTGCGCACCGGGCAGTGACGGACGGCCGATCCAACCCCATGGGCGCGCGATCGCCGCGCGCCCGCTGAAAGGGCGCAGGCGATGAGGCAGACGGCGCCACTGGCGGCGGACACGCGACCCTGGCGCGACGCGGGCGCCACGCCGTTCCTGCGCATACAGGGCGTGGGCAAGGCGTTCGGGATGTTCACGGCGGTGGACGATGTCACCCTCGACATCCACCGCGGAGAGCTGTTCTGCCTGCTTGGCGCGTCGGGCTGCGGAAAGTCCACGCTGCTGCGCATGCTGGCGGGGTTCGAGACGCCGTCGGCCGGGCGGATCCTTCTCGACGGGCAGGACATGTCGGCGGTACCGCCCCACCGCCGCCCCACCAACATGATGTTCCAGTCCTACGCGCTGTTTCCCCACATGACCGTGGAACGCAACGTGATGTACGGCCTGCTGCGCGAGGGGCTGGGCCGGGCGGCGGCCCGCGAGCGCGCGCGCGAAATGCTGCGTCTGGTCAAGCTCGACGGCTTCGGCGCGCGCAAGCCGCACCAGCTGTCGGGCGGGCAACGCCAGCGCGTGGCGCTGGCGCGTGCGCTGGTCAAGCAGCCGAAACTGCTGCTGCTGGACGAACCCCTGGGCGCGCTGGACAAGAAGCTGCGCGAGGAAACCCAGTTCGAGCTGGTGCGCATCCAGGAAACCCTGGGCACCACCTTCATCGTCGTCACCCACGACCAGGAAGAGGCGATGACCATCGCCACCCGGATCGGCATCATGCGCGACGGCCGCATCGTCCAGGTGGGGGAACCGCGCGAGATCTACGAGGCGCCCGACACCCGCTTCGTGGCCGACTTCATCGGCTCGGTGAACCTGTTCGAGGGGCGGGTGGACGTGGCCGCGGGCGACGGCATGCGGGTGGTGACGCAGGACCTCGGGCCGGTGACGCTGCGCCATGTGCCGGGCCTGACGGCGGGGCAGACGGTGTGGGTCGCGCTGCGTCCCGAGCGCCTCGCGCTCGGCCATTCGGAGCCCGACACCCCCAACCGGTTCCGTGCGCTGGTGGAGGATGTGGGCTACATGGGCCAGCTGTCGGTGTACCGGCTGCGCCTGCCGGGCGGGCGGCTGGTGCAGGCCACCCTGTCGAGCCGCGCCATGGACGACGCCCCCATCAGCTGGGACGACGAGGTCTGGGTCAGCTTCGCCCCCGCCGCCGGCCGGGTCCTGACACAATGAGCGCGCGCAGCCGCCCCTGGCGCTGGACCGCGCGGGGTCTGGGCGCGCTGGGACTGTCGGGCCGCACGCTGGTGGTGGCGGTGCCGATGCTGTGGCTGCTGCTGTTCTTCCTCGTGCCGTTCTTCGTCCTGGGCCGCATCTCGCTGGCCGAGCCGATCCTGGCGCGCCCCCCCTATACCCCCCTGTTCGAGCGCGGGCCGGATGGCGCGTTGGTGATCCTCGCCAATCTGGAGAATTACCGCCTGCTGTGGGCCGATACGCTCTATCGCAACGCCTATCTGTCCTCGATCCGGATCGCCGCCGTCTCCACCGTGTTCGCGCTTCTGATCGGCTATCCCATCGCCTATTACATCGCCCGCGCGCCCGAGCCGCGGCGCACGATCCTGCTGTTGCTGGTGATCCTGCCGTTCTGGACGTCGTTCCTGCTGCGGGTCTATGCGTGGATGGGGTTTCTGCAACGCGAGGGGCTGATCAACAGCGCCCTGCTGGGGCTGGGCCTGATCGACGCGCCGCTGGTGATGATGCAGACGACCTTCGCAGTGCAGCTCGGCATCGTTTATACCTACCTGCCGTTCATGATCCTGCCGCTTTACGCCAACCTGACCAAGATCGACGACGCGTTCTTCGAGGCGTCGGCGGATCTGGGCGCCGCGCCCGTCGTCACCTTCCTGACGGTGACGTTGCCGCTGTCGCTGCCGGGCATCATCGCGGGCTGCATGCTGGTGTTCATCCCGGCCATCGGGGAATACGTCATTCCCGCGCTGCTGGGCGGGCCGGACACGCTGATGATCGGGCGGGTGCTGTGGGACGAGTTCTTCTCGGCGCGCGACTGGACCATGGCCTCGGCGGTGGCGATCGTGATGCTGGTGCTGGTCGTCGCCCCGGTGATGTGGCTGCAAAGCTGGCTGGACCGCCGGGGGCTGAACGGATGAAACGGGGCTGGATCCTGCCGGTCCTTGCGGGGCTGGGGTTCGTGTTCCTCTATGCGCCCATCGTGGCGCTGGTGGTGTTTTCGTTCAACGAAAGCCGGCTGGTGACGGTCTGGGCGGGGTTTTCCACGCGCTGGTATGTGGCGCTGGTGAACGACCGGCAGATCCTGCAGGCGGCGTGGGTCAGCCTGCAGGTGGCGGTGGCCTCGGCGACGCTGGCGACCGTGCTGGGGGTGCTGGCGGCGTTCGTGCTGGCGCGGCTGGGGCGGTTCCGCGGGCGGCTGTTGCTGACCGGCATGACGGCGGCCCCGCTGGTGATGCCCGAGGTCATCACCGGGCTGTCGCTGCTCTTGCTGTTCGTGGCGATGGAGGGGGTGCTGGGCTGGCCCGGCGGGCGCGGCATGACCACGCTCATCATCGCCCACACCACCTTCTGCCTCGCCTTCGTCGCGGTCATCGCCCAGTCGCGCCTGCGCGACATGGACGACAGCCTAGAGGAGGCCGCGCGCGATCTGGGCGCGGGCCCGGTGCGGGTGTTCTTCGACATCACCCTGCCGGTGATCGCACCGGCGCTGGTGGCGGGGTGGCTGCTGGCCTTCACCCTGTCGCTCGACGATCTGGTGATCGCGAGCTTCGTGTCCGGGCCGGGCGCGTCCACCCTGCCGATGGTGGTGTTCTCCAAGGTGCGGCTGGGGGTGTCACCCGACGTCAACGCGCTGGCGACGATCATCATCGCCGTTGTGGCGGTGTCCATCGCCATCGCGGGCGTGATCCTCTATCGCCAGGCCCGGCGGCGGGACCAGGGCGGCTGAGCCGTCAGCGCAGCCCCCCCATGGCATAGGTCGGCGACATCTGATGGGCGCCAAGGAACGCCGCCAGCCGGTCGGGGTCGGGCTGGTCGGTCATGCCATGCGTGCCGGTCTCCTCGGCGGCCAGCCCGCCGGTGACGAGGATGACGTCGATGTCCTCGGCCACGGCGCCCTGCACGTCGGTGCGGATGCCGTCCCCCACCGCAAGGATGCGCGCGTTCGGCACCGTGCCCCCCTCGGCCGACAACCGGCGACGCGCAAGGTCATAGATCGGCGGGTGCGGCTTGCCGAAATAGAGGCTCTCGCCGCCCATCTCGGTATAGAGCTGCGCCAGCGCACCCGCGCACCACAGCCGCCGGTCGCCGTGGTCGACCACGATGTCGGGGTTGGCGCACAGCAGCTTCAGGCCGCGTTCACGCGCCGACAGGAACCGGCCGCGATAATCGTCGGGGTGGTCGTCGTCCGAGAACTGGCCGGTGCAGACGATGCCCTCGGCGTCCTCGAAGGGCACCCGCTCGATCGGGGGGGCGTCGGACAGATGCTCGGGGATGGCGGTGAAGAAACGGTGGTCCTTTTCCGGGCCCAGGTGCCAGACCCGCCGGCCCACCGCGCCCGCCATCATCCCCGCCTGCGCGGCATCGCCCGACGAGACGATGAAGTCATACACATCCGCCGGAACGCCGATCGCCTCCAGTTGCCGCGCCACCCCCGTCTCCGGACGGGGCGAGTTGGTCAGCAGCACCACCCGCCCGCCCCCCGCGCGGAACGCCGCCAGCGCCGCGACCGCCGGGGCATAGGGGGTGTGGCCGTTGTGCAGGCATCCCCACAGGTCACACAGCAGCACGTCATAGCCCGACGCGATGTCGGCAAGTCGGTCGATGATTCGGGTCACGGGCAACGCTCCGGGCGGAGGAAAGGGGCGGAGGGCGGCACGCGCCACCCCCCGGCAGGGCGGGTGGGCCGGATCAGAGCGCCAGCACGGGGATGATCTGCTTCTTGCGGCTCATCACACCCGGCAGCACGAGGGTGTCGCCCTCGGCCCTGGCGCCGAAGCTCTTTTCCGCCAGCGTGCGGACCAGATCGTTGGGCACCAGCAGCGTCGCCTCCTCGCGCAGGATGTCGACGACGAACAGCAACACCTGGTCGGCGCCGTCCTCGGTGGCGACCTTGGGCATCGTCTCCATCAGGCTGGCCTTGCGGTCCAGCACGACCCCGGGCGCGGTCGTCTCCAGCACCGACACCCGCAGGGTCTTGCCGCCGACCTCGAAGGTCTTGCTGTCCATCCGCAGAAGCTCCGCATCCGAGAACGCCGACACGTCGGACTTCGCCGCGAACATCTCGGCGGCATAGTCGGGGATGGAGATGCCCAGCTCCTGCGCCAGCCTCTCGGCGACCGCGCGGTCATGCGGCGTGGTGGTGGGCGAGCGGAACTCCAGCGTGTCCGACAGGATGCACGACAGCATGGCGGCCCGGATCGCGTCGGGCATGTCCTCGGCGGCGTCGCCCATCAGGTCGTGCAGGATGGTGGCGGTGCACGCCAGCGGGCGGATGGTGATGTCGATGGGGGCCTTGGTCTCCAACCCGCCGACCAGCTTGTGGTGGTCGATGATCTGGATGATGTCGGCGTCGTTGATGCCGGCGGGCAGCTCGGACGGGTTGTTGGTGTCCACGATCACCACCGGCTCGCCCGCGGCCACGGCGTCGATCACCGGCGGCATGGCCAGGTCCCAGCGCTTCAGCACGAAGGCGGCCTCGGTGTTGGGCGTGCCCAGCAGGACGGCCTCGGCGGGGGTGCCCTTCACATGGGTCAGGTACCAGGCCCAGATGATGGGCGATCCGGTGGAATCGGTATCGGGGGCCTTGTGGCCGAAAACCTTGATCATGGCATTTCCTTGGCGCGAGGTGGCGTGTGCGGGCGCGTTATAGGGCCCACGCCGGGGGCTGTCACCCGGGCGTGCGCGCCGCTGCCGTGATGCATGCGATCCCCGTTGACAGCGGCGCCCGCGCTGACTATCTGCCGCTCGTTAGCACTCGGCCTGCATGAGTGCCAACACAGATATAACCTGGAACCGAAGGAGTGTTCTCAGATGGCATTCAAACCGCTGCATGATCGGGTATTGGTCCGTCGCGTCGAAGGCGACGAAAAGACCAAGGGCGGTCTGATCATCCCCGACACCGCCAAGGAAAAGCCCGCACAGGGTGAGATCATCTCGGTGGGCGACGGCGCCCGCAAGGATTCCGGCGAACTGATCGCCCCGTCCGTCAAGGCCGGCGACCGTGTGCTGTTCGGCAAGTGGTCGGGCACCGAGGTCACCCTCGACGGCGAAGAGCTGCTGATCATGAAGGAAAGCGACATCCTCGGCATCATCGACTGATCCGGGCCGCGTTTTTCCGATCCCCCATTCTGACACCAAGGAGTATCCCCAATGGGTGCCAAGGACGTCAAGTTCAATACCGAAGCCCGCAACAAGATGCTGCGCGGCGTCAACATCCTCGCCGATGCGGTCAAGGTCACGCTGGGTCCCAAGGGCCGCAACGTCGTGATCGAGAAATCCTTCGGCTCGCCGCGGATCACCAAGGACGGCGTCACCGTCGCCAAGGAGATCGAGCTCGAGGACAAGTTCGAGAACATGGGCGCGCAGATGGTCAAGGAAGTGGCCAACCGCACCAATGACGAAGCCGGCGACGGCACCACCTCGGCCACCGTTCTGGCCCAGGCGATCGTGCGCGAAGGCGTCAAGGCCGTGGCAGCGGGCATGAACCCGATGGACCTCAAGCGCGGCATCGACATGGCCGTGACCAAGGTCGTGGCCGAGATTCGCGCCGCCTCGCGCCCCGTGAACGACAGCGCCGAAGTGGCGCAGGTCGGCACGATCTCGGCCAACGGCGAAGCCTCCATCGGCAAGCAGATCGCCGATGCCATGCAGCGCGTCGGCAACGAGGGTGTCATCACCGTCGAAGAGAACAAGGGCATGGAGACCGAGGTCGAGGTCGTGGAGGGCATGCAGTTCGACCGCGGCTACCTCTCGCCCTACTTCATCACCAACCCCGACAAGATGGTGGCCGAGCTCGAGGACTGCTACATCCTGCTGCACGAGAAGAAGCTCTCGTCGCTGCAGCCGATGGTGCCGCTGCTGGAGCAGGTGATCCAGTCGCAGAAGCCGCTCCTCATCATCGCCGAGGACGTCGAAGGCGAGGCGCTGGCGACCCTGGTCGTCAACAAGCTGCGCGGCGGCCTGAAGGTCGCGGCCGTCAAGGCGCCGGGCTTCGGTGATCGCCGCAAGGCCATGCTGCAGGACATCGCGATCCTGACCGGTGGCCAGGTGATCTCGGACGATCTGGGCATGAAGCTGGAGAATGTCGGCATCGACATGCTCGGCCGCGCCAAGAAGGTGTCGATCAAGAAGGACGACACCACCATCGTCGACGGCAACGGCGAGAAGGCCGAGATCGAAGCCCGCGTGGCCCAGATCCGCGCCCAGGTCGAGGAAACCACCTCCGACTACGACCGTGAGAAGCTGCAGGAGCGTCTGGCCAAGCTGGCGGGCGGTGTTGCGGTCATCCGCGTCGGCGGCATGTCCGAAATCGAGGTCAAGGAGCGCAAGGACCGCGTCGATGACGCGCTCAACGCGACCCGCGCCGCGGTGCAGGAAGGTATCGTCGTCGGTGGCGGCGTGGCGCTGATCCAGGCCGCCAAGACCCTCGAGGGCATGACCGGCGAGAACGGCGACCAGACCGCCGGCATCGCCATCGTGCGCCGCGCGCTGGAGGCCCCGCTGCGCCAGATCGCCACGAACGCCGGTGTCGACGGCGCCGTGGTCGCCGGCAAGGTGCGCGAATCGAACGACAAGTCGTTCGGCTTCAACGCCCAGACCGAAGAGTACGGCGACATGTTCAAGTTCGGCGTGATCGACCCCGCCAAGGTCGTGCGCACCGCGCTCGAGGATGCGGCCTCCGTGGCCGGCCTGCTGATCACCACCGAAGCGATGGTGGCCGATCGTCCGAAGAAGGACGACGGCGCCGGTGCCGGTGGCATGGGCGGCATGGACGGCATGGGTGGCATGGGCGGCATGATGTAATCTGCCGGTCCCGTCCGGACCCGGACGACCGAAGGGGAGGCGCACGCGCCTCCCCTTTTTTCATGTGCCATTGATGGGCCCCGCGGATCGGTGGGCGGGGCGCCGCCGGGGCCCGTACCTGCCCGGTTGGCGACTTGCAGCGGCGCGCGCGGACGCATACCTCCGGAGGCAGCTGTGGTTTCCGTTGCGAAAGGCCCCGCCCCATGCTCGAACGCTTGCGCAGGTTGTTTCGCGGCGGCGGCCCCGCCGCCCCGGCCCCTGACCGGCCGCTCTATGTGATCGGCGACATCCACGGCCGGGCCGACCTGTTGCAGGAGCTGTTCGACCTGATCGACGCCGACCAGCAGGCCACCGGCGTGGACCAGCCGCTGGCGGTGTTCCTGGGCGATTACATCGACCGCGGCACCGACAGCCGCCGCGTGCTGCAAAGCCTCCACGGCATGGCCCGCAGCCTGGAGGCGGACCCCCAGGCCGAGGGCGAGATGATCTGCCTGATGGGCAACCATGAGCGCATGATGCTCGACTTCCTCGACGCCCCGCTGGAGGCTGGCGCCCGCTGGCTGCGCAACGGCGGGGTGCTGACGCTGGACAGCTTCGGCATCCGGGGCGTGCCCGAAACCGCCCCGCCCGACGTTCTGGAGGCCGCCCGCGACGCGCTGGCGGAGGCGCTGGAGGACGGGCGTGAAGGCGGCCTGGCGGCCTGGCTGCGCGACATGCCGATGATCGCGCAGAGCGGCAACGTGGCCATGGTCCATGCCGCCTGCGATCCCGGCCGCCCGATCGATGCGCAACTGCCGGCGACGCTGCTGTGGGGACACCCGGAGTTCATGGTCCGCCCGCGCACCGACGGCGCATGGGTGGTCCACGGCCACACCGTCGTCAGCACCCCCACCGCCCGCGAAGGCCGCATCGCGCTGGACACCGGGGCGTTCTTTTCCGACCGTCTGACGGCGGGCATCCTGGTTCCCGGCGCAGAGGTCCGGTTCCTGTCGACCTGACCGGACGCCACTGCCCCCTTGCCAGTCGGACCCGCTCCGGCGTATGCCCCGCGGCACGGGTGATTAGCTCAGTTGGTAGAGCGCCTCGTTTACACCGAGGATGTCGGCGGTTCGAGTCCGTCATCACCCACCATGCCCGGCCGCCCCCGCCGCCCCCGCCGCTCAGACCGGCGGAAAGAACCGCGGCAACGGGTCGAGGACGTAGGGCAGCACCGATTGCAGCCGCGCCTCGGCCTCGGCAAGGCTCTCGTTTTCGCGGATGGGGGTGATCAGGCGGACCATGCCACTGTCGTTGCGCCCGTTGGTCAGCTTGCCCACCATCAGCTGCAACTTGGCCTCGAAGCCGGAGGCGGTCCGCTGCCCCTGCTGCTCGAACCAGTAATAGGCGAGCTGGCGGCTGGTGCCCTGCTGGATCACCGCACGGTTCAGGGTGAAGCGCTGGCCGCCGCCGAACTGCTCGGTCTTGTCGAGCTGTTCGAGCTCGGCGATCTCCCAGCCGCCGCCGGGCAGACAGACCTCGGGCGAGTGGACGCCCCCGCGCGACTGGTCACGGTACCACACCATGAAGAAATCGACCGGCGCGGCGGCGGTGGGGCTGGTCAGCACCGTCGCGTGATAGTCGTCGGCGCCCAGGATCCGCTCCACATCGGCATCCAGCCGCTGGCCGGGCGCCGCGCGCCAGTCACCCAGCTGCGACGGCATCGCGCCGAACGGGTCCCGCGGCACGACCACATCGTCCTGCGCGGGCACCGCCTGCCAGGCGGCCGCAATCCCCACCGACAGCACCGCCATCGCGATCAGCGCCCGCGACGGCTCGATCAGGCGGATGCGCAGCATCTGCGTGCCGATGCCGCTGGTGTCGAGGTCCAGCGCCTCCACCAGGCCCACGCGCGGGCGGCGCAGCCGCACCATCACCCAGGCCATCAGGAAAAGCAGACCGACCGAGGTCAGGAAGATCACCCAGCCCTCGAAGAAATGGGTGAAGCCCTCGACCCAGCCGACGCCCCAGTGCTGCACGATCACCCCGGCAATGGCGATCCGCACCGAGTTCAGGACCACCGTGATCGGCGCCGCGGCCAGCAGCAGCGCCGCCTTGTGCCACACCGGACCCTGGTACAGCGTGGCGAAGATGTAGGAGAAGCTCATGATCGGGAACAGGTAGCGCAGGCCCGAGCATGCCTCGGCCACATGCAGGCGGTATTCTCCGAGGTCGATGATGTTGCCTTCGAGGTACACCGGCACGCGCAACATGTGCAGGATCGCCACGCCCAGCTCGGACGAGACACCCTGGAGCCAGATCGACACCCCGTAATAGACCGCCCCCGGCAGCGGCAGCATGAACACCAGATGCAGCACCGCCGGCCAGAACGGCCAGCCATCGCGCCAGCCGAACGCGATCAGCAGCAGCGCACCAACCCACAGGATCAGGCCGTAGGCGACGATGTCTCCGATCTCGATCATGCTGCCGGCAACGGCGAACAGCAGCGCCAGCACCATCAGCAGCACACCCGGCCAGCGGTCGTCGACCGGGCCGGTGCGCACGGGCACATCCTTGAGGTGGCGCAGGAACAGGAAAGCCGAGAGGATCGGGATCAGCGGGCCGTGCGAATACTCGGGCACCTGCCAGGCCCGCAGCAATTCCCGCAGGCCATCCTGAAAGATCACGCCGGCGGAGAGCACCGCCAGAACCAGCCAGAACATGCCCCAGGTGAGGAAGCCCGACGCCAGCGTCCGTGCGTTCGTCATCATGTTGGTCGCCGACATGACCTGTGTTCTCCGCACTCAGATCCCGAAATCCATGGGATGGGACAATACGCGAGGCGGCGGGGTCTGCACAGCCCCATGCCCCCGTGAAACGACCCCGCGGCGGGCCGCGCGGCCTACACGATCGCGTGGCCGTGGCGTGACCCGCCTACAGCGGCCAGGCCCAGTCCCGGCCAAGGCCGACAAAGATCTCGGGCGACCGGGCGCTGCCCAGTGCCCCCTCGCGCCGCACGCGATAGGACACGCCGGAATTCAACGCCCAATCCGGGGTCAGCTGGTGGCGATAGCTGGCCGAGATCGTCGTCCGCTCGATGGGGTTGCGGGTGGCGGTGCCCGTCGTCTCGGCGTGGTCGGCACGCAGGGCGATGCCCGAGACGGAGTTGATGTCGTGCGTCAGCCCGATGCTGAGGGCGGTGCGGGTGCGCGGATCGTCGTTGCCGACGGGGATGCGCGACAGGTTGACCGTGAAGTTCCCGGTGCGCAGCGGCTGGGCATAGGCCAGCGTCCCGATCGCCCCGACTTCGCCGCCCGGATCGCGTGCCGCCCCGAGGCTGCCCGAGAGCGTGCCCATCGGCAGGTCCAGCGACCGGCGCACCACCGCCGAGACGCGCTGCCCGGCCTCCAGCACCTCGGTATCGAGGCTCAGCCCCACCGGCCCGAGCGGGGTGTCGGTGGTCACGTCGAAGCCGCCGATCAGCCCCTGTTCGCGGCGCTGGATGCTGCCGGTCCGGTCGACGCGGCTGTATCCCAGCGTCGCCGCCACCTGCGTGCGCGGCGACAGGGCATAGATCACCCCCGCCGTGACCGCGTCGGTGACCCGCAGCTCGGTCGGGTCGGAGCCTTCGCGGCGCTCCTCGCGCCGGGCGCCGAGGGTGGTCGTCAGCACCGGCGACAACCGGAACCGGGTGTCGATGGCGCCGCGCACGGTGCGGATGTCCTCCTGCGGGGCGCCGTCGGAATAATCGATCGCCGTCGCCCCGAGGCTGAAGGTGACGCCGAAGGGCGCCGCCTCCCGGCCCAGCACGAGGCGCGTATCGACGTCATAGGCCGTACGCCGGCCAAAGCGCGTGAGATCATCGAAGTCCTCCGGCAGTTCCAGCAGGCCCTCGTCGTCGATGAAGTCCTCGATCCCGAGGAACTCCTGCCGCGCCCGCCGGGCCGAGGCGGTGACCGAGAACTCCGAATCGACCCCCTCGCGCAGATAGGACAGCGAGAGCCGCGAGTTGTCGAGGACGCTCAGCCGGTTTTCCTCGGGCGCGCGCCCCAACCGATAGGCAGTGCCCCCGGTCAGGCTCAGGCGCTGGACGAGCGTTTCGCTGACCAGTCCGAAGGACAGGCTCGTGACAGACTGCGTCGTCGTCCCCTCGGACGGGATGGTCAGGCCGCGGTTGCGCGAGGTCTCGAAACGCTGGTCGAGGCCGAAGGTCAGCACCGGGCTCGACAGCTCGTTGGCGGCCACGGGGGCCGCCACCGTGGCCGCGCACAGCAGCACCCCCCCGGCAAGACGGGACGTCAGGTGGCGGTCCATGGTCCCCCGCCTCACTCGAACAGACGGCGTTCGGGTACGATGATCACGTCACCGTCGATCAGGCGGATGGTGCCGCCGCCGATCGCGCCCCGCTCCACCTCGCGGTAGTTGATGGTGAACACCCGCTCCACGCCGGCGCTGTCGACACGGCGCAGCTGCACCCGGCGGGTGGCGGCGAAGCGGTTGAAGCCGCCCATCGCGGCGAAGGCCTGCAACAGGGTAGACCCTTCCTGCACCTCGACGATGCCAGGCTGGTTGGCCTGGCCGATGACATGCACGAAGATCGTGTCGCGCGGGTCGGCATCCGCCACCCCCGTCAGCGCCACGAACACCGTCGGCTCCACCGCAAAGCCCGGCGCGATACGCTGGGCAACGATCTGCTCGATCTGCTCGATGCTGCGCCCGGCGGCGTTCACCACCCCCGCAAGCGGCATGGAAAACCGCCCGTCCGGCGAGATCAGCACGTCACGGTTGAGCGTGCCATCCTCCAGCACCTCGATCCGCAGCGTGTCGCCCGGCTGCAGGCGATAGGCCGACTGCGCCTCGGCCCCCGGGACGGCCCCGGGGATGGACAGCGACATCACCGCCGCGACAAGGGCAACGATTACAATGCGAATCATGCGAAAACCTTTCCTGCTGTGCCATGGAACGGCAACGCCGCCGCCACGGTATGCCGACGCTTGGGCGCGCCGGTCGATCCTGCCTGAACCTCGGGCGAGACCCTAGAACGTCAGGGCAAAGCTGCGAAAGCCCCAAAAGTTGCAGCGCGCCATTGCGTGCGCAACCGTGCCGGGGGCGCCACAGGTGCCCCCGGCGGACCCGCGCGCGCTCAGTCCAGCGGCGCGGCCTCGGAGGGGGCCAGGTCGGGCACCGCGTCCGGCGCATCTGCCGGGGCGTCCGCCAGCGACGCGAGGATCTCGCGCGCGCGGTCGAACTGCGGCAGGACGGCGCCGCCGGCCAGGTCGATCGCGCGTTGCAGCTGGACCCGGGCCTCCTCGGTGCGGCCCACGGCATGGTACGCCATGCCAAGGTGGTACTGCACGAACGGATCGTTCGGCAGCCCCGCCGCCGCAGGCTCCAGATAGGTCACGGCATCGGCATGGTTGCCCCGCCGGTACTGGATCCAGCCATAGGTGTCGCGGAACGCCGGCACCTCGGTCCCCGACAGCCGCCGCGCGATCAGGAACGCCCGCTCCAGGCTTTCGGCATCGTCGCGATGCGTGGCCATCAGGCTGGCCAGGTTGTTGGCAAAGACGAGGTTGTCGCGGTTGCTGGCATACAGCTCCTCGTAGATCGCGATGGCGCCCTCGAAGTCGAACTCCTGTTCCAGGCGGGCGGCGCGCAGCATCCGCGGCACGACGGCCTCCGGCACCTCGGCCAGCACCGCGTCGATCAGGGCCTGCGCGTCATCGATCCGCCCCTGGGCGATCATCAGACCGTGCAGCACCCGCAGCGGCGCCTCGGCTGACGGGAACTCCGCCAGAAGCTCGCGATAGACCGCCTCGGCCGCGTCGATCTCGCCGTCGAGGACCATCATCCCGGCGCCAAGGAACCGCAGGGTGGGGTCGTCGGGGCGTTCGGCCAGGCGCTCTTCCAGCAGCGCGCGGGCGCCGTCGATCTCGCCGGCGCGCACCTGGGTCTGCAAGAGCGCCGCCAGGGCTGCGGATTCCTCCGATCCGTCGGCCACGAGGGTCTCGAGGAAGGCGATGGTGTCCTGCGTGCGGCCCTGCTGCATCAGCGAATCGGCCTCCAGCGCATCGGCGGCCCGCAGCGCGGCCGGAGTGTCGAGCGCGCGCAGCTGCCAGATGGAGCGCTGCGCCCGGTCCCATTCGCCCCGCGCGACCTGCACCTGCCCGAGCGCCGCGATCAGGTCCGCGTTGGCGGGCGCCTCGCGCAGGGCGCTGGTCAGCACCGATTCGGCGGCGTCCAGGCGATTGTCCACCAGCAGGAACCCGGCATAGTTCAGCGATTCGCGCGCGGCGTTGCCCGACAGCTCCACCGCCTGGGCATACCGTTCCCCGGCGAGGCCGCGGTCACCCTCGCGCTCATGCGCGCGGCCCAGCAGCAGCATCACGGCCGTGTCGCGCGGCGCGCGGCCCTGCGCGGTGCGCAGCGCCGCGATGGCATCGGTGGTCCGTTCGTCGTCGATCAGCCACGCGGCGTGCAGCTTCAGCGCCTCCACGTGGCGGCTGTCCTCGTCAAGGATCTCGGCCACCATGGCGCGGGCGCGGTCCGTCTCGCCGGTCGCCAGCGCCATGCGCGCCAGTTCGGCGCGCACATCGTTGCGCTCGTCCGACGGGGCGGCGGCCGCCAGCGCGGTCTCCAGCTCGGCGATCGCGCCGTCGTGGTCGCCGGTGCCCAGCCGCAGGACCGCCCGGGCGGCATGCAGCCGCAGGGCGTCGTCCTCGGCCGCAGCGATACGCGCATCGACCTCGGCCAGCGCCGCCTCGGAGCCCAGGGTGGTGTTGATGAAATCCAGAAGCTGCAGGACATGTTCCTGCGGGGCGCCGTCCAGATCGGCCCGAACGCGCAGCAGCTCCTCGGCGGCGGGCTGCTCGTCGCGCTGCATCAGATACCCCACAAGGCCGCGCAGCACGTCCTCGTCATCGGGGAACTGCGCATACATGTCATGCAGGGCCTCGCGCAGCGCGTCGGGGCGGGCAAGCTCGTTCAGGACACGGATGCGCAGCTCGTGGAATTCGCGGATGTCGGGACGCTGCACCAGCGCCTCCTCCAGCCGGGCAAGGCCGGCCTGCATCTGCGTGCCCTGCGCCAGCGCATGGTCGATCACCAGCCGCCAGGCCATCCCGTCGCGCGGAAAATCGTCGATCATCGCATTGATGCGCCCGGCGGCGTCGTCGGCGGCGGCCCGGTCCTCGGCCACCATGGCGTCGCGATAGTCGAGCATCGCGACGACGAAGCGGACCTCGTCGGTGTCGGGCGCGAGTTCCTCGGCGGCACGGCCATGACGCTCGGCGACGGCCCATTCGCCCTCCTGGAGCGCGAGTCGGGCCAGCGCGACGCGCGCCTCCAGCTGTTCGGGGGCGCGCTCCACGACCTGCATGAACTCGCCGAAGGCGGCGGCGGAGCGTCCGCGCGCGTTTTCTGCGCGGGCAATCGCGAGGCGGGCCTCCACATGTTCGGGCAGCAGCCGGACCGCGTTGCGCAGCTCCAGCAGGCCCTGGGTGACCTCACCCTGTTCGATCAGGGCGACCCCGTTGGAGAAATGCCGCTCCGCCCGGTCCTCGCCGCTTTCGCAGCCGGACAGGGCCAGCGCCATGGCAACGGCCAGGCCGGCGAGCACCGGCGCCCGGAAACGCACGGATGGAACTGAGAAGACGGTGGGCATCACAAACGTCCTTCGGGAAGTGGTCGAAACAACGGCACAGCAGCCGCCCCGGTTCTTATCCCAAAGTACCGCGACAGGCACGCGTCCAGTCACGATTCACATGCATTTGTTTGTTAAAGGCCATCGGCAAAGCGACAAATCCGCCATACCCACAACCACAGGACGACGCCTGCCGCTTGCGCACTGCTCACGGAAGCACATTTGTAACTCGAAGGAAGCATTGTCGCGCGGGTCCATGGCCGTTACGACGGGGCCGCAGCGGTTGCCGCGCGGACGCGTCGGCCGCCGGGGCACACGGATAGCGCGAAAGCGGGGACGCGCGCGCAGGGAAAAGGGGGCACGACGCCAGATGAGTTCGGGTCGCAGGATGTGGTGGAGGCTCCGCTCGGCGTCGGGCGCGACGGCCGCGACGCCCACGCCCGAGGCGGACCCGGCGCCCGTGACGACGCGTCCGGTCCAGAGCCCACCTGCCGATCGCAGCCGCGACCCTGCCAGGACACCGCCGCAGCCCCCCGCCGGAAACACCCGCGCACCGCGATCGGCGGGTGTGCGGCCGGTGGCGCCGCCCGCCGCACCGATGTTCGACGAGGCGGCGCCGACGGCGGTCAACAGCCCGCTGTTTCTGGTGTCCGACGACGTGCCGTGGTCGGCCTCCGCCCCGCAACCTCCGGTCCCGCAGTCTTCGCCCCCCCGGCCTGCGGCCCCGCAGCCCACAG
>NZ_NHSD01000328.1 GCF_016653255.1 Rhodobaculum claviforme
GTCGGGGTGTGGGGCATGGGTCTGTCCTCCGGAGTGATCGGTCCTGCCCGAGAGATACGCTAATGATAATCGTTTGCAATAGCGCGCGGCGCAATTCCGCGGTGCCACGGGGGCGGGCACGCGGTGCGGGCTTTCCTTTGGCCCCCGCCGCGCCTATACGGCCGACCGGCAGCGCGACGGAGGACCTTGATGCTGGGCAGCGCCAACCTGAACCTGATGATCCGCGCCGCCCGCAAGGCCGGTCGCGGCCTGGTGAAGGACTTCCGCGAGGTCGAGAACCTCCAGGTGTCCTCCAAGGGGGCGGGTGACTTTGTCAGCCGCGCCGACATCGCCGCCGAACAGACCCTGCGCGACGAGCTGCTGGGCGCACGCCCCACCTATGGCTGGCTGGGCGAGGAAACCGGCGAGACGCCGGGCCAGGACCCCACCCGCCGCTGGATCGTCGATCCGCTGGACGGGACCACGAACTTCCTGCACGGGTTGCCGCACTGGGCGATCTCCATCGCGCTGGAGCACAAGGGAGAGGTCGTCGCCGGCGTCGTCTATGACCCCGCCAAGGACGAGCTGTTCTGGGCCGAAAAGGGCGTGGGCGCGTTCCTCAACGATCGTCGGATGCGGGTGTCGGGGCGGCGGCAGATGATCGAGTGCGTGTTCGCCACCGGCATCCCCTTTGGCGGGCTGTCGGCCAGCCTGCCGGCGGCGTTGCAGGATCTGGCGCGCCTGATGCCGGCCTGCGCGGGGGTGCGGCGCTGGGGGGCCGCGTCGCTGGATCTGTGCTTCGTGGCGGCCGGGCGGTACGACGGCTATTGGGAACGGCGGCTGAACCTGTGGGACATCGCCGCCGGGCTGATCATCGTGCGCGAGGCGGGCGGCTTTGCCGAGGCGCTGACGCCGGGCACCAAGCTTGCGAAGACCGGATCGGTGATCGCCGCCAACCCCGAGATCTTCGATCCCTTCGCGCGCATCATCCGCAACGAATCCTGAGCGGGCGTCATCGAGGGCGCGCCCCTGAGCGGGCGTCAGCGCCGTTCCACCAGCACGCGCCACAGCCACAGAACCGCCAGCGCGCCGCCCACCGCGGCGGCGGCGGTGGCGCCGGTCTGCGCCACACCTGCGGCCAGCCGCAGCCCCATCACCGCCGCCAGCGCGCCCAGCCCCCCCAGCGCCAGCACCGTGACCGGGTCGCTGCGAAATCCCATGGCGCGGGCCCCCAGATACCCCGCCGCCGCCCCCAGCATCAGATAGATCAGAACCGGCATCCGTGCCCCGGCCCCCCTCAGTCGATCAGCAGGCCGATGGCCCCGCCCAGCCCGAGGCCGGGCGCGAAGGCGCCGTCCTCCAGGAACAGCACCACCTGTGCGATCGCCAGCATGTTGAGCATCATGAAACTGTGGCTGACCGGCAGCACGATGTGATCGGTCATGCCCGTCAGCCGGGTACTCTCGACCGAGACCTTGCCGTCGTCATCGCCCTCGATCATCGAGGAATACACCGGGTTGAGCGAGAAATCCCCCGCGATGATGCCAAGGTCGTAGTCGGGCGTCGGCAACAGGTTGGGAACCGATTCGGCGTCGGTGCCCAGTTGCAGCCCGGCCGGGCCGTTGATCCAGCGGAACGGCTCCCACTCGCCGAAGACATCCACCAGTTCCGAGCCGCGGTTGGGCGGCGCCAGCATCACCACCCGGCCCATCCGCGCCGGACGGTGGTCGGCCAGCCAGGCGCGCAGCAGGATGCCGCCCATCGAATGCGTCACGAAATGGACGCGCGCGTCGCCGCAGTCGGCCACCGCCGCGCCCACCCGGGTCACCAGCTCGTCGATGGAGGCGTCGGTGGAGGGGTACCCCTCGTTGATCACGCCATAGCCGCGGCGCTCCAGCACCTCCGCGATGGCGATCATCGACACTTCGCTGCGTGCCAGGCCGTGCAGCAGGACCACACAATCACCGGGCCGGGCGGCGGTTTCGGGGTCGGCTGCGGCGGTCGCACCGCCCACGGACAGGGCAAGACCGACGAGAAGGCTGAGCACGCGTATCATCGGGACTGAATAGCCGCCGGCGCCGCGAAAGGCGAGATATCCGCGGCCCCCTGCGGTGGACAAATCGGCGCGAGGCGGGCATCCCGTCGCCATGGCCCGCCCCGTCCGCCTTGCCGTTCGCGCCGTGATCCTGCATGCGGGGCGGCTGCTGGTGGTCAACGCATGGCCCGGCGGGCACAGCGATCTGTGGTGCGCGCCCGGGGGCGGGGTGCAGCCCGGACAGTCCCTGCCCGACAACCTGATGCGCGAGGTCGCCGAGGAAACCGGCCTGCGCGTCACCGTGGGCGCGCCCTGCCTCGTCAACGAGTTCCACGACCCCCACGGTGATTTCCACCAGTGCGACGTGTATTTCCGCGCCACCATCACCGCCGGTCTGGTGAACGGCGGCGCCGATCCCGCCTGGCGCGATCCGGAGGGGGTGGTGGATCGCCGCCGATTCGTGACCGAGGCCGAGCTGCGCGCGCTGCGGTTCAAACCCGACAGCCTGGCCGATGTCGCCTGGCGTACGGGCCCGGGCTATGACCCGCTGGAACCCATCGTGCGCTGATCGGACCGGGCGCCGGGATCGCGCCCGAGATGGCGCGTTGGCCGGGTTCGCGCCCGGGATGGCGCGTCGGCCGGGATCGCGCGCTGGTCGGTCAGTCCAGCGCCACGCGCTGCCGCAGCCCGCCGTCGGCACGATCGAAGATCAGGATCTCCCCCTCCACCACCACGGCGATGAAGTCGCGGCCCAGGGTCACCGCCTCGGCGCTCAGCCCGTCGGGCAGGGTGATCGCATCCGGCAGGGGCGGCGCGGGCGCGGGCAGGCGCAGCGCCACCAGCGCCACCAGCGTGATGATGCCGCCGGCCATCACCACCGCCAGCCCCCCCACGAGGATCTTGAGGAACCGCAGCTCGGGCGGGGGGGCGTCAGGCATGTCCGGCATGGATGCGCTCCGTCATGGCCCCACATCTTGGGGTCGGGATTGCCCCTACCCAATCCCTCGGGTGTTTCCTATAGTCGTCGTGGGAAATGGCCCCACTGCTACAGGGATCAGGTGATGCGCTGTCCGTTCTGCGGAAATATCGACACCCAGGTCAAGGACTCGCGGCCCGCCGAGGATCACGTCGCCATCCGCCGGCGCCGGTTCTGCCCGGCCTGTGCGGGGCGGTTCACCACCTATGAGCGGGTGCAGCTGCGCGATCTGGTGGTGGTCAAATCCTCGGGCAAGCGCGAGGCGTTCGACCGCGACAAGATGGAACGCTCCATCCGCATCGCCATGCAGAAACGCCCGATCGAGCCGGAGCGGCTGGACCAGATGATCTCGGGCATCGTGCGACGGCTGGAGAGCATGGGCGATGTCGATATCCCCTCGCGCACCATCGGCGAGATCGTGATGGAGACGCTGGCGCGCATCGACACCGTTGCCTATGTCCGGTTTGCGAGCGTTTACAAGAATTTCCAGGCCGCCGACGATTTCGACAAGTTCGTCTCGGAGTTGCGTCCGCAGTCCCCGGCCGGGGAGTGACCGGCACGATGCCCGCCGGCGGCGACGCCAGCGCGCAGGACGCCCGGTGGATGCGCGTGGCGCTGGGCCTGGCGGCCCGGGGGTTGGGGCGCGTCTGGCCCAACCCGGCCGTGGGCTGCGTGATCGTCAACCGGGGCCGCGTGGTCGGGCGCGGCTGGACCCAGCCCGGCGGCCGCCCCCACGCCGAGGCCGAGGCGCTGGCGCGCGCGGGCAGTGCTGCGCGCGGCGCCACCGCCTATGTCAGCCTGGAGCCCTGCGCCCACCACGGCCGCACGCCGCCCTGTGCCGATGCGCTGGTGGCGGCGGGGCTGGCGCGGGTGGTCACGCCGTTCGACGACCCCGACCCCCGCGTGTGCGGTCGGGGCCACGCGGTGCTGCGCGCCGCCGGGGTCGATGTGACCACCGGGGTGGAGACCGTCGCCGCCGCCCGCCTGCAACGCGGCTTTCTGCTGCGCCAGACCGTGGGGCGGCCGCTGCTGGCGCTGAAACTGGCCGCGAGCCTCGATGGGCGCATCGCCACCGCCACGGGCGAAAGCCGCTGGATCACGGGTCCGGGCGCGCGGGCGCGGGTGCATGCGCTGCGGGCCTGCCATGACGCGGTGCTGGTGGGGGCGGGGACGGCGCGGGCGGATGACCCGATGCTGACGGTGCGGGGGCTGGGCTGTGTGCCGCAGCCGGTGCGGGTGGTGGCGACTGGCGACCTCGACCTGGACCCCGGCTGCGCGCTGGGGCGCAGTGCGCGCGACGTGCCGCTGTGGCTGCTGCACGACCCCGCGCGCACGCCGCCCGCCCGGGCCGCGGAATGGACCGCCACCGGCGCGCGGCTGATCGCGGTGCCGGGCATGGCGCCGGCGGCGATGCTGTCGGCGCTGGGGGCCGCCGGCCTGACGCGGGTGTTCTGCGAGGGGGGCGGGCAGCTGGCCGCAGCCCTTCTGGCCGCCGATCTGGTGGATGCGCTGCATCTGTTCACCGCCGGGGTGGCGCTGGGCGGCGACGGGCGCGCGATGCTGGGCGCGCTGGGCGTGGACCGTCTGGCCGCCGCGCCCCGCCTGCGCCTGCTGCGCGCCGAGGCGCTGGCAGGCGACGTCCTGCAGCTGTGGGAGCGTGCCCCCGACAGCCTTGCGCAGGGGCCCGGCGCGCGCTAGATCGCCGCTCATGTTCACAGGTATCATCACCGATGTCGGGCGCCTGATCTCCTCCGAGGCGCGGGGCGACACGACCCTGAAGATCGCCACCGCCTATGACGTGGCGGGGATCGACCTTGGCGCGTCCATTGCCTGCAACGGGGTGTGCCTGACGGTGGTGGCGACCGGCCACGACGGCGCGCAGGGGTGGTTTGCCGTCCAGGCCTCGGCCGAGACGCTGTCCATGACCACGCTGGGCCGCTGGACCCCCGGCCAGCCCATCAACCTGGAACGTGCGCTGCGCGTGGGCGACGAGCTGGGCGGCCACATCGTCTCGGGCCATGTCGACGGCACCGCCGAGATCACCGCCCTGCGCCCCGAGGGCGACAGTCTGCGCATCACCTTCCGCGCGCCCGGGCGGCTGGCGGGCTTCATCGCCCCCAAGGGCTCGGTCGCGCTGGATGGCACGTCGCTCACGGTCAACGAGGTCGAGGGCGCCACTTTCGGCGTCAACCTCATCCCCCACACCCGGGCCGTCACCACCTGGGGCCGTGTGTCCGAGGGCGATTTGGTGAACCTGGAGATCGACACGCTGGCCCGCTACGTCGCCCGCCTGCGGGAGTGGCAGGCGGCCTGAGGCGTCAGCGCCCGGGGTCGTTCCGCGGCCGCGCGTCGGGGCGGGTGCCGTTCTGGCGATCATGCTCGGGATCGGCGCCGGGCACCGGGTCGTAGCCCGACGCCCCCCAGGGATGGCATCGCCCGATGCGCCGCAGCGCCAGCCAGCCGCCCCGAAGCGCCCCGTGGCGCGACAGTGCCTCCAGCGCATAGGCGGAACAGGTGGGCTGGTAGCGACAGTTGTGCCCGACCCAGGGCGACCACAGCAGCCGATAGGCCCGCACCGGGAGCGCCAGAAGCCAGGCGCCGGGGCTCATGCGGGGGGGTGCAGCCGGGCCAGCGCCCGCAGCAGATCGTTGCGCATCGCGGCGAAATCATGGCTGACGGTCGCGCCATGCCGACCCACCAGAACATAGTCCCAGCCGGGCCGCCCATGCTGCGGCAGCACCTCGTTCGCCAGCGCGCGCAGCCGACGGCGGGCACGGTTGCGCACCACGGCATTGCCGACCTTCTTCGAGCAGGTCAGCCCGACGCGAATCGCATCGGACGCGGCCTCCATCGACGGGGAGGCAGCGGAGGCGCCGGAGTCTGGAGCGCGGTATCGGGCCTGCACAAGGAACGCAGGCGTGCCGTGGCGGCGGGCGCGGGCGGCGCGCAGGAAATCCGCGCGCCGCGGGATGGTTGCCACCTGTGCGGACATCGCCGCCACCGCAGGCCGGTCCGGGATCAGGCCGTCAGCTTCTTGCGGCCCTGCGCGCGGCGCAGGTTGATGATCTTGCGCCCCGCCTTGGTGGCCATGCGCGCACGGAAACCGTGCCGGCGCTTGCGGACGAGGTTCGAGGGCTGGTAGGTGCGTTTCATCGGTCTGGTATCCTGCGTGGTCGGGCTATGTGCCGTGGGCGAACATCGGTGGCGGCGGGTGCGCCATGCCACGGAACGGACCGCGGCGTCGCGTCTTGACCCGCGGCAGATATGCGACCGGCGCCGTCATGTCAATTCGCGGGCGCGCGCCACGGGCCATGGGGCCATGCAACGGGGGACTGACGCGATGACACGACGCCGGACCGGGCCTTCGGCGGGCCCTGACATCCGGGTGGGCCGTGGCGCCGAGCCGCGCTCCGACCCCCCCCTGCGGCGGGCGCTGCGGCTGGGGCTTGTGCTGGCGATCGCGGTGGTGGCGGTGACCGGCGCGGTGCTGTTCGGCGACCGCATCGGCTTCGAGGCGCTGCGCGACAACCGCGAGGCGCTGCTGGCGTTCCGCGATGCCCATTACGGGCTGACGGTACTGGCGTTCATGGCGACCTATGTCGCGGTGGTCCTGTTCGCCCTGCCGGGGGCGTTGATCGCCTCGCTGACGGGGGGGTTCCTGTTCGGACTGTTTCCGGGGGTTCTGTTCAACGTCGTCTCGGCCACGGTGGGGTCGGTGCTGATCTTTCTGGCGGTGCGCTGGGGCATCGGCGCGCGGGTGGCCGCACGGATGGAGGTCAGCGAGGGCCGGATGCAGCGCTTTCGAGCGGCGATCGACGAAAACGCCTTCTCGGCGCTTGTCTCGGTGCGGCTGATCCCGGTGATTCCCTTCTTTGCGACCAACATCGCCGCGGCGCTGCTGGGGATGCGGCTGGCGCCGTTTGCCGGGGCGACGTTTCTGGGGATCATCCCCGGCGGCTTCGTCTACACTTGGGTGGGGGCGGGGCTGGGCGATGTGTTCGCACGCGGCGAGACGCCCGATCTGGGCCTGATCTTCGAGTGGCCGGTGCTGGGGCCGCTTCTGGGGCTGGCGGCGCTGTCGGCGCTGCCGACGGTGCTGCGGTTGCGCCGCAAGAAGGCGTTTCCCGATGGCTGAGGTCCTGCATACCGATATCTGCGTGATCGGCGGCGGCTCGGGCGGGCTGTCGGTGGCGGCGGGCGCGGTGCAGATGGGCGCCCGCGTGGTGCTGGTCGAGGGCGCCGCGATGGGGGGCGACTGCCTCAACCATGGCTGCGTGCCCTCCAAGGCGCTGATCGCGGCGGCCCATGCCGCGCATGCGATGGGGGCGGGCGGGCCCTTCGGCGTCGCCCCGGTGGCGCCCGAGATCGACCGCACCGCCGTGCGCGACCATGTCGCCCGTGTCATCGCCGGGATCGCCCCCCACGACAGCGTGGAGCGATTCGAGGGCCTGGGCGTGCGGGTGATCCGGGACTGGGCGCGCTTCACCGACCCGCGCGAGGTCGTCGCGGGCGGGCTGCGGATCCGCGCGCGCCGATTCGTCATCGCCACCGGGTCGACCCCGGCGATCCCGCCGGTGCCGGGCCTCGCGCAGGTGCCGTACCTGACCAACGAGACGGTGTTCGGGCTGGCGGTACGGCCGTTCCACCTGATCGTGCTGGGCGGCGGGCCCATCGGGATGGAGATGGCGCAGGCGCACCGACGCCTCGGCAGCCGGGTCACGGTGATCGAGGCCGGCCGCCCGCTCGCGCGTGAGGAACCCGAGCTGGCGGCCATCGTGCTGGAGCGCCTGCGCGCCGAAGGGGTGGAGGTCATCGAGGGCACCGCCATCACGGCCGTCGCCGGGACCGAGGGCGCGCTGAACGTCACGCTGGCGGACGGGCGCCGGGTGGCGGGTTCGCACCTGCTGGTGGCCGCCGGCCGCCGCCCCGCGCTGGAGCGGCTGGGGCTGGAGGCCGCGGGCATCGCCCACACCGACGCGGGCGTCACGGTGGACGCGCGGCTGCGCACCACCAACCGGCGCGCCTATGCCATCGGGGATGCCGCGGGGCAGGGGCAGTTCACCCATCTGGCGGGCTATCACGCGGGTATCGTGATCCGTTCGGCCGTGCTGGGGCTGCCGGCGCGGGTGCGCACCGATCACATCCCGCGTGCCACCTACACCGACCCCGAGCTGGCCCATGTCGGCCTGACGGAGGCCGAGGCCCGCGCGCGCTTCGGCGACCGGGTGGAGGTCGTGACCTTTCCCTTTGCCGACAACGACCGCGCCCGCGCGACCCTGCGCACCGACGGCATGGTCAAGCTGGTGATCCACCGCGGCCGCCCGATCGGCGCGGGCATCGCAGGCCCCCAGGCGGGCGAGCTGATCGCGCCGTGGTCGCTGGCGATTGCCCAGCGGCTGCGGCTGAGCGCGATGGCCGGGGTGGTCCTGCCTTACCCCACGCTGGCGGAGGTGGGCAAACGTGCCGCTGGCGCCTATTTTTCACCGAAGCTCTTTGGTAATGCTCCCCTCAAGCGTGTGGTCCGGCTGGTGCAGCGTCTGCTGCCGTGACCGCCAAAGGCGTGCGAGGGATCTGTGGTCAATTCCCTGTCGGGGCGATTTCTGCTTCTGACGATGGTGTTCGTCATGCTGGCCGAGGTGATGATCTTCGTGCCATCGGTGGCGCGGTATCGCATGGATTATCTGCTGGCGCGGCTGGAGCGCGCGCAGATCGCCTCGCTGGCGGTGCTGGCCTCCGACAGCCTGATCGAGGAGCCGCTGGAGGCCGAGCTTCTGGCCAACGCGGGCGTGTTCAACGTCGTGCTGCGCCGGGACGAGCTGCGCGAGCTGGTGCTGTCCTCGCCCATCCCGGCGCCGATCCACGCCACCCATGACCTGCGCGACCCCGGTCCCTGGGTGCTGATCCGCGACGCCGCCCGGGTGCTGATGGACCGCGAAAACCGCGTGGTCCGCGTCATCGGCGACCCCGTGCGCGAGGCGGGCCTGCTGATCGAGGTCACCATCGAGACCGGCCCCCTGCGCCGCGAGATGCTGGAGTTCGGCGCCCGCGTGCTGGCGCTGTCGGCCATCATCGCCGTGATGACCGCGACGCTTCTGTTCATCGCCGTACGTTATCTGATCCTGACGCCCATCGGCCGGGTGGTGCGCCACATGACCGCCTATGCCGAGGCCCCCGAGGACGCCACCCGCGTCATCGCCCCCACCGCGCGCATCCGCGAACTGCGTGCCGCCGAGGACGCGCTGGCCACCCTGCAGACCCAGCTGACCGGCGCGCTGCGCCAGAAGGAGCGTCTGGCCCAGCTTGGCGGCGCGGTGGCCAAGGTCAGCCACGATCTGCGCAACATCCTGTCCACGGCCTCGCTGCTGGCCGACCGGATGGAGACCTCCAACGATCCCGCGGTGGCGCGCGCGGCGCCCAAGCTGGTGGGCTCGATCTCGCGGGCGGTGAACCTGTGCGAGGCGACGCTGGCCTTCGGCAAGGCGCAGGAACCCCCGCCCCGGCTGCAACGCCTCGCGCTGGCGCCGCTGGTGGCCGATGTGGTGGAGAACGAGCGCCTCGCGCTGCCCGAGGACAGCACGGTGGAGTTCCTGCTCGACACGCCTGCGCAGCTGACCGTGCGCGCCGATCCCGAACAGCTGTTCCGCGTGCTGTCGAACCTGGTGCGCAACGCCCGCCAGGCGATCGAGGCCACCGGCGCCCCCGGCACCATCGAGATCGGCGCCGGCGAGGACGACGCCGCCTGGTGGATTCGCGTCGGCGACACCGGCCCCGGCTTGCCCGACAAGGCCCGCGAGCATCTGTTCACCGCGTTTTCCGGCGGCGCGCGCAAGGGCGGCATCGGCCTCGGCCTCGCGATCTCGGCCGAGCTGGTGCGCGGCCACGGCGGCACGCTGGAGCTGTGGCGCACCGACGCCGACGGCACCGAGTTCCTCATCCGCCTGCCCAAGTCCCTTGCGGCCACATCCCCCGAAACCGCCCTTGCAAAGCGCGGCGGCTCCGGTTAGAGACCCCCCAACGCACCCGTAGCTCAGCTGGATAGAGCACCAGACTACGAATCTGGGGGTCAGGAGTTCGAATCTCTTCGGGTGCGCCATTTGTCCGCAGGAAGCGAGAGTTGTGTCAGACCGGCAGGTCCGCCATTGCGCAGGTTGCCCCTTCATGGCCCCCGCCGCGACGCCGATTGACGCCGGAAGGTGGCGGAACGTCGCCCGTCCCGAGCGCTTCGGGTGGGGCACAGGGCGTGGGGCTTTCTGATCTTCTTCCGCAGGGGTCGGCGCCGGGGCTGTGACAGGTCAGCCGTGGTGCCATGCCCCGGGCGCGGAGCGAGACAGTAAAACTCCCCCCCGGATTGAGCCACCATCGGGACCCGGTCAGCACTCCCCCCGAGCCCGGGCCGTAAAGGCGCCCAGGCCCGCGCACGGTTCGCGGGTCAGATGCCGCCACGGTTCACCGGCCCGGCCGCGCCGGGTGTCACGACCGGGCGGAGCACCGACATATCCGTAGTGGTCACGGATTTGCCGCCGTGCCGGGCTTCGAGCCGGTCGAGCCGTCGCCGCAGGGTCATGTTCCGCGCCCCGCCATCAGGTCGCGCCGGGCGTCGCCCGGGTCAGCATCGCCGCCAGGGTATCGCCGCACGGCCCCGTTCCATCGGCGGCACGCCCGGGCGGGGGATGCGTCGGGATGCCCGCACATCGGCTTCAATGCGCCCCAGGATGCCGGCCAGGGACGAATGACCCCGGCTCCGGATCGCAAGGAGATCGTTGCCCTTGTCGATGACGCGATGGCCGCAGATGCGCAGCCGGGCTGCGGCCTGCGCCGAGTTGGGCCGCGACGCCCGCACCCTGCGGCACTGGAACGCCTCGGATGGCGCGGTGGGCGCGGACCTGCCCCACCTTGGCCGCGCGCCCCGCCCCGGCCAACCGGCTGCCCAAGGCGGAGCGTGACCGGATCGTCGCCACCTGCGACGCGCCGCAGGCCGCGAGCCTGCCCCCCGGCCAGATCGTGCCGAAGCTGGCGGACGACAGGGGAATGCACCGCCTCGGACCCCGGCTTCTGCCGGGTGTTGCGCGAACATGGACAGACCCATCGCCGTGGCCGCGCCCGTCGGCCCAGCCGCTCAAGACCGCCCGCGAGTTTCCAGGCGAAGGGGCCGCGCGAGGTCTGGAGCAGGGACATCTGGCTGCCCGGGCCGGTGCCGGGCATGGAGCTTCTGCTGCCACCCCTTCGTCGACATCTTCCGCCGCAAGATCACCGGCGCGGAGGTCCATGAGCGCGCGGCCGGCCTGCTGGAGCGTCCGGTCCGGGGCGGAGGGGGCCGTCATCAACCCGCCGATCCTGCACGGCCTGCAACGGCAGCCCGATGAAGGGCGCGACGATGAAGACCGCATGGAGCGCCCGAGCGTCCCCCCCCCTCCTTCAGCCGACCGCGGGTCTGCAGCGACACTCCGTGCCCGGAGGCCATGGGGGCGCCGACACGCCTCCCCCGGCAAGCTGGCGGCGGCGCCCATGGCAGGCCGGGAACCGCGCGCCGCAAGACCCCATCCCAAGCGGCACCTGCGTTGGCACGCACCGCCCGCGCGGCACAGGGGATCGCCGTAGCCCGAGCGGCAGCGCTGTTCAGCGTGGCGCCATGCGCAGTGCGCCGTCGAGGCGGATCACCTCGCCATTCAGCATCTCGGCCGACAGGATGTAGCGCACCAGATCGGCGTATTCCGACGGCTCGCCCAAGCGCGCGGGGAACGGGACCGAGGCCGACAGGCTGTCTTGCGCGTCCTGCGGCAGCGCGCGCAGCATCGGCGTGCCGAACAGCCCCGGCGCGATGGTGACGACGCGGATGGCCATGGACGCCAGCTCGCGCGCGGCCGGCAGGGTCAGCCCGACCACCCCGCCCTTGGACGCGGCATAGGCCGTCTGTCCGATCTGCCCGTCATAGGCCGCGACCGAGGCGGTGTTGACGACCACCCCCCGCTCGCCCGATGCCAGCGGCGCCAGATCGGCGGCCCCGGCCACGAACAGCCGCAGCATGTTGAAGCTGCCGACCAGGTTGATCTCCACCACCTTGCGGAAGTCATCGAGCGGCATCAGCCCCTTGCGGCCCAGGATCTTCTGCGCGGGGCCGACGCCCGCACAGTTCACGAGGATCCGCGCGGGGCCATGCGCCTCGGCGGCGCGCGCGAGGGCGGCCTCGGCCGCGTCGGCGCTGGTGACATCGCAGTCGATGGCCAGCGCGCCGATGTCCTGCGCCACCGCCCGTGCCGCGTCCATGTTGCGGTCCAGGATCGCGACCCGCGCACCATCGGCGGCAAGCGCGCGCGCCGTTGCCTCGCCCAGTCCCGATCCGCCACCGGTCACGAGGGCTGCGATGTCCTTGGTCTGCATGGGCTCTCCTCCGTAGGTATCCTGCGTCGTGTCGTGGTGCTGGGCGCGGTGGCCGGGGCATGACCGGGGCGCGCGGCCGTGGTGATCCTATGCGCCCGGCGGGGGAGGCGAAAGGTGGTCCTGACCCTGTCGCGGGGATGCGGTCATGGTCGGCGCGGCGGGGCAAGGGGGTCGGACATCAGGCGGGCGCGGGCCTCGGTGTATTCGGTGGCGATGCGGTGGCACAGCGCGGCCGTGGACGGGATGTCGGTGATGCCGCCGACACCCTGTCCGGCCGACCAGGCGTCCCGCCAGGCCTTGACCTCGGCCCCGATGTCGAGGGTCCGGGCCCCGGTGTCGTCCAGCACCGTGCCAAGGCTGTCGCGCAGGAAGTTGCCCGGCACCCCGCTGACCCGGTCGGTATAGACGATGTCGCCCGCGCGCGCCCGCGCGATCATCTGCTTGTGGCCGTCGGCGATCATCGCCTCGCGGGTGGCCAGAAACCGCGTGCCGACCCAGGCCAGGTCCGCGCCCAGCGCGCGTGCCGCCAGCACCTCGGCCCCCGAATTGATCGCGCCCGCGAGTGCGATGGGCCCGGCAAAGTGGCGCCGCACCTCGGTCAGCAGGGCGAACGGGTTCAGGGTACCGGCATGCCCGCCCGCGCCGGCCGCCACCGCCACGATCCCGTCCACCCCGGCGGCGGCGGCCTTCTCGGCGTGGCGCGCGCTGATGACATCGTGGAACACCAGCCCGCCATAGGCCTGCACCCGCGCCACCAGGTCCGGCACCGCCCCCAGCGAGGTGATGACCAGCGGCACCCGCGCCGCGATGCAGACCTCCAGGTCCGCCGCCAGTCGCGGGTTGGAGCGGTGCACGATCAGGTTCACGCCAAAGGCGGCGGGGGCGGGTGTGGCGGCCAGCCGCCGCTGGATCTGCCGCACCCAGTCGGCGAACCCCGCCGTGGTGCGCTGGTTCAGCGCCGGAAAGGTCCCGATGACGCCGGACGCGCAGGCCTCGACCACCAGATCGGGGCCGGAGGCGAGGAACATGGGCGCCGCCACCACCGGAACCGCCAGATTGCGGCGCAGGGCGGGGGGCAGGCGGTCGGGGTGTGGCATCGGCGGCCCTCCGGGTGCGGTGCGCCCGAGTAACACCGGCCGCACCCGCGCGCGCAAGCCCCCCCCGCGTGCGTGCGCGGCCGCGACGGGGGGCGGACCTTCTTGCGGCCGGGGCGCGCGCGGTTGGATCATGTCCCGGGGCGCGGGGGCTCATCGCCCGGCCTGCCCTTCGTTTCGCGGCGCCGCGGCCCCATATACCCGGCATGCCCGTCCAAAGGGTCGGGACCAGCACGGAGGCTGTCATGCCGTTCATTGTCCTGACTCTGCTGGCCATCGGCTGTGCCATCGGGGGTGCGATCGGCGGCTGGTGGCTGGCGGTGCATATCGGGCGGCGGGTGTCGCTGTGGATCGCGCTCGCGGTGCTGCTGCTGGCGGTGGGGCTGCTGGTGGCGGGGGGCTTCCTGCCGGGCACGCAGGGGGTGGCCCACACCTTGCCCGCGGTGCTGTTGGTCCTGCCGGCGGCGGTGGGGATGCTGGTGGGGCGGCTGCTGGCGGGATGGTTGCGCGATTGACGCATCCCCCCGCCGGGCGTCAGGACGGCTTGACAGTCGGGGCCCGCGCCGTGCAGACGTCGTGGCGCTCAGGTGCCCCGTGACAGGGGTGAAAAGGGAAGCCGGTGCAAACCCGGCGCTGCCCCCGCAACTGTGAGCGGCGAGGGCGGTCCGCGACAGGCCACTGGGGCGTCCCCCCGGGAAGGCGCGGACCGCGCGATGACCCGCAAGCCAGGAGACCTGCCCGAGCCGATCACCCTGTCAGGGCGCGGTGGGCGCCCGGGCAACGGCCAGACTGACCGTCGCGGTGACAAGTCGTCCTGCCGCAGGGAGCGCCCTGCGGCGCAACCTGTCATGGGCACGGTCCCCCCCGTGCCCCCTGCGCTGACGGAGGGTTCATGCGCATTTCCCCCACAACCGCCCCGGCGGCCCGACCCGCAACACCCACGCCCGCCCTGTCCGCGCTGGCGACCCGAACCGCACTTCTGTGCGCCGTCGCGGCCCCCATGGCCGGCCCCGCCCTGGCCCAGACCGCGTTCCAGCTCGACGAGGTCGTGTTCTCGGCCAACCGCTTTCCCACCCTGCGCACCGCCACTGGATCGGCCATCACCGTCGTGGGGCGCGAGGAAATTGTTGCCGCAGGCAGGTTCCAGCTGTCGGATGTTCTGGCGCGCCAGCCCGGCGTCACGGCGGTCCAGCAGGGCCCTCTGGGCACGCTGACACAGCTGCGAATCCGCGGTAACGAGCCGCGCTATGTCGCCACGTTCATCGACGGAATCCGGGTCGACGACCCCAGCCTGATCCGCTCCGAGTTCGACTTCGGCGCGCTGGGCGGCACCGACATCGGCCGGGTGGAGATCCTGCGAGGGTCGCAATCGGCGCTGTGGGGCGGATCGGCCGTGGCCGGGGTCATCAACATAGAAACCCTCGGCGCGCTGGAGGACGGCATCACCCAGACCGCCGAAATCGAGGGCGGCAGTTTCCGAACGCTGGGCCTGCGTTATGGCTTCGGGCAGCGCACCGAGCGCGGCGAGATGGCGCTGAACCTGTCCTTCGTCCGCTCGGACGGGTTTTCGGCCGCCGACGAGAACGACGGCGCGACCGAGGACGATGGCTTCCGCGCCCGCCGCGTGGGGTTCAGCCTGCGCCATGCGATCAGCGACGCGGTGACGCTGGGCGCGTCGGGGTTCGCGCAGGCCAGCGACGGTGACTATGACCAGGGCTTTCCCATCGGCGATGCGCCCAACACCACCCGCCGCCGCGAGGCCGGTGCGCGGGTGTTCGCTGAGTTCGCCACTGGCGCCGGCACCCAGGAGGTGGGGATCTCGCGCTATCGCGTGTCGCGGCGTTTCGTGACGCGGCCACCGGATTTCCCGTCGGACAACACCTATGTTGGCGAACGCACGCGGATCGACTGGCTGGGGTCGACCGAGCTGAGTGCGGCGACCACTCTCGTCTATGGCGCCGATTGGGAACGCGAGGCCTATGACCAGTCCGGCAATTTCGGTGCCTTCGACAGCTCCACCCGGATCGCGGGGGCGTTCGTGCAGGCGCTGGTGGTGCCGCTGGACGGGGTCAACTTGCAGGCCAGCGCGCGGGTGGACGATCACAGCCGGTTCGGGCGCTTCACCTCAGGGCGGCTGGCAGGTGCCTGGATGGTTGCCGATACGGTCACGCTGCGCGGTTCGGTCGCCAATGGGTTCCGCGCGCCATCGAACTTTGAGCTGTTCAGCGACTTCGGTGATCCCACGCTGGAGCCCGAGCGCAGCCGCAGCCTGGAGCTTGGCGCGGATCTGCGTCTGGGTGCGGCCGGGTTTGGCATCACGGTGTTCGACCTGCGGTTGAGCAATGCCATCGACTTCGCCGGGTCCAGTTACAGCAACGTGCCGGGGCAGTCGCGCCGTCGCGGGGTGGAGCTGACGGCTGACCTCATGGTGGGGGATCGCTGGACCCTGGGCGGCAACTACACCTTTACCGATGCGCGCGACCGCGCGGGCGAGCGGTCGTGGCGGGTGCCCCGCCACGACCTCGCGCTGAGCGCCGAGGTCCTGCTGACGGACCGACTGCGTCATACAACCACGCTGCAAGCGCTGGGCGGACGTCTTGACAACGGGGGCAAGCCGATGCCCGGGTTTGGGGTGGTCAATACCCGCTTCGCCTATGCGCTGACCGACCGGGCGGAGTTGACGGTGCGCATCGACAACCTGCTGGATCGTCAATACCAGCTGGTGCAGGGCTACGGCACATCGGACAGGGCGCTGTATGTCGGTCTTTCGAGCCGTTTCTAGCGTCGCGCTGGCGCTGTGTCTGGGCGGGGCGGCGCTGGCCGATCCCGCCCCGCGGCGTGTGGTCTCGATGAACCTGTGCACCGACCAGCTGGCGCTGATGCTGGCGGCGCCGGGCCAGCTGGTCTCGGTCAGCAGGTTGGCGCAGGACCCCGCCATGTCGCCGATGGCCGAGGCCGCCCGCGCCCTGCCGGCCAACCGGGGCCATGCCGAGGACATCGTGCTGCTGCGCCCCGACCTGGTGATCGCGGGGCGCTTCACCACCCAGCCCACGGTCGCGATGCTGGAACGCCTCGGCATCCCGGTCGTGCGTTTCGACATTGCCCGCAGCCTGGACGATGTCGCGGGGAACCTGGCGCGGATGGGGGCGGTGCTGGGCCGCGAGGACGCCGCCGATGCGGCGATCGCGCGCTTCCGGCGTGATCATGCGGCGCTGATGGCGCGGGTCCGCGACCGCCTGCCGCCCGAGCGGGCGGCGCTGTATTACGCGCGCGGCTTCACCGGGGGGCCGGGCACGCTGGCGGGGGACATCCTGGCCTCGGCGGGGCTGTCGAACATCGCGGCCGAAGTGGGGCTGGAGCACGGCGGGTTGCTGGCGCTGGAGGCGCTGATCCTCGCCGATCCCGACTGGCTGGTGATGGGGCGTGGCACCCCCGGCGCCTCCGAGGCGAAGGCGCTGCTGGACCACCCCGCCCTGCGCGCGATGCCCGCGCACGGACGCGGCGCCGCGTTGGCGGACCGCGACTGGACCTGCGGCACCCCGCATGTGCTGGCGGCGGTGGCCGCGCTGATCGCGGCGCGGGGTGGCGGGGAATGACCGCGCGGCTGGCCTGGACGCTGGGCACGGTGGCGACGGCGCTTGCGATGGCGTCGCTGGTGATCGGCCCGGCCGGCGTGCCGCCGGGGGTGGCGCTGCGGGCGCTGGTGTGGGGCGACGACCCGCTGATGGCGCTTGTGATGCGCGAGGTGCGCGCGCCGCGCACGGTGCTGGCGGCGCTGATCGGCGCCGGGTTGGGGCTGGCCGGCGCGGTGATGCAGGGCTACCTGCGCAACCCGCTGGCCGAGCCAGGATTGATCGGCGTCTCCGGCGCGGCAGCACTGGGCGCGGTACTGACGCTCTATACCGGTGCCTCCGCCGCGTTCGCGCTCGCCCTGCCGCTGGGCGGCATCGCGGGGGCGATCTTGGCGGTGTTGCTGGTCCTGCTGCTGGCAGGACGCAACGCCGACACGCTGACGCTGATCCTGGCCGGCGTCGCCGTCACCTCATTCGCCGCCGCGTTGACCTCGCTCGCGCTCAACCTGGCGCCCAGCCCCTACGCCGCGCTGGAGATCGTATTCTGGCTGCTGGGCTCGCTCTCCGGCCGGTCGATGGAGCATCTGGGGCTGGCGTTGCCGTTCATGGCGGTCGGCTGGGTTCTGCTTGCCAGCGTGGCGCCTGCGCTCGATGCGTTGACCCTCGGCGAAGATGCGGCACAAAGCCTCGGCTTCCACCTGCCCGCGGTCCGCACGCGGCTGGTCCTCGGCACGGCTCTCGCTGTCGGTTCTGCAACAGCGGTGGCCGGCGCGATCGGCTTTATCGGACTGGTGGTGCCCCATGTCCTGCGCCCCCTGGTCGGCCATCGACCGGCCGGAGA
>NZ_NHSD01000329.1 GCF_016653255.1 Rhodobaculum claviforme
TTCGGTTGCGGGACGGATCGCGTCGCCTTGGCCCTGCGTACCATCGCGCAAGACCTCCGGGGCTGTCGGCGCCGTACGCACGCGTACGTACCCGGCCAACATGGCGCGAGGGGCGGCGACGGGCACAACCGTCGGGCACGCAGGCCAGGGCGTCACGAGGGTGCCCGGCGGGGCGTGCCGGGCGCCGGGCGGCATGGGCGTCGGACGGATCAGCGGCCGGGGCGGGGTTTCATGGTCCTGTTGCCATGGGGGCCCGACAGGACGGGGGTGTTGGCGCGGTTCTCCTCCAGCAGCTTGCGCCACCGCTCCAGCCGGGCGGGGTCGAGCGTCCCGTCCGCCACCGCCGCCCGCACCGCGCAGCCGGGCTCGTGCGCATGGGTGCAATCACGGAACCGGCAGGCGGGGGCGCGCTCGGCGATCTCGGCAAAGAGAGCGTCCAGCCCGGTCGACACGTCGCTGACGTGCAGCGTGCGCATGCCGGGGGTGTCGATGACCCACCCTCCGGCGGCGATGGCATGCAGCGACCGGGACGTGGTGGTGTGGCGTCCCTTCGCGTCGGCCTCGCGGATGGCGCCGGTGGGCTGCGCGTCCTCGGGGGCCTTGGCCGCGAGGGTGTTGAGCAGCGAGGACTTTCCCACCCCGGAGGAGCCGACGAGCGCCACCGTCCGCCCCGCGCCGCACCAGGGCGCGAGCGCGTGCACCGCCTCGGGCGCCGTGGCGTTCAGCGCCACCACCGCCAGCCCGCGTTGCAGACCGGCCACCGCGTCACGATAGGGCGCGGCGTCGGCAACCCGGTCCACCTTGGTCAGCACGATCACCGGCGTCGTCCCGGCCTCGTTGGCAAGCACGAGATACCGCTCCAGCCGGGCGATGTTCAGATCCTCGTTGCATGACGACACGATGAACAGCGTGTCGACATTCGCGGCAATGAGCTGCGGCCCCCGCCCGCCCTCGGTGCGCCGCCGCAGCACGGTGCGGCGGTCCAGCCGCCGCACGAGCGCCCGGCTGTCGGCGTCGACCAGCACCCAGTCCCCCACCGCCAGATCCGCCGAGGACGCCGGCGGCGGCAGAACCAGCCGCACCGGGCCGGCCACCGACTGCGCGCCCACACGCGCACGATGCACCGTGGCGATGCGCATCGGCAGCAGCGCCGCCTCGTCAGGGCCGCGCTGGTCGTCAAAGAACGCCGACCAGCCAAGGGCCGTCAGCGCCGCCGAATCCTGGTCCGATACATGGCTCACACGGCCATCCATGGGCACGCCAACGGGCCGACACAAGCCCTTCGTCACACCGGACGGCGCCGCGCGGTGCACCGCGCAGAGGCCCGCGGGCGGATCGGCACCGGTGCGCGCCGCGCCAGCGGGAGGGGGGGCAGGCACCCTATCGCCCGCCACCACGGCGCGGCACGCACCCCGGTTGCGCGGCCGCTACGGCGGGCCCGGCGCGCGCCGGGCGCAGGCCTCCATCAGCGCGAACAGCGCAAGGCCCTGTGCCGCAAGCACCACCAGCGCCGCGAACATCAGGTCGGTCTGTCCGCGCCCGTTGGCCATCAGCATCAGATATCCCAACCCGCGCGACGACCCCACCCATTCCCCGATGATGACCGCAAACGGCGCATAGACCGCCGCCAGCCGCAACCCCGACGCCAGCGACGGCAGCGCATTGGGCACCTGAAGCAGCACCAGCCGACGCAGCGGGGTCGCGCGCATCATCCGTGCCAGATCGTCCAGCGGTGCCGGCAACCGCATCAGCCCGTCAAAGAACGCCGAGGTGACGGGGAAATACACCACCATCATCACGATCACGATCTTGGACGCCGCCCCATACCCCAGCCACAGCGTGAGGACCGGCGCGAGCGCGAACACCGGCACCGCCTGGGCAAAGATCAGCATGGGGCGCAGCAGCAGCCGCGCGCCGGGCGACACCGCCAGGTTCAGCGCGGTCACCACCCCCAAGCCGACCCCGGCGGCCAGCCCGACCAGCAGGTTGACGGCGGTGAAGCGCGCGTGCTCCAGCAGCAGCGGCGCGTTGGACCAGAGGCTGGCGCCCACCCGGCCCGGCCCGGGCAGGATGAAGCGCGGCACGCCGCTGATCCACACCACGCCCTGCCACAGCGCCAGCGCGAAACACAGCGCCAGAAGGCCGCGCAGCAGGGGGACGTTCAACCGGCGCATGCGGGCGCCACCGGCAGCAGCCGGCCCAGCAGGGCGGCCTGCGCCGTCAGGGTCTGCGGGGCGCGCCAGTCGCGGGGCACGGGGGCGTCGGGCAGGGCCAGCGCCTCGGCGCCCGCCGGGCCCAGCAGCCAGGCGCGGTCGGACAGGCGGATCGCCTCCAGCGGGTCGTGGGTGATCACGATGACGGTGCGCCCCTTCAGCACCCGCGCCGCCAGATCCTGCATCGCCAGCCGCGTGCCGGTATCGAGGGCGGAAAACGGCTCGTCCAGGACCACGACCGCGCAATCCTCCATGAGCACACGCGCAAGGGCGACGCGCTGGCGCTGGCCACCGGACAGCGCGTCGGGGCGGCGCGCCTCCAGCCCCGCCAGCCCGACCTCGGCCAGCAGGGCGCGCGCGCGGGCGGTGTCGGGCCGCGCGCCGCGCAGCCGCGCGCCGATGGTGACATTGCCCACCAGATCGGCCCAGGGCAGAAGCTGGCCCCCCTGTGCCATCATCGCCACCCGGCCCGCCAGCGGCTGGCCGTCGCAGGCCTCCAGCACCCCCTCCAGCCGGTGCGGGCCGGGCAGCCCCGCGATCAGCCGCCCGAGGGACGACTTCCCCACCCCCGACGGCCCCAGCAGGCACGACCACACGCCCCCGGGCATCTCCAGCGCAAGGCCCCGGATCAGCGGCGCGGCCCCCATCCACAGATCCCCGCGCAGGCGCAGGGCGGTCATGGCCCGTCCAGCCCCATCTGCCAGAAGCCGACCTCCAGCCGGGTCGCGGTGGCGAAGTGGCGCGACAGCCGGGTCCAGCGCGGCACCCCGGCCCAGTCGGCCCCCAGCCGGTGCACCAGCGCGCCGTCGATCAGCCCGCCCACATCCCGGCACAGCCCCTGGTAGTCGGCCCCGGCGTAGGTCTCGATCCACTCGGCATAGGGCCCGCCGCTGCCCGCCAGCCGCGCGCCGATCTCGCCGTAGCCCAGCACGCAGGGCGCCAGCGCCGCCATCAGGTCGAGGAAATCGCCCGAATACCCCGCCTCCAGCACATAACGGGTATAGGCGAGGTTGGCCGCCCCCTCCTGCGTTGCCTCCAGCGCGGCCGCGTCGATCCCCTCACGCGCGCAGATCTGCACATGCAGCGGCATCTCGTGGTGCACCAGCGCCTGCACCGTGGCCGAGGCCGCCTGCATCTCGGCCAGGGTGTCGGCCTTGGCCACCGCCAGCGCCCAGGCCCGCGCAAAGTGGATCAGGAAGACATAGTCCTGCCGCAGATAGTCGAGGAACCGCGCGCGCGGCAGGTCGCCCCGCCGGATGCCTTCGACAAAGGCGTGGTGGGTATAGGCGGGCCAGTCCGGCGCCGCCGCACGCCACAGCGCAAAGGCGTGGCCATAGTCGGGCGCGCTCATGGGGTGACCCCGGCGGTCACGTCGAGGGCCAGCGCGTCGACGGCCAGCCCGCCGGGGGTGGCGCCGCGCTCGGCCAGGAACGCCTCGAAACGCGCATACCGCCCGGCATCGAGGGCTGCGGGCCGGGTGGCGAAGCGCGGCCAGGTGTCGGCCCAGGCGCGGATGTTCAGCTCGGACCGCAATTCCGATGCGGTGGCGGCGAAGATCTCCCACGCGCGCTCGGGGTGGTTGAGGATGAAGCCGGTCGCACGCTCGGTCGCATCCAGGAACCGGGCGATGGCGCCTGCGTCCATGCGGTCGGGGTTGGCCACATAGATCAGCTCGTCATAGCTCGGCACGCCCTCGGCCTCGGGGTAGAAGCAACGCCCCTCGGTCCCCTCGATCCGCAGCTGGTTGAGCTCGAAGTTGCGAAACGCGCCGATCACGCCATCGACCTGCCCCGACATCAGCGCGGGCGAGATCGACCAGCCGATGTTGATCTGCTCCACGTCGCCGGGGGCCATTCCGTGGTGCGCGAGCATGGCGTCGAGCATCACCTCCTGCACGCCGGCGACGGCAAAGCCGACCTTGCCGCCGCGCAGGTCGGTCATGGCCTGCACCGGCCCATCCGCCAGCACCACGAGGCACGTCAACGGGGTCGCGATCAGCGTGCCCACCCGGCGCAGCGGCAGGTCGTTGTGGCGGCTCAGGTGCAGTTGCGGCTGGTAGCTGATCGCCAGATCGACGCGGCCGGCGGCGGCCATGCGCGGCGGGTCGTTGGGGTCGGAGGGGGTGACGATCTCCACCTCGAGCCCGGCGGCGTCGAAGTACCCCAGCTCCTGCGCGAGGATGATCGGCGCGTGGTCGGGATTGACGAACCAGTCCAGCATGAGGGTGAGCCGGTCCTGGGCGGCGGCCGGAAGGGCCAGCGCGGTGGCCACGGCCACTGTGGCGGCGAAGTGCTTCATGGGGATCGCTTACTCCTGAAGGGCCAGCAGGGCGATGTCGCCCGGCCAGCGGGTTTGCAACTCTCGCCCCGCGTTGTGGGCGCGCAGGCCGGTGGCGCAGGCCAGCACCACCCGGCGGCCCGGGGGCGGGTGCAGCGCCGCCATCCCGTCGGGCGGGATGTGGCGGGCGTCGGGGCTGAAGGGCGGCGCCTCGGAGCGCAGGTCGATCAGCAGGTCGCCCGCACGGGTCTGGCTGCGGGCGATGAACGGCAGGGGCCGCGCGGGCTCCGGCGCGGCGTCGAAGCGAAAGCCGCCCATGCGCCAGCCCGCCGCGTCCAGGCTGACCAACCGGCCCAGCGGCGAGGGCGCCAGCCCCAGCAGCACCGCCAGTGCCATCTGCGCCTGCAATGCGCCGATGGCGCCCACCACCGGCCCCATCACCCCCGCCGTGGCACAGGTGGCCCCGCGCTCCGGCAGATCGGGAAAGATCGCGCGCAGGCTCGGCGCCGTTCCGCAGCACCCCGCCACATACCCCGACAAGGCCAGCGCCGAGGCGGCGATCATCGGCGTGCCGGTGTCGCGGCAGGCGTCCGACAGCGTCAGGCTGGCGGCGAAGGTATCGGCGCAGTCCAGCGCCACATCCACAGCCCCCACCAGCGCGGGCGCGTTGGCGGGGTCGAGCCATGCCACCTGCGGGATGACCCGGATCTCGGGGTTCAGCGCGGCCAGCACGTCGGCGGCGGCCCGCGCCTTGGGCTGGCCGATCTGGTCCATGCGATAGAGGGGCTGGCGATGCAGGTTGCCCGCCTCCACCCGGTCGGGGTCGACCAGCGTGATCCGCCCCACCCCGGCGCCCGCCAGATACTGCAGCACCGGCACGCCGAGGCCCCCTGCCCCCACCACCAGCACATGCGCGCGGCCCAGCCGCGCCTGCCCCTCGGGGCCGACGTCGGGCAGGATCATCTGGCGCGCGTAGCGGCTCATCCGCAGACCCTCAGCCAGTCGCGGATGCGGCCCTCGGGGTCGGGGTTGAGGGTGATGTCGGTCACGGCGGCCACGGTGTCGGCACCGGCGGCGAACGCCCCCGGCGCGCGGTCCACCGACATGCCCCCGATGGCGCACAGGGCCGTGTCGCCCACCAGCCGCTTCCACTCAGCCAGCCGCTCCAGCCCCTGCGCGTGCCACTTCATCTGCTTGAGGATCGTCGGGTAAACCGGCCCGAGCGCGATGTAATCCGGCCCAAGGGCCAGCGCGCGCTCCAGCTCGGCGTGGTCATGGGTGGAGATCCCCAGCCGCAGGCCCGCGCGGCGGATGGCGGGCAGGTCGGCGGTGTCCAGATCCTCCTGGCCCAGATGCAGCCAGTCGGCGCCCTCCTCGATCGCGAGCTGCCAGTGGTCGTTGATCACCAGCGCCGCGCCGTGGGCCCGCGCCAGCGCGATCGCGGCCCGGATGTCGGCGCGCAGCTCCCCGGCCTCACGGTCCTTGATGCGCAGCTGCACCAGCGTCACGCCCAGCGGCAGCGCGCGCTCCAGCCACGCCACCTGGTCGAAGATCGGATAGAAGCGCGGCAATGTCACAGCCATGCCTGCCCCAGAACGGGGGTGGAGGGTGCGGCCATCTCGCGCGGCTCCATCGGGTCGGCGGCGTGGGCGAGCGCGCCTGCCTGCGCCGCCATGGCGAAGGCGCGCGCCATCGCCACCGGATCGCCCGCCTGCGCCACGGCGGTGTTCAGCAGCACCGCGTCGAACCCCAGCTCCATCGCGTCCGCCGCATGGCTGGGCAGGCCAAGGCCTGCGTCGATCACCATGGGCACGTCGGGAAACGCCGCGCGCAGGGTCCGCAGCCCGTAGCGGTTGTTCAGCCCGAGGCCGGAGCCGATGGGCGCCCCCCACGGCATCAGCACGCGCGCGCCGGCGTCCAGCAGCCGGCCGGCCAACACCTGATCCTCGGTGGTGTAGGGAAACACCTCGAACCCGTCGGCGGCCAGCGCCTCTGTCGCGGCCAGCAGCCCGAAGGGGTCGGGTTGCAGCGTGTCGGCGTGGCCGATCACCTCCAGCTTGATCCAGTTCGTCTCGAACACCTCGCGCGCCATCCGGGCGGTGGTGATCGCCTCGCGCGCGCTATGGCAGCCTGCGGTGTTGGGCAGCACATGCACGCCAAGGCCCCGGATGATGTCCCAGAACGCCTGCCCTGCCCCGGCCTCGCGGCGCAGCGATACCGTCGCGACCGAGGCCTGCGACTGGCGGAACGCGGCCTCCAGCACCGAAGGCGCGGGGTACTGCGCCGTGCCCAGCATCAGGGGCGTGGCCAATGCGACGCCATAGAACTCCCGCATCCCTCAGCCCCCCTGCATCGGGGCGAGCACTTCCAGCCGGTCGCCCGCGGTGATGGCGGTCGCGTCCCGCGCGCCCTTCGGCACGAACGCCCCGTTCAGCGCGGTCGCCACCCGCACGCTGTCCCAGCCCAGTTCGCGCAGCGCCTCCGCCACGGTTGCGCCCGCGACCTCGCGCGTCGCGCCGTTCACCTCAATCCGCATGCACCAGATCCCCCTTGATGCCGTTGGTCAGATACGCGACCGCCTGCAGCGCCAGCGCGGGCGCCATCAGATAGCCATGCCGGAACAACCCGTTGAGGTGCAGCACCCGGCCCCGCACCACCACCCGCGGCACGTTGTCGGCAAAGGCCGGGCGCAGGTCGGCGCCGGTCTCCAGCACCTCGGCCTCGGCAAAGCGGGGGTCCAGCGCATAGGCCGCGCCCAGCAACTCCAGCACCGCGCGCGCCGAGATCCCCCGCCAGTCGGCACTCTCGATCTGGGTGGCGCCCAGCATGAACACCCCGTCCGCACGCGGCACGACATAAAGCGGATGGCGCGGGTGCAGCAGCCGCACCGGGCGCGACAGCCGGATATCGCGGGCGCGCAGCACCAGCATTTCACCGCGCACGCCGCGCAGGCCCGCCAGCCCCGCCGCCATGCCGCGCGCGTCGATCACCGGACCCAGGACGGCGTCGGGCGTGACCGTGTCGCGCGTGACCGTGACCCCCCGTGCCGCCAGCGCACGAACGAGATCGCCCAGCGCCTCGCGCGGATCCAGATGCGCCTCATCGGCCATGAACAGTGCCCGGTGCGGCCCCGTCAGGTCCGGCTCCAGCGCCGAGACATCCGGCACCGCCGTGTGGCCGCTGGTGCGGCGGGCAAAGCGCGCCAGTTCCGCCCGGTCGCGCGGCAACGCCACCACGAGCGAGCCGCGCTGCACCACGCGCGTCACCTCGGCCCAGTGGCCCGCGGCCGCCTGCCCGTGGCGGACGATGGCGGGATCGGCAACCGCCCCCTCGCACCGCGGCGCCAGCATGCCCCCCGCCCACCACGAACAGCCATGAGGACCCGGAGGGCCGGTGCGGTCGATCAGCCGTGGCCGCAGCCCGCAACGGCTCAGCGCAAGCGCCGCCCACAGCCCCGCGACACCCGCCCCGATAACCGTGACATCAGCCATGGTCAGCGCCGACCCAACGGGATCCTGCGCGCCGCCCGATGGCGTGCCCGACCCGCGCCGTCGCGCCTGCCGATCCGACGGGCATGGCCCGCGGCGCGGCGCGGCGGGCCGGCGACACGCGCGGTGGGGCACCGGCCGACGGGCGGATCGTCTTGATCAAAGGTACCATGCCGCCCCCTTTTGGCGTGGAGCCGGCATGGGGGACGGATTGCGGACGCGCTGTGTCCTTCGTGCACCGTTCCCTACGCCGGCATGATCCGGATCAGGTTCGATGGGTTGGCTCGCGCCTCTCAGCCCCGCGACGGGGCACCCCAACGGTTGTCGCAGCAAAGCTATTCCGCGCAGGCAGGTCTGACAAGGGGGATCGGGTCGAAGGCCCACGGCACCGACACCCGGACCGACGTGCCGCGCCGCGCAACGCAACACGCCATCAGACGTGCCCAAGGCGTGCCAGAGGTCGTGCGGATGGCCCCTGGCCTGAACGGATTTCGGCGCCGCCCACTGGGTGCGCGCACCAACGGCGCAACCGGGACGACCCTTCAGCGCGTTCATGGTCGCTGGAACCCGGCAGCGCTGCGCCCGCGTCGTCGCGGACACCTCCCGCAGGGCCGTCGGGACCCCGAGGACACCGCCGCCCATGGCCAGCCCGGGACCCTGCTTCAGGCCCGGGCGCTTGAGATCGAGCAGCACCTCGCGCCAGGTCCGCGTGCCTTCGCGGACGCCATCGGTCATGGCCAGAAGCGCCTTGCGGCCGTCTGTATCCGCGCCCACGGCCACCAGACCGCCTTGTTCTTGCTCGGCCGTCCGCGGCCTGACGCAGACACCGTCCGAAGGGATGCAGGGAAACCGACGCGCACCGAGGTCGCGCTTCCGCCAGGCCTCATGGTCCGTCCCCCGGTCGGCCTTCGGCCGCGTGATGGTTTTCGCCGACAGACCCCTGGCATTCGGACGCGGCGGGGCTGCCGGCGTCTCGCTGGAAATCGCCGGTGGACACGGTCTTTTCAGATAACGCCGGGACAACTCCGCCTCGACCGACTTCGCGTGGATCGCCTGTTCGATCAGCTTGCGCGCGCCATCGCGCAGGACGTCGATGAACGGGTCGGAGCCGCGATGGAACATGCGGTTGCGTGATGGCATTGATGGAAACGGGGCATGTCATTTTCCCGTCCGGGAATTCACGGCGCTTCGACACCGCCATGATCTGCCGCCCCTCAGGGCATCACCAACTTGCGCACGTTTCTCCGCGGATTGCGCGCAGGCCAACACTCTGGACACCGCTCTGCGCTGCATCCATCCGCCCGGGGTCATGGCCGACGGGTCGCTGAGCAGCCTGCAGTTGCAACGGATCACGATCCGGGCGCGTGTCGGCCACCCTGCTCGGGCCATCCCCCTCCAGCGGGCCGGGCGCGCGGTCACAGGCCCCGTGGCGCGTGCCATCCCCGCCGTCATCCGCCGATTGCGCGCGCCCCAGTCATGCATGTGACCGCAATTCCGGCCCGAACGCCCTGAGCCTGGCGCGACAGCTCCGTCCGTCGCACTGAAAAAACATCGCTGCGGGGCAACGACACTGCGGGCTCGCCGCCTGATATGGCCAGTTCCGGGGGCATGCAGGACCACAGACGCCGATCAACGGTGAAAACGCTTGTCAATCGACAGGAAACAAGCAATATCGACGAAGAATCGTGGACCTTTTTCGGGAATGGCTGCAATGTCAAGCCGCACACGCAACCCAGAGAAGAAATTTCAGTTGGCGGAAACAACCATGAATACTCTTGCGGAAACCCGGCCGGCATCGATCGCACGGCGCCATGTCGCGAGATCCCGCATGGCCGAAGCTTGTGGCTGGCACCGCACGGTCAGCAGCCTGATTCTGGCCGCCGGGGTTGCGGCAACGGCACTGGGCATCGGGGCGGAAGCGAAAGCGAACCAGCAGGGCCTGTTCGGAGAGGTCTGGTTCTCCGAAGATCTCGCCGGAGGGTCTCCATTTGCTGGCTTTACCGGAAACACCCTCAGCGACACCGACAAGGCTATTTTTCTGGGTCGCATAGAAGCCATCGTTGCACAAGCTCCGTATGGCACCTTCACATCCACCGCCGTGAATTACGAAAACCCCGCCAATACCACGACCACCCCCCAATTTACATTCCCGACGGTCGGAACAACCATAGCGGCGTTTCTCGGATCGGACGCGCTGAGCTTCAGTGGCGGTGCAACCACGAAGAACAACTTGCGAAACTCGGTCTGGCGCTTTACCGGGTTCGTCAAGCTGGCTGCCAATCAGACCTACGACTTCAGGGTGTCCGCGGATGACGGCCACATCACATGGATCGGGGATGGTGCCGGAGACTTCAGCAGCTCCAATGCCTTCAAGTACAGGGGGGAGTATCGGGGCGTCGGGAATTGTTGCAACTTCACGATTGCTGCGGCGGACGAAGACCGGATACTGCCTTTCCAGACCATCTTTTGGGAGAATACCGGCCAAACGGCCTTCAGGGTGGCCTTCAGCACTGAGGGTCGTGATGATCCAGAAAGCTACACCGTCCTTGGCGGCGACATGCTGACGCGCGACAGCGGCGTGGGGGTCATTCCTCTGCCGGCATCGGTATGGCTGCTGCTCTCTGGCCTTGCCGGCCTCGGGGCGCTTCAGCTTCGGCGCCGGAGTGACAGGGCCGAGGTGCCGGCCTGACCGGTTCCCAGCGTCGACGAGACGCACAGCGGCCGCCTGCCGCGTAGCCCCCCCTCCAGTTGCCGCGGGATCGCGGGGTGGTCGCGTTTGCGACCGCCCATCAGCGCAATCTACCCCCCCCCGCCGCCCAAAAGGCAACGCGCGTGCGGCCGACCGCCGATCGCGCGGGGTCGGCTTGACACTTCCGTGATGGGGGTTCACCCAAGGGGCAGTTTGCAAGATCGGCGACGACGCGTGCCGGTCGGACATCGCGGGGGGCGAGCGCCACGGCGCCACCCCCGCAAGACCGAGGGGAAAATCATGCAGAAGCAAGCCTTGCGGCTGGGTGTGGCGATGGCGGCCACGCTGTCGGTGGCCGGTCCCGCGCTGGCGCAGGAGCGGGTCCCGGCGGTGGAGATCTACACCACGACCGAGTCCTACGACCCGATCCGCTATGAAAGCGCGTTCATGATCGCCGACGCCTGGCGCGAACTGGGCCTTGATGTCACGATCACGCCGCTGGAATTCCGCACCCTGCTGGACCGTTTCTATTCCGAACAGGATTTCGACGCGGTGATCCTGGGCTGGTCGGGCCGGGTGGACCGGCTGGACCCGCAGTTCTTCCTCGGCACGCTGGACAGCCGGCAGGGGAGCCCGGGCGCCAACAACCCCGGCGGCTATGACAACCCCGCGTATGACGCCCTGTTCGACGCGCAATCGCGCGAGTTCGACATCGAGGCGCGCCGCGACATCGTGCACGAGATGCAGGACCTGTACATGCCCGACGTGCCGGTGGTGGTGCTGTTCCACCGCGACGAGGTCGTGGCCTACAACAACACCACCTTCGAGAACATGAACCCCATGGCCGGCGAGGGGCTGTATTCCGAATGGGTGCCGATGGAGGCCCGTCCCCTGGGGGATCGCGCCACGCTGCGCATCGGCGGCCCGCAGGAGCCCGACAACCTCAACCCGCTGGCCTCCACCAGCGTGTGGGGGTGGAAGTGGATGCGCCTCTACTATGACCGCCTGGTGCGCCTGTCGCCCGAGGTGGAGCCGGTGCCGTGGATGGCCACCGAGGTCGAGGCCGTGGACGACGTCACCATCGACGTGACCCTGCGCGAGGGCCTGACCTGGCACGACGGCGAAGCGCTGACGGCGGAAGACGTCGCCTTCACCTTCGATTACTACATGGCCAGCGACTACAGCTACTTCAATTCCTACCTCGACCCCATCGATACGGTCGAGGTGACGGGGGATCTGTCGGTGCGCTTCACCCTGCGCGAGCCGTCGGCGCCGTTCGCGACCATCACCCTCAGCCAGATTCCGATCCTGCCCAGGCACATCTGGGAGGGGATCGAGAACCCCGAGACGCTGACCCCCGACCAGATCCCCACCGTGGGCTCGGGCCCGTTCGTTCACGACCGCTATGACCGCGGCGAGTTCATGGCCCTGACCACCAACCGCGACCATTTCCACCAGGACGAAATCGCCGTGGACGGAGTGGAGTTCCTGATCTACGCCGACGCCGAAGGGGTGTTCACCGCGCTCCAGACCGGGCAGATCGACATGACCGCCTGGCGGATGGAGCCGGGCCAGATCCCGCTTGCCGAGGGCAATGGCGATCTCAACGTCGTGTCGGTGCCGGACTTCGGCTACTTCCACTTCACCTTCAACACCCGCCGCGCACCGTTTGACGATGTCGCCGTGCGCCGTGCGCTGACCATGGCGATGGACCGCGAGCGGATGGTCAACGTGCTGCTGGATGGCCGCGGCGAGGTCGGCACCACCGTCGTCGCCCCGGTCAACGCCTTCTGGCACAACCCGTTCGTGGAGCGTTTCGAGTTCGACCTCGAGGCCGCGCGCGCCGAGCTGGAGGCCGCCGGCTACAGCTGGGATTCCGACGGTCGGCTGCAACGCTGAACCCGCCCACCCCCGGCCCCGCCGCCCGTGAGGGGTGGCGGGGCCGTTCCTTTTCCCGCGCACCACAGCCGAGGGGATGGCGATGACGCGCCGCACCTATCTGATCAAGCGCGTGCTCCAGGCGATCTTCTCGCTCTGGATCATTGCCACGCTGCTGTTCTTTCTGTTCCGCATGGGGTTGCCCGACCCCACCGCGGCGCTGATCACCGAGGGGCTCAACCCCGAGCAGCGCGCCGCGGTGCGCGCGCAGTTCGGTCTGGAGGAGCCGCTGTGGCGGCAGTACACGCTGTTCCTGACCAACGCGGTGCAGGGCGAATTCGGCACCTCGTTTTCCTATCGCGCGCCGGTGGCCGACATCGTGTGGGACCGGCTGGCCAACACCATGATCCTGATGCTGGTGGCCATTGTCATCGCCTATGGCATCGGCGTGCCGCTGGGGGCGTGGCTGTCGTGGCGGCGCGGCTCGCGGACCGATACCGCCGGTATCTTTGTCGGGCTGATGTTCCGCTCGGCGCCGATGTTCTGGACTGGGATGATCGCGATCCTGATCTTCGGCGTGGGGCTGTCGATCCTGCCGACATCGGGCATGCGCACCCTGCCCTATGACGCCACGGGGTTCTGGCCGAAGGTGCTGACGCTGGATTTCCTGTGGCATGCGGTGCTGCCGGTGATGATCGTGGCGCTCTACTATCTCGGCTCGCCGTTGCTGATCATGCGCAACACCATGCTGGAGGTCTATGGCGAGGACTTCATCGAGATGGCCCGCGCCAAGGGCCTGCCGGAGCGGGATATCCTGTACCGGCACGCCGCGCGCAACGCGCTGCTGCCGGTGGTCACGCAGCTTGCCGTCACCATCGGTCTGGCGGCCGGCGGGCAGGTGGTGGTGGAGGTGGTCTTCTCCTGGCCGGGGCTGGGGCGCGAGATCCTGAACGCCGTGCGCACCTCGGACTTTCCGCTGGCGCAGGCGTCATTCCTGGTGATGGCGGCCTTCGTGATCTCACTGAACCTGCTGGTCGATATCCTCTATACCACGCTTGACCCGAGGGTGAGCTTCCGATGACCCTGCCCCCGTTCCTGCGCGCGGCCGCCGGGCCGCTGAAGCTGATGGTCCAGGATCGCCTTGCGGTGATCGGCATGTGTGTGCTGGGCTTCATCATCGCGATGGCGCTGTTCGCGCCGCTGCTGTCCACCCATGACCCCCGCCAGATCAACGAGATCGAGGACGGATCGGTTCTGCTGCGCGGCCCCGACGGCTGGGCGCTGTCCGACAGCCTCGGGCCGCTGGCGCTCAACGATGCCGACACCGCCGCAGGCGAGGCGCTGATCGTCGGGCGCGAGGGCACGGTCTGGGCGCGGGACGGCGACGGCTGGACGCGCCGGTCGGTGCCCACCGACGCCGACCTCAACGCCGTGGCGATCGGCCCGCAGGGCGGCGCGCTGATCGTCGGCGCCGGTGGCACGATCCTGCTGCGCGACGGCGACGGCTGGACCGCCATCCCCGCCCCGGCGCCGGCCGAGCTGCGCGGCGTGGCCTGGATCGACGCGGCGACCGCCCTGGCCGTCGGCGCGGGCGAGGAGATCTGGCGCATCGACACCGCCGCTGGCACGGTCGAGGAGGTCACCAGCCCGGTGGGCCGCGGATTTTCCCTGAACTCGGTCGCGCGCGACGTGGACGGCACGTTGCTGGCGGTGGGTGTGCGGGGGCTGGCGATCCGCTATGACCCCGACACCGGCACCAGCCTGGAGCGCCTTGGCTCGAGCCGCGATCTCAACCACATCCACATCGCGCCGGGCGGCGCGGCACTGGTCACGGGCGAGCGTGGCACGCTGCTGCGCCGCGACGGCACCGACTGGACCACCGATCCCGCCCCGGACACCCGCGCCCTGCGCGCGGGCTGGATCGACGACGACGGCCGCGCGGTCGCGGTGGGCCGCAATGGCATCGTGATGGAATGGGACGGCGCCGCCTGGGTGCTCGTGGACACCGAGAGCGAACGCCACCTGCGCGCCCTGCTGATCGACGGCGATCGATGGATGGCGCTGGGATCGGACCGCTTCGTGGTGCGCCTCGCGCCGCCCTCGGCCGAGCACTGGTTCGGCACCGATCACCTCGGCCGCGACCTGTATTCCCAGAACGTCCACGGCAGCCAGATCGCGCTTCTGGTGGGCTTTCTGGGCGCGACGCTGGTGGTGCTGATCGGCACCAACGTCGGCCTGATCGCCGGGTATTACCGGGGCCGGACAGAGACCGTGCTGATGCGCACCGTCGATGTGATGTACGGCATCCCGTTCGAGCCCTTCGCACTGATCCTGGTGCTGCTGTTCCAGCCCAGCCTGCTGATCGTGATCCTAGCGGTGTCGCTGCTGACATGGCGCACGGTGGCGCGGCTGATCCGGTCACAGGTGCTGTCCTTGCGTGAGCGCCCCTTCGTCAAGGCCGCCCGTGTCGCCGGCGCGTCGGACCTGCGGATCATGTACCTGCACATCTTTCCCAACGTCATGCCGCTGGTGTTCCTCGAACTGGCGATCATCGTGGGCGTATCGATCATCGCCGAGGCGACGCTGTCGTTCCTCGGCCTCGGGCCGCCGCAATCCATCAGCTGGGGCGGCATCCTGCATGACGCGCGGCTGTCGGGGGCGTGGCGCACCGCATGGTGGTGGAACCTGCCGCCGGGCATCCTGATCATGACGACGGTGCTGTCGGTGTTCTTCATCTCCCGCTCGCTGGAGGTGGTGGCCAACCCGCGCCTGCGGGCCAGAGGGTAAGGACCAGCCAATGAGGGATATCGTGACGCAACCGCTTCTGGACGTGCGTGACCTGGCGATCCACTACCGCACCGGCGCGGGTCCGGTGCGCGCGGTGGATGGCATCGACTTCTCCATCGCCCCGGGCGAGGCGCTGGGGCTGGTGGGCGAATCCGGCTGCGGCAAGACCACCGCCGCCAAGGCGATGCTGAAACTCCTGCCTCCGAACGGCGAGATCCCCGCCGGGCGCATGGAGTTCGCCGGCCGCGACCTGGTGCCCCTCACGGGCGAGGACATGCGCCGCGTCCGCTGGAAGGAAATCGCCTGGATCTCACAGGCGGCGATGAACGCGCTGGACCCGGTCTATCGCGTGGGCGACCAGATTCTGGAGGCGATGCAGGCCCATATCGAGATCTCGCGCGCCGACGGCATGGCGCACGCCCGGGACCTGTTCCGCGCCGTGGGCATCGACCCCTCGCGGCTGTCGGCCTATCCGCACGAGATGTCGGGCGGCATGAAGCAGCGCGCGGTGATCGCGATGGCGATGGCGTTGCAGCCGCAGCTTCTGATCGCCGACGAGCCGACCACCGCACTCGATGTCGTGACCCAGGCGCAGATCCTGTCGCGGCTGGCGCGGCTGCGGCGCGAACGCGGCATGGCGCTCCTGTTCATCACCCATGACATTTCCGTCGTGGTGCAGACCTGCGACCGCGTGGCGGTGATGTACGGCGGCAAGATCATGGAGACGGGCCCGGTGCGCGACGTCTTCGGCGCCCCGTTCCATCCCTACACCATGGGCCTGACCAACGCGTTTCCCACGCTCGAGGGCGCGCAGCGCGAGTTGATCTCGATCCCCGGCACGCCCCCCGACCTGCTGCGCCCGCCCCCCGGCTGCCGCTTTGCCGAACGCTGCCCCTTTGCCACCGACCGCTGCCGGACCGAGGAACCCGAGGCCCATGCCGTGGGCGAGGGTCGGCTGTCGGCCTGCCACTACCCCGACCGGGTGGAGGAGTTCCGCGCCACCGCCGCCACCAACGCCGCCTGGGCCGAGGTCGGCCGGCGCCTGTCCGAGGAGAGCCCCCTCACCGCCACCCGTCCGCGCACCGACCACGCGGAGGTCCTCAGCGTCGAGGGGCTGGTCAAGCACTTCCCCATCCCCGGCGGCTTCTTCGGCCGGTCCGAGTCCAAGGTCCACGCCGTGGACGGCATCGACCTGACGCTGGGCGCCGGCGAGATCCTGGGGCTGGCGGGCGAGAGCGGTTCGGGCAAGACCACCACCGGCGAAATGCTGGTGCGCCTGCAAGAGCCCACCGACGGCCGCATCCTGTCCGAGGGCGCCGACATCGCGCACCTCAAGGGTCGCGACCTCAAGGCGTTCCGGCGCCGCGCGCAGATGGTGTTCCAGGACCCCTACCAGACCCTCAACCCCCGCTTCACCATCGGCGACATCGTGGGGGAGCCGCTGATCATTCACGGTCTCGCACGCGGCGCCGACCGCCGTGCCCGCGTCGTCCAGGCGCTGGAGCGCGCCGGGCTGAAACCCGCCGACACCTACATGGAGCGCTTCCCGCACGAGCTGTCGGGCGGCCAGCGCCAGCGCGTCGCCATCGCCCGCGCCATCGTGCTGGAGCCCCGCTTCATCGTCGCCGACGAACCCGTGTCGATGCTGGATGTGTCCATCCGCGCGGGTGTGCTGAACCTGATGCGCCATTTTCGCGACGAGCTGGGCATCTCCTTCGTCTATGTCAGCCACGATCTGCCGACGATCCGCTATGTCGCCGACCGCACCGCGATCATGTATCTGGGCGAGATCGTGGAGGTCGGCCCCACCGAGGCGGTGATCCGCGACCGCTGCCACCCCTACACGCGCCTGCTGCTCGACGCCTCACCCGAGCCCGACCCGGGCGTGACCAAGCCGCCGCTGGAATCGGCCGGCGAGATCCCCTCGGCCACCGATCTGCCCAACGGCTGCCGGTTCCACAACCGCTGCCCGCTGGCCACCGTCTCCTGCGGCTGGGAGGGGCGCGACGTCATCGCAGCCCTCGCCGACTGGGACCTCGCCGAACGTCCCCGACCCGCGCTCGGCACGCCGGTGCGCGCCGGGCTGTCGGTGCGCATCCCCGCCCCCCAGGGCGCCGCCGCCGCCCGCGCCCAGCTTGCCGAGGTGCTGGC
>NZ_NHSD01000330.1 GCF_016653255.1 Rhodobaculum claviforme
CGCAACAATGCAATACGCATTGCCGCAGGTGCGAAACTTTATGTCCCGCCCGACCGAGACGCGCGGGACATAAAGTTTCGCACCTGCGGCAATGCGTATTGCATTGTTGCGCGGCCATCAGTATCGATTTGCCCATGGAGACCGCGATTCTGCATCGCGGCGTAACCCACCCCGCGCTCCAGCCAAGGAGGAAGCCATGGCCCTCGATACCCAGCCCGCGATCGCCGGCTACGACGCCCCGAAAAAGGACCTCTATGAGCTGGGCGAGATGCCGCCCCTGGGGCATGTGCCCAAGCAGATGTACGCCTGGACCATCCGCAAGGAGCGTCACGGCGAACCCGACACCGCCATGCAGGTGGAGGTCGTGGACACCTGGGCCATCGACAGCCACGAGGTGCTGGTGATGGTGATGGCTGCGGGCGTGAACTACAACGGCGTCTGGGCGGCGCTGGGCCAGCCGATCAGCCCGCTCGACGGCCACAAGCAGCCCTTCCACATCGCGGGCTCGGACGCGGCGGGGATCGTCTGGGCCGTGGGCGACAAGGTCAAGCGCTGGAAGGTCGGCGACGAGGTCGTGATCCACTGCAACCAGGACGACGGCGACGACGAGGAGTGCAACGGCGGCGACCCGATGTATTCGCCCACCCAGCGCATCTGGGGCTACGAGACACCCGACGGCAGCTTCGCGCAGTTCACCCGCGTGCAGGCCCAGCAGCTCATGCCCCGCCCCCGCCACCTGAGCTGGGAGGAAAGCGCGTGCTACACCCTCACGCTGGCCACCGCCTACCGGATGCTGTTCGGACATGCGCCGCATGACCTGCAGCCGGGGCAGAACGTGCTGGTCTGGGGCGCCTCGGGCGGCCTCGGCTCCTACGCCATCCAGCTGATCAACACCGCCGGCGCCAACGCCATCGCCGTGATCTCGGAGGAGGACAAGCGCGACTTCGTCCTCGGCCTCGGCGCCAAGGGGGCGATCAACCGCAAGGATTTCTCCTGCTGGGGACAGCTTCCGCCGGTCAACAGCCCCGAATACAACACCTGGCTCAAGGAAGCGCGCCGCTTCGGCAAGGCGATCTGGGACATCACCGGCAAGGGTGTCAACGTCGACATGGTGTTCGAACACCCCGGCGAGGCGACGTTCCCGGTGTCGTCGCTGGTGTGCAAGAAGGGCGGCATGGTGGTGATCTGCGCCGGGACCACCGGCTTCAACTGCACCTTTGACGTGCGCTACATGTGGATGCACCAGAAGCGCCTTCAGGGGTCGCACTTCGCGCATCTCAAGCAGGCCAGCGCCGCCAACCGGCTGATGCTGGAGCGCCGCCTCGATCCCTGCATGTCGGAGGTCTTCACCTGGGCCGAGATCCCCGAGGCCCACATGAAGATGCGCCGCAACGAGCACAAGCCGGGCAACATGTCGGTGCTGATCCAGGCCCCCCACACCGGCCTGCGCACCTTCGAGGACACGCTGGAGGCGAGCCGCGCCCGCTGATGCCCGCACCACGGCGGCGACCCGTCCTCGGGCCGCCGCCGCCGGGGCAAATGCGAAACAATATGTTGACAGATTTCGCTGTAATGTTCCCCATGGGCAGGTGGTAGATAACCGGTGATGGGGTCGCTTCGGCGTCATCTGTTGGCATGGCGGTGCGCGATGGGTCACGACTGGGTCTTCGAGGTCCTTACGGACATGAAATCCTATGCGCGGCGGCACGGGTTCGATGACCTCGCCGCGCGGCTGGAGGAGACCGAGCACGCCGCCCGCCGCGACATCTCCCGCGCGGACGGCCCCGGATCGGACACTGGCTCGGACGGCGGATCGGACACTGGCTCGGATACTGGCTCGGACGGCGGATCGCCCCCCCCCACGGGCCTCCCGCAGCGCCCCGCGCGCGGCGGCTGACCGCCCGGCCGGGTGCCGGTCGCGCAACAGACCCTCGGCCATACGGGGCGTGCAACAAGAGGGGCCGCAGCATGACCGAGGACGAGGTCACGGCGCTCATGGGCGCTCCGGCCACGCATGGCGGCGCAGAGGTGGCGGTGGTGCGCACCCATGGCGCGCGGGTGTTCCTGACGGGGCCCTGGGCCTACAAGGTCAAGCGCGCGGTGCGGTATCCCTACCTCGACTTCACCGCCGCAACGACCCGCCGGGCGATGCTGGCGCGCGAGCTGGAGCTCAACCGCCCCGCCGCCCCGCAGATCTATGACCGCCTGCTGCCGCTGACGCGGGAACGCGACGGGCGCCTTGCGCTCGACGGCTCGGGCCACCCCGAGGAATGGGTGTTGCGCATGCACCGCTTCGACGCCGACGCGCAGCTGACCCGGGTCGCCGCCGAAGGCCGGCTGGACGCAGGCCTCGCGGCGGCGCTGGGCGATGTGGTCGCCGGGCTGCACCGCGCCGCCCAGCCCCCCGATCCGGGCCGACGTGTGGTCGGCGCGGCGGCGGTGGCGGCGGTGATCGACGGCATGGCGGTCTCCTTCGCCCGGCTTGCGGGGGTGCTGGGGCCCGATGGGGGGGCGTTCCTCGGGGCTGCGCGCGCGGCGCTGGCGCGCCATGCCGGGCTGCTCGACCGGCGTGCGGCGCAGGGCTGGGTCCGGCGCTGCCACGGAGACCTGCACCTGGGAAACCTGGTGCTGGTGGCCGGTCGACCGGTGCCCTTTGACGCGCTGGAGTTCGACGAGGCGCTGGCGACGACCGATGTCCTCTATGACCTTGCGTTCCTGCTGATGGATCTGGACCGCGCGGGCTGCCGGGAGGCGGCCAACATCGTGCTGAACCGCTGGCTGCACAGGATGGACGATCCCGCGCATCTGGACGGGCTGGCGCTGCTGCCGCTGTTCGTGGGGCTGCGCGCCGGAATCCGGGCGATGGTGGCGGCGCAGACCGCGCCGGGGCCAGATGCGCGGGCGGACGCGCGGGCGGCGCTGGCGGTGGCGCGGGCCTGCCTTGCGCCGCCGTCTGCGCGCCTGGTGGCGGTGGGGGGGCTGTCGGGCAGCGGCAAATCCACGCTGGCGGCTCGGCTGGCCCCCGCCATCGGACCGGCACCGGGCGCGGTGGTCCTGCGCTCGGACCTTGTGCGCAAGGCGATGGCGGGGGTGGGTGACACCGAGCGGCTTCCGCCGGAGGCCTACACCCGGGCCGCATCCGACGCGGTGTACGCCGAGCTGCGCACCCGCGCGGGCCGGGCGCTGGCGGCCGGTCACGGCGTGGTTCTGGACGCCGTCCATCTGGCGCCTGCGGAACGCGCGGCGGTGGCCGGGCTTGCGCGCCGCGCAGGGGTGGCGTGCCGTGCGCTGTGGCTCGACACCCCGGCCGAGCGGCTGCTGGCGCGGGTCGCGGCGCGGCGTGGCGATGCCTCGGACGCGGACACGGAGGTGGTGCGCGCGCAGATCGCCGCGGCGCAGGCGGTCACCGACTGGCCGCATCTGGACGGCGCCGGGACGCCGGACACGGTCGCCCGGGCCGCCCGGATCGCGCTGGGCCTGCCGGAGATCGCGCGTCCCGCCCCCTTGCACCCCGCCGTGCCCGGGGACACTGTGCCCGCGCGCAGTGGGGACCACACCCCGGAGGAGGCGAGATGACCGATCGGCTGCAACTGTTCCGCGGCGTGGTGCATCCGTGGCACCATGACCACTTCGGCCATATGAACGTGCGCCACTATGCGCCGTTCTTCGACGATGCCACCTATCACATGTGGACGCTGCTGGGGCTGTCGTACGCGACCATGATCCCCGAACACGGTGTGCACACGGTCGCGGCGCAGGCCACCACGCGGTTCGTTCGGGAACTGACGGCGGGCGACCTGATCGCCATCGACGGCGCGGTCATCCGCCTCGGCACCCGGAGCACGACCTTCCTTCTTCGCATGCACCACGCCGACACCGGCGCGCTGCATGCCACCTACGAGGCGGTGGAGGTGTTCTTCGATCCCGCCACGCGCCGTTCGGCCCCGATGCCGCAGGCGGTGCGCGACCGGCTGGCCGCGCATCTGGTGGACCCGGAATGAGCGATTTCGCCACCGCCGCACGCGCCGCCGAACAGGCGATGCGGGACGTGTTCCCGCCCACGCCGCTGATGCGCAACGACCATCTGTCGGCCCGCTTCGGCGCCGACATCTGGCTCAAGCGCGAGGATCTGTCGCCGGTGCGCAGCTACAAGATCCGCGGCGCCTTCACCGCCATGCGCAAGCATCTGGCCGCGCATCCCGACCGGCGCCGCTTCGTGTGCGCCTCGGCGGGCAATCACGCGCAGGGGGTGGCGTGGGTGTGCCGGCACTTCGGCGTCACCGGCACGATCTTCATGCCCGTCACCACGCCCCAGCAGAAGATCGGCAAGACCCGCACCTTTGGCGGCGACGCGATCGAGATCGTGCTGACCGGCGACACCTTCGACCAGTCGCTGGCCGCGGCCCAGGCGTTCTGCGCGGACGCGGGCGCGCATTTCCTGTCGCCCTTCGACGACGCGGACGTGATCGAGGGGCAGGCCAGCGTCGCGGTGGAGATGCTGGCCGATCTGGACGCGCCCCCCGACATGGTGATCCTGCCGGTGGGCGGCGGCGGTCTTGCGGCGGGGGTCACCGCCTATCTGGCCGCCGAGATGCCCGCGACCGAGATCCTCTATGTCGAGCCCGCGGGCGGCGCGAGCCTGACGGCCGCGCTGGCCGCCGGCCACCCGGTCCGGCTGGAGCGCATCGACAGCTTCGTCGACGGTGCTGCGGTCGCGCAGGTCGGCGCGCGGACCTTTGCCCGGCTGGCCGGAGTGGCGCCCGACCATGTGCTGACCGCCCCGGAAAACCGCATCTGCGGCACCATTCTGGAGATGCTCAACATCGAAGGCATCGTGCTGGAGCCCGCGGGCGCGCTGTCGGTGGATGTGCTGCCGGTGCTGGCGGCGCGGATCGCCGGGCGGCGGGTGGTGTGTGTCACCTCGGGGGGCAACTTCGACTTTGAACGGCTGCCGGAGGTCAAGGAACGCGCGATGCGCCACCGGGGCCTGAAGAAATACCTGTTGCTGCGCCTGCCCCAGCGGCCCGGCGCGCTGCGCGATTTCCTGGGCATGCTGGGCCCCGAGGACGACATCGCGCGGTTCGAGTATCTCAAGAAATCCGCGCGCAATTTCGGCACCGTGCTGCTGGGCATCGAAAGCAGCGGGCCGGAGCATTTCGCGGCGCTGTTCGACCGGCTGCACGGCGCGGGTTACGAGTTCCGCGACATCACCGAGGATGACACGCTGGCGGGCTTCCTGATCTGACCCATGAGCGTCAGATCGGGCCTCAGATCGGGCCGACACGGGCGCGGCGGGGCGCGGGGTCCCCGGTGACAGGCCCATCGGCGCCGGGGTGATCGGTGCCGGAGGCATCGTGCGGCGGGACCACGGCGGGCGGCTGCGCGGCTGCGGACTGGAAGCCCACCATCGTGCCCCCACCATTCAGCGGCACGATGCGGCACAGAAGATGGCGCCCGTCGCGCAGCTGCACCCCGCCTTCCCAGGGCCTGCGCGGACCGCCCGCCCCGATCAGCGTGCGCAGCTGCGCCCAGTGCGGGCTGGGGTGGGAGGCCGCGCGCCACACCCGCAGCGCCTCACCCACGCCGATCTCGCCCACGAGGGTGTCGGGCGCGGCGCCCCACAGCCCGGCATAGGCGGCGTTCGACATCACCAGCACCCCCGCGGGCGAGAACACCGCCAGCGCCTCGTCCAGCGTATCAAGCACCGCCTGCCCGGTCTCGATCTCGGCGCGGAAGCGCCGGGTGAGCGAGACCTCGGCGCTGACATCCTCGATCAGGAACGCCACCGCGCCGTCGGGCTGCGGACGGCCGGTGACGCGATAGGTCTGGCCGCCGGTCAGCGACCACACCTCCTGATAATGCCCCGAGGCGGCGGCGCGCTCAATCTCCGTCAGGCCCTCGCGCCAGGCGCGGTAGTCGCGCGGCTCGGGGATCATCTGGCGGGCGCGCAGGGCGTCGAAGAACGCCTCGAACCCGGGGCGGGAGATCAGGAATTCGGGCGGCAACGTCGACAGGTCGGCCAGCGCGGGATTGAAGATCTGCAACCGGCGCTGGCGGTCGAATACCGCCAGCCCCACCGGCAGATGCGCAAAGGTCCGCGACAGCGTCTTGACGAGGTCCTGCAACGCGGCTTCGGCGCGCACGATGGCATCGGCGGGCAGCGCGAAGCCGATGCGCTGCCCGTCGCTGTCGGGGCGGGTGGTGCAGTCGAACCACAGCGGCGGCCCGTCTCCGACCGGCTCCAGCGCAACGCGGGCCTGTGCGGTGGCGCCCGCATCGGCGGCATCCGTGCCGGCGAACAGCCGCGGCAGGGGCCAGCCGAGCGCCGCGCCATCGCGCTCACCGGCAAGGTGGAGATACGCGGGATTGGCCCAGATCACCGCCGCGTCGCGCCCCTCGCGCCAGATCGGCATGGGCGCGCGCTCCAGCATCTGGCGCAGCTGCGCAAGCTCGGCCTCGGCGGCCGCAAGGCTCAGGCGGTCGACCGGGACCGTGCGCCCCTCGGCCTCGGGGTCGTGCAGCGCGATGCGCGCCATGCCGTGGCGCCAGTCCGCCGTCAGCCGCAGCCGCAACGGCGGCGCCGCCGTCAGCTCCAGCCGGCCCGCCCTTGCCAGATCCTCCATCGCGGCCGAGAAATCGGGGAACCGCGCCTCGGCCCAGGCGGCGAACCGCGACCACGGCGTGGGGCCGGCCGGCAACGCCGACACCAGCGCCCGACCACCGTCCGACGCCTCCAGCAACGCGTGGTTTTCGAAAAGAAGGACCGCATCCTCGGCCGGTTGCGGCTGGGTATCGGCCAGCAGCGCCGCGCGCCGCGCACCGCGCCGTGTGACCATATGCGCCACCAGCAACGCCGCCAGGGCCGCAGCCATCGACGTCGCCACCAGCACCGCGGCCACCGCAACCTGTTCGACCATTGCCTTCTCCTGCCCGGCGACCGCCGGCCGCTCCACCCAGACGTGCAGAGATTTGGTTAATTTCCCGTTAACCGGTCACCGTCGCCCCGCCCGCCTCAGGCGGTCATGGGACGGTTGCGCGCAAGATCGGCGCCGGGGGCGGGGGTGATGCGGGCGCGTGGCCAGGTGACCTCGATGGCGGCGCCACTGGGCAGCGGGCCATGGCGCGGCATGTCGGGGGCGGCATCTTGTGGCGGGGCGTTGGCAAAGCGCACCTCGGCGCCGGAGCGCTCCAGCAGGGTCTTGGCGATAAACAACCCCAGGCCCATGCCCTCGTAGCCCGGACGCTCGGCGCGTTCGGCGGGCGTGCGACGGGGGCGCATGAACGGATCGCCGATGCGGCCCAGCACCTGCGGGGCAAAGCCGGTGCCATCATCGAGGATGCGCACCGTCAGCGCCGTTTCGCTCCAGTCGCCATAGACCCAAACGGTGGTGCGCGCGAAATCCACGGCGTTCTGGATCAGGTTGCGCAACCCGTGGATGACTTCGGGGCGCCGCAGGATGGCGGGCTGGCGCTCGGCATCGTTGAGGCCGGGGCCGACGGCGAACACGATCTCCTTGCCGCGGTGGGCGTGCGGCTCGGCGGCCTCGCGCAGGACCGCCGACAGCGGGGCCTGGCGCAGATGCGTGTCCTCCTTGCCCGCGCGCCCCATGGAGCGCAGGATGTCGCGGCAGCGGTCGGCCTGATCGCGGATCAGCGCCGCGTCCTCGATCAGCTCGGGGCGGTCGGGCAGCGCGCGGGTCAGGTCGTCCACCAGCTCGGCCGAGGTCAGCTTGATGGTGGCCAGGGGCGTGCCCAGCTCATGCGCGGCGGCGGCCACGACCCCGCCCAGGTCGGTCAGCTTCTGCTCGCGCGCAAGCGCGGCCTGCGTGGCGAACAGCGCGTCCGACATCGCGTGCATCTCCGAGGCGACGCGGCGCGAATAGAGGCCGATGAACACGATCCCGGTGATGATCGCCATCCAGTAGCCGAACTCGAACATCGGCGGGATCACCAGGATCTCGCCCGTCTCCAGCCGCAACGGCAGGTGGAACAGCGCCAGCAGGCTGACCAGCCCGATCGCCATCGCGCCCAGAAACAGCGTGGTGTTCAGGTGCAGCACCGTGGCCGAGATCGTCACCGGCGCGAGGATCAGCAGCGCGAACGGATTGGTCAGCCCGCCGGTGAGGTACAACAGCAACGCCAGCTGCGCGAGGTCGAACAGAAGCGTCAGCAGCGCCTCGGCTTCGGTCAGGCGCTTGTTGCCCGGCGCCAGCCAGATCGCCGACAGGTTGGCCAGCACCGCCGCCCCCACCACCAGATAGCACAGCCCCAGATCCAGGCTGAGGCCGAAGTACCGGTCCGCCACCGTGATCGCCGACACCTGCCCGATGATCGCCACCCAGCGCAGGAACACCAGCGTGCGCAGGCGCACCCACTCGCTGCGGGTCGACGGACGCATCAGGCCGAGGCTGGGAGAAAGCATGCGGGTCCAAGTGTCACAGGTTTCAGGTTCTCCATTGTTATGGCGCCCGGCTTGCGCGATCAACGGCCGCGTCACGTCACCTGTCCCATACCGGAAGCGGAGCCAGACCATGGCCTGGAAATATGTGGTGTCGGCGGGCCTGCTGGTGGCCGCCCTGCTGGGGGGGCTGGGATACTTCATCCTGTCCGACCAGGGCGATGCCCGCTTTGCCCACTGCCGCGAAACCGCCATCGCCGGCGCCATCGGCGGCCCGTTCGAACTGGTGGACCAGACCGGCCGCACCGTCACCGACGACATCCTGATCACCCGGCCCAGCCTGATCTATTTCGGCTATACCTTCTGTCCGGATGTCTGCCCCTGGGACGCGGCGCGCAACGCGCTGGTGGTCGATATCCTGGCCGAGCGCGGACTGTCGGCGCAGCCGGTGTTCATCTCGGTGGATCCCGCGCGCGACACGCCTGAGGTGCTGGCCCGCTTTGCCGGCAACATCCACCCCGAGATGATCGGCCTGACCGGCACCGACGACCAGGTCCGCGCCGCCAGCCAGGCCTATCGCACCTTCTTCCAGCGCCATGACGACGGCGAGGAGTTCTACCTCGTGGACCACTCCACCTTCAGCTACCTCGCGCTGCCGGGTCATGGCGTGGTGGAGGTCTTCCGCCGCAGCCAGTCGGCCGAGGAGATCGCGGACTCCATGGCCTGCTTCATCGGCGCCGCGTGACACCGCCCGCACACCGCAATCGCGGTTGCAAATTGACCTTTGCCGGGGGCCGCCCTAGGTAGACCGGCATGGACGGCGAAAGGATACCCAAGTCGATGCAGGACGATCCCGAGGTGGCCATCGGCCCCGATCGCTCGCTGCTTCTGGTGGACGATGACGAGGCATTTCTGAAACGCCTCGCACGGGCCATGGAAAAGCGCGGCTTCGAGGTGGTGACGGCCGGTTCGGTCGCCGCAGGCAGGGCGGCCGCCGGTGCGCATCCCCCCGCCTTTGCCGTGGTCGACCTGCGGTTGGAGGACGGCAACGGCCTCGATGTGGTGGAGGCGTTGCGCGCGCGCAGGCCGGATTGCCGCATCGTGGTGCTGACCGGGTATGGCGCCATCGCCACCGCCGTGGCGGCGGTCAAGGTGGGCGCGGTGGATTACCTGTCCAAGCCCGCCGACGCCAACGATGTGACCAACGCGCTGCTGTCGCGCGGCGAGGCGTTGCCACCGCCGCCCGAAAACCCGATGTCGGCCGACCGGGTGCGCTGGGAACACATCCAGCGTGTCTATGAACAGTGCGACCGCAACGTCAGCGAGACCGCGCGCCGCCTGAGCATGCACCGCCGCACCCTCCAGCGCATCCTGGCCAAACGCTCGCCGCGCTAGGGTTTGCCGCGCCCGGTTTGCCTCGGGGGGTGGACTGGGCGCCGCGCGTCCCCATATCGGGGGATGAGGACGGCCCGCCGCCCCTTGCAGCCGTCCTCCCCCACCAAGGAGGACCCGTTCGCATGAGGCACATCACCGACAAGACCCGCCCTGTGACGCCGCAGCGCACCGCCCGCTTTGCCGGGATCGAACGGCGCGCCCTGCCGCAGCCCGCTGGCGCCAACGGCCTGCGCGGGGCCGAGGCCGCCCCCCCGGCGCGCCGCCTGACAACCTATCTTGCCCGCGATGCCGCCGACGCGGCATCCGCAGGACGCCATCTGGCCGACAGGGCCGGACGCACCGGGGCCGACCGCACCGCGCCCTTTCTGCGCATCGACCGCCACACGGGCGTCGGACCGACGCTGGCGGCGCTGCATGCGCGCTCGGGCGATCCGGCCACGGTGGCGCGCACCCGCGCTCATCTGCGCCGCGCCCGGGCCGAGGCGCCCATCCCCGGGCGCCACATCGCCGACGGCCCGCACGGCCCAGCCCCCGCCCGCGTGGCGCGCTATGTCGACTTTGCCCGGGCCGAAGGCTTGCACCCCAGCGTGCGCGCCCTGCGCACCCGGCGCGGGGACGCCACCGCGCTGATCCGGCTGCGCGAATTCCTGCGCATCGCGCGCGGCGAACAGGCCTGACGCCCCCCTTTCGCGCCGCGCCCGCCTCCTCTAGGGTCCGCCCCCACGATCTGGGCCCCCACGATCCGGGCGGGACCGACGCGGTTGGATGCGGGGGTGGATGTGGCTGACGACGAAAAGAGCGCCGTCACACCGATGATGGCGCAATATCTCGAGATCCGGGCGCAGCACCCCGAGGCGCTGCTGTTCTACCGGATGGGGGATTTCTACGAGCTGTTCTTCGAGGATGCGGTGGCTGCGGCCGCCGCCCTCGACATCGCGCTGACGCGGCGCGGGCGCCATGACGGCGACGACATCCCCATGTGCGGCGTCCCCGTCCATGCCGCCGAGAGCTACCTGCTGACGCTGATCCGCAAGGGGTTTCGCGTCGCCATCGCCGAACAGATGGAGGACCCGGCCGAGGCGCGCAAGCGCGGCGCCAAATCCCTGGTGCGCCGCGAGATCGTGCGGCTGGTCACGCCCGGCACCCTGACCGAGGACACGCTGCTGGAGGCGCGCCGCGCCAACTTCCTTGCCGCCCATGCGGAGCTGCGCGAGGACGCGGCGCTCGCCTGGGCCGACATCTCCACCGGCGAGGTGCGGGTGATGGCCTGCCCGTCGGTACGGCTGGCGCCCGAACTCGCCCGCCTCGCCCCGCGCGAACTTCTGGTCGCGGCGCCGCGCGCCGAGGCCCTGCGCCCCATGGCCGAGGAGGCGGGCGCGGTGCTGACCCCGCTGGCGCCCGCGTCCTTCGACAGCACCGCCGCCGAGGGGCGGTTGCGCGCGCTGTACCGCGTCGGCTCGCTGGAGGGGTTCGGCGGGTTCTCGCGCGCCGAGCTGTCGGCGCTGGGGGCGCTGGCGGATTATCTGGACCTGACGCAACGCGGCGTGCTGCCGCTGCTGCGCGCGCCGGTGCACGAGGACGCGGGCGGCGCGATGCAGATCGACGCCGCCACCCGCCGCAGCCTGGAGCTGACGCAGGCGCTGTCGGGCGGGCGCGAGGGCTCGGCGCTGGCGGCGCTGGACCGCACGCTGACCGGCCCCGGCGCGCGCCTGCTGGAGCGGCGCCTGTCCGCGCCCTCGCGCGATCTGGACGAGATCACGGCCCGGCGCGGTGCGGTCGCGCATCTGGTGGCGGATGCGGGGATGCGGGGGGATCTGCGCGCGGGACTGCGGCGGGTGCCCGACCTGGACCGGGCGCTGTCGCGGCTGGCGCTGGGGCGTGGCGGCCCGCGCGATCTGGGCGCGGTGCGCGACGGGCTGGGCGCGGCGGGGCGGCTGGCCGGGCGGCTGGACGATCCCGCCCTGCCCGAGCGGCTGCGGACGGCGGCGGCGCGGCTTGCGGGGCATGACGCCCTGGTGACGCTGCTGGAGGCCGCGCTGGTGGCCGAGCCGCCGCATCTGGCGCGCGACGGTGGCTTCATCGCCGCCGGGCATGACCCCGACCTCGACGAGACCCGGCGGCTGCGCGACGAAGGCCGCGGGGTGATCGCCCGCCTCCAGGGCCAGTACGCCGAGGCAACGGGCATCGCCTCGCTCAAGGTCAAGCACAACAACGTGCTGGGTTATTTCATCGAGACCACCGCCACCCACGCCGAGCGCATGCTTGCGCCCCCGCTGAACCAGACCTTTCGCCACCGCCAGACCACCGCCAACGCGCTGCGCTTCACCACCGCCGAGCTGGCAGAGCTGGAAAGCCGCATCCTGAATGCCGGAGGCCGCGCGCTGGAGATCGAAAGGCGCGTGTTCGAGGAGCTGCGCGGCGCCGTTCTGGAGGCCGCCGGGCCGGTGGGCGAGACCACCGCCGCCATGGCCGAGATCGACCTCGCGGCCGCGCTGGCCGACCTCGCGGCCGAGGCCGACTGGTGCGCGCCCACCGTCGATGACAGCCGCGCCTTCGAGGTGGAGGGCGGCCGCCACCCGGTCGTGGAGCGCGCGCTGCTGCGCGAGGGCGCAAGCTTCGTGGCCAACGACTGCGCGCTGGTCCCCGATGGGCCCGGCGCCGCGATCCGACTGGTGACGGGGCCGAACATGGGGGGCAAGTCGACCTATCTGCGCCAGAACGCCCTGATCGCGGTGCTGGCACAGATGGGGGGGTTCGTGCCGGCCACCCGCGCGCGGGTCGGGCTGGTCAGCGCGCTGTTCAGCCGGGTGGGGGCGGCGGACGACCTCGCACGCGGCCGGTCGACCTTCATGGTGGAGATGGTGGAGACGGCCGCCATCCTCAACCGGGCCGACGACCGCGCGCTGGTGATCCTGGACGAGATCGGGCGCGGCACCGCCACCTGGGACGGGCTGTCGATCGCCTGGGCCACGCTCGAGCATCTGCACGGCACCAACCGCTGCCGCGCACTGTTCGCCACGCATTACCACGAGCTGACGGGGCTGGCCGCGCGGCTGCCCGGCGTCTCCAACGCGACGCTGTCGGTCAAGGAGTGGCGCGGCGAGGTGATCTTTCTCCATGAGGTCAGGCCCGGGGCGGCCGACCGCTCCTACGGGGTGCAGGTGGCGCGGCTGGCGGGGCTGCCGGCGCCGGTGATCGCGCGTGCGCGCAAGGTCCTGCAGACGCTGGAGCGGGGCGAGCGGTCGGGCGGGGTGCGGGCGGCGGCCCTGCTGGACGAGCTGCCGCTGTTCTCGGCCGCCGCCCGGGACGAGAGCCCCGAGGCCCCTGCCCCATCAGCCGTCGAGGCGCGGCTGGCCGACGTCACCCCCGATGCGCTGTCCCCGCGCGACGCGCTGGCGCTGGTCTACGAACTGAAGGCGCTGATGGCGCCGGAGTGACCCCTCAGACCCGCTGGGCGGCCGCCGACGGCACCGCCGCCGTCGCCGCCGGCCGCGTCAGGTCACAGTCGAACAGGATGTCCGAGCCCAGCCCATAGACATGCGTCTCGGGCCGGATCGCATCCGCGAGCCGCGCCACCGGCGATGTGGTCAGCCCCGACGGGCCCGCCCCGATGATCAATGGCGCGATCGCCACATGCAGCCGCGCCAGCAACCCGCCCTCCAGGAAGCCCGCGATGGTGGTACCGCCGCCTTCGATCAGGACATGCGACAGGCCCGCGCCGGACAGGGCCCGGGCGATCGCGTCCGGCGCCATCCAGCCCCCGCGCGCGGGCAGGTGCAGCACCTCCACCCCCGGCGGTCGGGGGCGGTCCACGGCCTGGACCACCACCCGGCGCGCCCCGTCCCGCGCAAGGCACGGCGCATCATCCGGCAGCCGCCCGGCCGGGTCGATGATGACCCGCGCCGGGTTCGGCCCTTCCACCAGCCGCACCGTCAGGCGCGCCGAATCGTGCAGCGCGGTACGCACGCCGATCACCACCCCGTCCACCAGCGCCCGCACCCGGTGCAGATGCGCCAGCCCGTCGGGTCCCGACACGTCGCGCGCATCGCCCGAGGGGGTGGCCACGCGCCCGTCCAGCGACTGCCCGATCTGCGCCAGCCGCATCGGCCGCCCCGTCCGCCGCGCCAGCGGTGCGTACAGCTCCCAGGCTGCGACCTCGGGCGGGGTCCAGTTGCGCGGGGCCAGCGGCGCGGCCCCGTCGCGCAGCGCCAGCAGCGCGTGCCAGACCCGATCGGTGACGTGTGCAGCCTTCATGGCAACCTCTCCCATGGGAACGCAGGACGCAGGGCGGCCTCCTCGATCCCCGCGCCGGGAGGATCGGAGCGCGGGCCGGTCGAGAACGCCTCCAGGAACCGGTCGCGAAAGGCATCCATGCGCCACACCGGCGCGTCCGGCCCCGGCACCAGCCCCGGCTGCCAGCCCCATTGTGCCGCACGCTCCACCAGGTCGGGGGGGCCGATCAGATGCACCGGCACGTCAAACCCCGCCACCTGCGACACGAACGGGGCGGGTTCGTGATCCCCGATCACCACCATCAACGGCGGGGCGGCAGCGTGCCGCTCGGCATAGCTGCCGATGACCTGGAGGGTATAGTCGACGGCGCGCCGGAACTGCTCGCGCACGCGGTCGTGATCGCGCCAGACGACCTCGGGGGGGTCGCCGGCGCGGGCCATCGCGTTGAACTCGGTCCCGTCGCCGATGGCGTCCCAGTCCAGAAGCTCCGGCACCGGCGTCCACGGCGCGTGCGACGAGATCAGCGCCACCTGGGCGAACAGCGGCGCGCGGTCCACCCCCGGCCGCCCCTGGCGCAGCGCGCGATCCATCGCCAGCAGGGTGAACTGGTCCGGCATGGTGACCCAGTTGAAGGCCTCACCGCGATAGCCGAGATCGTCTGCCGCAAGGATGGTGTCGAAGCCGAAGAACGCAGCCTCGGGCCAGTCCATGGTGATGGCGGGCATCACGGCGGCGGTGTCGAAGCCCGCGTCGCGGGCAAAGTGGAACAGTGTGCGCCGCGGGCTGGCCAGCATTGCCGCATTGCGCCGCTGGTTGTCGATCCACAACCCGGTCGCGATGGTGCCATGCGACAGCCAGCTCTGGCCGCCGACCATCGGCGCGGTCAGGAAGGCCGAGCGCATGGCAAGCCCGCGTTCGGCCAGCCGCGACTCGATCCGCGCCAGGGTGACGGGATGGGTGCCGGCATAAAGCGGGTTGAGGAACGACGAGCGCCCATAGCTCTCGACATACACGATCAGCACGTCGGTGTCGCCGATCCTGTCCAGAAGCCCCCCGAGACCGGCGGAAGACCCGGCGGAAGACCCGGCGAAAGGATCTTCCGCGGCCCTGCGGCGGAACTCCTCCAGGTCGCGCAGGGCGGCGGTGTAGAAGATCGCCCGCTCCACCCCGACGCGGGCGGTGAAGGCCGCGCCGGGCGGGTCAAACGGCAACGCCCAGGCACGCATGGCCTGCCCGCCCTCGGCCACCGCAAGGACAGCGGCGGGCACCAGCGCCACGACCGCAGCCCGCCGCAGCCCCGGGCCGGACACCATGCCCACCCAGACGCCCAGCGCCCACCACAGCGCCACCGCCAGCCCCAGCAGCGCCAGCCCCGCCGCAACAACCGACATCCCCGCCGCCGCCACCCCGATGCTGCCAGAGCCGAGGTTCCACGCCGCCGCGATCAGGGGCGCATCCACCAGGATATTGAACGCCCGGTTGAACGCCACGAAGGTCGCGAAATCGGCCAGCTTGGCCACCACCAGCACCAGCAGCGTCGCCACCAGGGCCGCGCGCACGATCCGCGACAGCCAGCCGCGCCCGGGCAGCGCGATCATGCCCAGCACGATCACCGGCAATTCCAGCGGGAACATGGCGAACGCCCCCCAGGTCATCGCCGCGGGATGGTTGGGCTGGATCAGCACCAGCCACAGCACCCCCGCCGCCAGCGCGGCGCGCCCCCACGCCCCCAGGGCCGCGCGTCGCCCCGTCATGGCCCGATCCGGGCATAGAGATCGCCCGACCCCTCGTCCGGGGCCCGTGCGGCCAGCCAGTCGTGCGCCGCCGCCGCCGTGCGCCAGTCATCCCAGAGGAACCGCCGCGCCTCGCCCTGCACGACGTTGAAGCTGTAGGGGCCCAGCGCCTCCAGCCGGGACACCGCCGCCGCCGCCGGACCCGGCAGCGCGGGCAGATATTCGAACGCCACCACGGGCACGGGCTGCGACAGGCCGGCCAGAACCTCGGGCTCGGCCCCCTCCACGTCGATCTTGATCAGGCGCGGCAGGCCATGCGCGGCGATCAGCGCATCGAGCGTCGTCACCGACACGCGCTGGCGCGCGTCCCACCGCACATGGGAAAACCCCGGCGCCTGCGCCCCCGCCCCCGGCAGCGGTCCGAGCGAGGACACCGTGGGATGCAGGCGGGACACCGCAAGATCGGCCTCGCCGACGGTGGCGCCGCAGGCCCCTTCGATCAATGTGACGTCGCCCGGCAGCGTCATCCGCAGGAACGCGGCGAACGCGCCCTGCGGCTCCACCGCCACCACCCGCGCGCCGCTGCGCCGCATCGCGCGGGTGCGGTTGCCCACATGCGCGCCGATGTCAAAGGCCAGATCGCCCGGCCCGAGGAACCCGCGATACAGATCCGCCAGCCCGCGCTGCCGCCAGGGCCGCCCGTAGTAGATCGCCAGCGACCGCCCGAGGCCAAGCGCCGTGCGCAGCGAACTCATGCCGCGCGCCCCCGCGGCGCCTGCCGCCACAGCCAGCCGATGTCCACTGCGAACGACCCCGCCAGCGCCGCCAGCGCCACCCCCGCCATCCATGTCGCCAGCATCGGCGGGATTGCCGGCGCCAGCAGGGCTGCCAGCACGCCCACCTGGATCACGCACACCGTCTTGCGCCGCAGCGACTCGGGCAGCGGTGCCAGCAGCCACGGCCACACCCACGCCAGCGCCACGAAGCCATAGCGCATCAGCCCCAGCGCCAGCACCCAGAGCGCGACCTTGCCCGACGCCACCGCCAGACCGGCCAGAACCAGACCCAGTGCCGCGTCGACCTCCATGTCAAAGCGCGCACCGAAGGCCGTCGCCTCGTTTCGGCGGCGCGCCAGCCATCCGTCCACGCCATCCAGCGCCAGCGCCGTCGCCGCGATGGCCACCGCCACCCAGGCCAGCGGCGGTTGTGCCAGCGCCGCGGGGGCCGCGAACAGGCCCACCAGGATCGCCCCCAGACCCGCACGCCCCAGCGTGACCCGGCTGCACGGGGCGAACCGCTCGGCCGGTCCGGCCTGCCACAGCCCGCCAAGGACCGCGCCCACCAGCACCACCACCGCCGCCAGCGCCAGCAGCGGCACCGCCGGAGGCAGCCCCGCCCAGAGCGCGAGCCCCCCCGCACCGATGCCGACCGCGACGACCACGCCCCCCCCGCTGCGCAGCGCGGGGCGCAGGCGCGCCGGGAGAGAAGGCCGCGCATCGGCGGCGGGGGGCAAGGCGTGCATGTCCGTCATGCCGTTGTGAGGTAGCAACCCTGCGCCCGCGTCAAGGGTCAAAGATCGCGCCCGGAACCCCGCGCGGCCGGCATCGGCGGCGCGGCGCCGGGGGCGCGGCGCCCCGTCGCGCGGCGCCGTCGACGCAGCCCCTCCACCGGGTCGCCGGACAGCGCCCCGCGTCCCCGCATCCCGCCCAT
>NZ_NHSD01000331.1 GCF_016653255.1 Rhodobaculum claviforme
GCTCCGCGCCGAGCGTGAGGCACTGTCGACCCGCATCGACGAGTTCCGGCAGGCCGAGACCGCCGCCCCCGTGGACAGCAACAGGCACAGCAGGAGGGGCAAGGGGCGTGGCACCATGGGAACACTGAACTTAACGACAAACCGCCTTGGCAAAGTGTTCATCATGTTCCGATACGGTTCAATCGTTTTCAGGGCTTGCGCGCGCTTTCCTGCGGGGTGCGCGCCGGAGTGTGCGCGCGGTGTGGGCGTCCGCCGCCGTCCCGGCCTCGGCCCGAGGGCCGCAGGGATGGCCACGCGCCCCGATGCAGCGTCCGAATCAGCTGCGCGGCCGCGATCACCCGGGGGCGGCGGTGGGCATACCTGCCAGGACACCCACCCGCGACACCCGCCGGCCAAGACATCCGTGCATGTCCCGCCCGAGTCGGCTAGTCTGCCCCCTGGCTGCGGCGGACGAGGTGGCGATGGCGCATGTGATCACTGTGGCACAACAGAAGGGCGGCTCGGGCAAGACGACGCTCGCGATCAATCTGGCGGTGGCCATGGCGCAGCAGGGGGCGCGGGTGGCGCTGCTCGATACCGACCCGCAGGGCAGCCTTGGTCGCTGGTTCCTTGCCCGCCGCGACGGCGGGACCGAGGATTTCGAGTTCGCGACCGCCTCGGCCTGGGGGGTGTCGTATGAATGCGAGCGGTTGCAGCGGGGGGCGGATGTCGTGATCGTCGACACCCCGCCCAAGGCCGACGCCGACCTGCGCCCGGCGCTGCGCGTGGCCAGCCTTGTCGTTGTGCCGGTCTCCATGAGCCATATGGACATCTGGGCGACGGAAGGGGTGCTGGATCTGTGCCGGCGCGAGGGCAAGCGCGCGCTGGTGGTGCTGAACCGCACGCGGCCTGGAACCCGTCTGGCGGCCGAGGTGGGCGCCGCCGCCCGCGCGATGGAGGCCGATCTGGCCGAGGCGACGCTGGCCAACCGCGTTGCCTATGCCGAGGCGCTGGGCCGCGGCCGCGCCGCCGTCGAAGGCCCCCGCGCCGCCCCCGCCCGCGCCGAGGTCGGCGCGCTGCGGGCGGAGATCCTGGCCCTGATCGAGGCCGGCTAGGCCCCCTGCGGGCCGCGCGGCGGTCGGTCCGGGCGCGGGGTTGCCCGGGGTTCCGGCCTGTCGTTCCGGCCCTCGTTCCGGCCCTCGTTTCGGCAGGATCCAGCCCGCACCGCCACAGGCGGTCCACCCATGCCATCCGGCCGCCCGCCCGACCATGGCGATCCGGCACGCCGGACCGGCGCGGTCACGGGATTCCGTTCGGCTCCCCTGCGGGCCCGATGACCGGCAGGGCCAGCGGCGCGCCGCAGCGCCTCGATCACACCCTCGCCATTCCGGGCGTCCGCACGGAGGTCCAGCCCCGGCCGATGCACCGAGCGGCCCCGTCCGCGATCGGCCGCAGGCGGGGCGCGCGGCTGCGTCAGCCCCCTGTGCCGGGATCTCGAATCACTGGTCCGCAGGAAGGGCGCAAGGGGGGACGGCCCGGCTGGAACGCCTGTGCCGACCCGACATCACCGATAGGCCGCATGCCGGAACCGCCCCGGGCAAGTCAACGACCTGGTCTGGTGGATCTGGCAGGGGCAGAGGGACTCGAACCCCCGACCCTCGGTTTTGGAGACCGATGCTCTACCAACTGAGCTATACCCCTGTCGAGGCGCACGCGTATGCCAGCGGGGGGGCAAGATCAAGGCCTCAGTTTGCGCAGTGGCTGCGCGCGGGCACCGGATGGGCCCAGGATCGGCACAGGACGGGCCGGGGATGGGTGCAGGCGGGCCTCAGGTTTCGTTCGCGGGCCTCGGACGCTATGATCCGCCTCGGGAAACGAAAGAGGCCGTCATGCGTCATGCGATCCGGGGATGGGTGAGTGCTCTGGGGATTGTGCTCTGGTTGCCGCTGGCTGCGCTGGCGCAGACCGCCGCCGAGCCCCCCCGGGACCCCGCCGCGAACGGTGACGCGGCGCGCGCACTGGCCGATCTGCTGCGCGACGAAGGGGCGCGCGAGGCGCTGATCGCCCAGCTGCTGGCCAGCGCCGAGGCCGCGGGCGTCGCGCCCGAACCGGCCGCCCCGCCGACCGCGACACCCCTCGTGCGGGAAATCGCCGAGTACACCCGCGACCTGGGCGAGCAGGCCTCGAGCTTTGCCGTGGCCATCGGCCGGTCGGCGGGCGATGTGCTGTCGGTTGTCACCGGTGCGCAGGCGGTGGACTGGGCCGAGGTGCAGGCGGGGCTGGTGGCCGTGGCGCTGGTCGCGACGGTCACCCTGGGGCTGTTCTTTCTGGTGCGCCTGCCCAGTCACCGGTTCTTTCGCTACCTGTCGGAGCGGCGCGGCGCTGGCGGATGGCTGGTGTCCGGGGCGCGGCTGGTGGCGTTCGCGCTGACCGATGTGCTGGGCATCGTGATCGCCTGGGCGGGGGGCTATGCGGTGGCGCTGGCCACCGGCGAGACCGGCACGATGGAGATCCACCAGACGCTGTTCCTCAACGCCTTTCTGCTGATCGAGCTGGCCAAGGTCGTGCCCCGCGTGATGCTGGCCCCGCGCCATGGCCAGCTGCGCTTTGCGCCGATGTCGGACGAGACCGCCGCCTACTGGTATTTCTGGTCGTCGCGGCTGCTCAGCCTGCTGGGGTACGGGGTGCTGCTGGCGGTGCCGGTGGTGAATGCGGCGGTCTCGCCGACGGTGGGGCGCAGCCTGACGCTTCTGATCGTCGTGACCGCGCTGATGACGGCGGTGCTGATCGTCCTGCAGAACCGCGTGCCGGTGCGCGAGGCGCTGCGCGCGCGCAACCGGCGCGACCCCGACGATATCCTCGGACGGCTGATGGCGGGGGTGGGCCTGGTGTGGCACCTGCTGGCGATCGTCTATCTGGTGGCGCTGTTCGTGATCTGGTCGGCCAGCCCCGCCGACGCGCTGACCTTCATGCTGAAGGCGACGGTGCAGTCGGTGGTGGCTGTGGTCGCCGGGGTGGCGGCCACGGTGCTGATCGCGCGCGCCATCGCCGCCGGCCTGCGCCTGCCCGAGGACCTGCGCCACACCCTGCCGCTGCTGGAACGGCGGCTGAACGCCTTTGTGCCGGGGATGCTGCAACTGGTGCGGCTGGTGGTGGCGGCCGTCGTGCTGATCGCCATCGCGCAGGCCTGGCAGGTGATGGATTTCCTGGGCTGGCTGGCGTCCGAGGCCGGCAGCGACCTGGTCTCGCGGCTGGTGTCGGCGCTGCTGGTGTTGGTCGGGGCGCTGGCGCTGTGGCTGGGGGTGTCGTCGTTCATCGACTACCGCCTCAACCCCGAGGCCGGTCGGGCGCCCACGCCACGCGAACGCACGCTGTTTTCGCTGTTTCGCAACGCCTTTGTGGTGGTTCTGGTGGTGCTTGCGGGCATGCTGACGCTGGCGCAGCTGGGCATGAACATCGCGCCGCTGCTGGCGGGGGCCGGGGTCATCGGTCTTGCGGTCGCGTTCGGTGGCCAGAAGCTGGTGTCAGACGTGATCAACGGCGCCTTCATCCAGATCGAGAACGCCATGAACGAGGGCGATGTGGTCACCGTCGCCGGGATCACCGGCGTGGTGGAGCATCTGACCATCCGCTCGGTCGGGCTGCGGGACCTGTCGGGGACCTATCACCTGATCCCGTTCAGCGCGGTCGAGCAGGTGTCGAACTTCATGCGCGGGTTCGGCTATCATGTGGCCAACATCGGCGTGGCCTACCGCGAGGACGTCGGACAGGTCAAACGGCTGATGCAGGACGCTTTCGACCGGCTGCTGACCACCGAGCACGGTCCCCAGATCGTCGGCCCCTTCGAGATGCACGGTGTGGTGGAGCTTGGCGATTCCGCGGTGGTGGTCCGCGGCCGGATCAAGACGCAGCCGGGCATGCAATGGGGCATCGGCCGCGCCTATACCGAGCTGGTCAAGCAGGTCTTCGACGAGGCCGGGGTGGAGATCCCGTTCCCGCACATGACCCTCTACATGGGCGAGGGCGAACATGCCCGCCTGTTCCCCGGACATGCCGCGGGTTCGGGGGCGCTGATCCAGGGACCCGGGGCCCACCCCGAAACCGACCCTTCCCCGGACCAGGCCCGCTGAACCCCCACTCGCCCCTTGACCCCACCCGGGCCCAAATCTATCACACCCCACGGGGCGAGTTGGCGGAGTGGTTACGCAGCGGATTGCAAATCCGTGTACAGGAGTTCGAATCTCCTACTCGCCTCCATCCCCGGGCTTTCCTCCGTCATCTCCCTGCGTGCGCATGTGTCGGGTGCCGAGACAGGGGCAGACCGGCTGTCGCTGGTATGGCTTCAGTCTGGGCGCTTCAGTCTGGGCGGCCACGAGGGGCCGGCGGGCGTCGTCGCGGGCTCAGCGTGGGAGCAGGCGGGTGATGCCCACCGCGCCGCCGCGCGCAAGCTCGGGGTCCAGGGACATCGGGATGTAGTCGCCGCGCCGCCAGCGTTCGCCGAGGTCGTCGTAGTGGCGGCTGAGCGGGTGGCCCGACTGCCCCGTCGCAGTGATGAACACCGAGCTGTCGGGGTCGGCGAAGTCGTAGACCCCGCGATAGCCCGCGCCGTGGACGTTGTGGAAGGGATCGGGGCCGGTGCCCGCCGTGAGCCCGCGGTTCAGCGTGTGGTCCCCCCCCGAGGTCGACTGGCGGATGTTGACCAGATGGCGCAGCACGCGCACCTCGCCCAGGGCGGTGTGATCGTGGGTGGCCTGGTGGGCATCGCCCCAGCGCCAGCCCTCGGGGTTGTTGCCGAAACGCTCGGACAGCCAGAGCAGCGCGTCGTCGAGGGCCAGGCGCGCGATCTCGGCGCAGCTTTCCTGGCGCGAGGACTGGCGCACGTTGCACCACGCCGACGCCCCGTCGATGTCGCGGAACACCCGTTCGATGAACAGCGGCTCGACATGGGTGAAGCTGGCGGCCAGCGGGCCGAGCTCGTCGCGGATCAGGCGGTCCTGCAGCGCGCGCATCCAGGCGGCGTGGATCAGCGGCTCGGGCAGATGCTCGTTCATCTCGCCGTTCCAGTCGGCCAGCAGCGCCAGCGCGCGCTGGCGCAGGCGTTCGGGGGTGCCGGCCGGGGCGGCCTCGTCGGCGAACCACAGATCGCCCGCCACCAGCGGCAGCAGCGTGCGCGCGGCCTCGGACACCGTGTCGAGCTGCGCCTCGATGAAGCTGTCGCGGGTGTGCACCTCGCGGTCGCCCATCAGCCGGGTCCAGCGGCGGATGCGCTGGCTGTCGCCCCAGTCGTGGCTGACATGCAGCGGGAACGGGCGCGACAGCGGCTTGTTGTTGGTGTTGCCCAGCAGCCCGCCTTCGGGATCGACAAAGCCGGGGTTGGCCTCGAAGGGCAGGCGGCCCTGCCAGCGGTTTTCCGCGCGCCAGCCGGGGGTCGGCATGCGGCCCTCGGACTGGTGGCGGGCGTCGCGCCGGGGCATGGCACCCACGAGTTGCATGGCGATGCGCTCGCGGTCGGCCAGCATCAGCATCTGCGCGGGCGCCACATGCAGGGCCGCGGCCTCCAGCGCCGCGTCGATGGAGCGCGCCCGCATCAGCCGCATCGCCGCCGTCATCGTCGTGTCCGCGCCATCGAGCAGCGTCCACGCCAGCGACGCCACATGCCCCGGCGGCGTGATGGAGCCGAGATCGGCGTGGTGGCCCGGCAGCACCGGTCCGTTGTCGGTCCAGCGCAGCGTCAGCGTCAGGGGGGGCGCGTCGCGCACGCGCACGATGGTGCGGCGGGTGTCGAACTCGGCCCAGCCGTCGGGGGTGCGGTAGCGTCCGGGGGTGTCGGGGTCGAGCTGCTCGATATGGACGTCCTGATCGTCGAGATAGGCGGTCGTCAGCCCCCAGCCCAGCGCCGCGTTGCGCCCCGACAGCACGGCCGGAATGCCGGGGATGGTGGCGCCGATCACGCCCCCCGAGGTCAACTCCAGCCGCGCAAGGTACCAGATCGTCGGCGCGGTGAAGGGCAGGTGGGGGTCGTTGGCCAGGATCGTGCCCCCCGAGGCCGAGCGGGACGGCGCCGCGGCAAAGGCGTTGGACGCGCCGCCCAGCGGCGGCGGGAACATCGGCGACATCGGCGCGCGCGCCCAGTCCAGCGCGCTGTGATCGGGGCGCAGGTCGGGGAACAGCTCGGAGTATTCCGGCAGCGCGGCGACGCCCGCGCCGGGGGCATCGGGCATCAGGTCGCGCACGCGGTCTTCGTCCAGCACCAGCGACAGGCGCGCGCGCAGCACCTCGCGGTGCAGGTGGCTGGCGGTCTGCACCCCCATCAGCTTGATCAGCGCCAGCGAATCCGCCGGCTGCCACAGCGCCACCTCGGAGGGAAAGACGAAGAACTCGGGCGCGCCGCGGCCGCGGGCCTCGCGGTTGACGGTCTCGATCCAGGCGTTGACGCCGCGGGCATAGGCCTGCAGGGCTGCGCGGGTGTCGTCGTCCTGGGCTGCCACCGACGCGCGCGCCAGCCCCGCAAGGTCAAGCCGGCGCATCAGCTCGTCGGTGCGCAGGGTGCGCGGGCCGAACATCTCCGACAGGCGGCCCTGGGCGGTGCGGCGCATCAGCACCATCTGCCACAACCGGTCCTGCGCGTGGGCAAAGCCGAGGCCGAAGAACACGTCCGCGTCGGTTTCGGCAAAGATGTGGGGCACGTTGTTGGTGTCGCGCACGATCTCCACCTCCGCCTCCAGCCCGTCGAGGCGGTGCGTGGCCGCGTAGTCCGGCAGCGAGCGCGCGAGGAAGTGGTAGCCCAGCACCCCGGCCCCCGCGCCCAGCAGCGCAAGCCCGAGAAAGATCCGGATCATCCAGCGGAGAACGAGGAGCATGGCTTGCCTGTTGTTGCGCCTGCCGTCGGCGGCTAGGTAGACCCTCGATACCGCCCGTGCAATCGTCGGGCGCGCGACAAGGGGGGACAGCGACATGGCGAAACTGGCGTATCTGGGCCTGGGCGTGATGGGGGCGCCGATGGCGCGGCACCTCGCGGCGGCCGGCCACGATGTCTGCGTCTACAATCGCACCACCGCCAGGGCCGAGGCATGGGTGGCCGAACACGGCCACCGCCACGCCGCCACCCCCCGCGAGGCCGCCGAGGGCGCCGGGATCGTGCTGGCCTGCGTGGGCAACGACGACGACCTGCGCAGTGTCTGCCTGGGCGGGGACGGCGCGTTCGCGGGCATGGCCCGGGGCGCGGTGTTCGTCGATCACACAACCGTGTCGGCGCAGGTCACGCGCGAGCTGTCCGCCGCCGCGCGCGCGGCCGGGCTGGGATACATCGACGCGCCGGTCTCGGGCGGGCAGGCCGGCGCCGAAAACGGCGTGCTGTCGATCATGTGCGGCGGCTCGGAGGAGGATTTCGCGCGGGCCGAGCCGGTCATGGCCACCTATGCCCGGATCTGCCGGCGGCTGGGCGACAGCGGCGCGGGGCAGATCGCCAAGATGATGAACCAGATCTGCATCGCGGGCCTGGTGCAGGGCCTGGCCGAGGCGCTGCATTTCGGCGAACGCGCCGGCATGGACGGCCGCGCCGTGGTCGAGGTCATCAGCCAGGGCGCCGCGGGATCGTGGCAGATGGCCAACCGCCACGGGACCATGCTGGACGGCCAGTTCGAGCATGGCTTCGCCGTGGACTGGATGCGCAAGGATCTGGGCATCTGCCTGCGCGCCGCCGAGGAGCAGGGCGTGGCGCTGCCGGTCACCGCGCTGGTGGACCAGTTCTATGCCGAGGTGCAGGCGATGGGCGGGGGCCGGTGGGACACCTCCAGCCTGATCGCGCGCCTGCGCCGGTTCGACTGAGGCGCCGCGATGTCCTCCACGATCCGACTGGAGACCGATGCGCACGGCGTGGCCACGCTGACCTTGGACCGGCCCGACAAGCACAACGCCATGTCGGCCGAGATGATCGCCGATCTGCACGCCGCCGCCGATCGGCTGGGCCGGGACCCGGCCGTGCGGGTGGTGGTGCTGACCGGCGCGGGCGAGAGTTTCTGCGCGGGCGGGGATCTGGGCTGGATGAAGGCGCAGATGGCCGCCGACGGCCCCACCCGCGCGCGGGAGGCGCGCAAGCTGGCCGAGATGCTGGGCGCGCTGAACACCCTGCCCAAGCCGCTGATCGGGCGGGTGCAGGGGCAGGCCTTTGGCGGCGGCGTCGGGCTGATCTCGGTGTGCGACGTGGCCATCGGGGTGGCCGGCAGCCGGCTGGGGCTGACCGAAACGCGGCTGGGGCTGATTCCCGCCACCATCGGCCCCTATGTCGTGGCCCGCATGGGCGAGGCGATGGCGCGCCGGGTGTTCATGTCCGCCCGCCGCTTCACCGCCGAGGAAGGGGTGCGGCTGGGCCTGCTGGCCGACGCCGTGGCGCCCGATGCGCTGGACGAGGCGGTGGCGGCCGAGGTCGCGCCCTACCTCGCCGCCGCGCCCGGCGCGGTGGCCGAGGCCAAGGCGCTGGTGCGTCGCCTCGGCCCGCCGATCGACGCCGCCGCCATCGCCGAGAGCATCGAGGCGCTGGTGCGCTGCTGGGAAAGCCCCGAGAGCGCCGAGGGCATCGCCGCCTTTTTCGAGCGCCGCCCGCCGTCCTGGTCCGCGCGCTGAGGGCCATCGCGCGGGGTGCGACCCTCTGACGCATCCAATCTGTGTGCGGATGCATACAAACGGGGGCCGCGACGCTTTGGTGTCGCGGCCCGCCAGTCGCGGTTGACCGACAGGGGGGGGCGGCACTACCTTGTGGGTCAACCTGGTGCGAGCTGAACGACGCCAGCCGGAGGAACCGAACGTGGAAAACCTGCTCAGCGAATACCTGCCGATCCTCATCTTTCTCGGGGTCGCGGTGGGCTTCGGGCTGATCCTGCTTCTGTCTGCCCTGGTCGTCGCGGTCCGCCGCCCCGATCCGGAAAAGGTGTCGGCCTATGAATGCGGCTTCAACGCCTTTGACGACGCGCGGATGAAGTTCGACGTGCGATTCTACCTCGTCGCGATCCTGTTCATCATCTTCGACCTGGAGGTGGCGTTCCTGTTTCCCTGGGCGGTGGCCTTTGGCGAGATCTCGATGACGGCGTTCTGGTCGATGATGATCTTCCTGTTCGTGCTGACCGCCGGTTTCGCCTATGAGTGGAAGAAGGGAGCGATGGAATGGGAGTGAGCACGGCCGCCTTCGACGCCGGCGAGGACCGCGAGGTCACCACCCAGACCCTCAACAAGGAGTTGCAGGACAAGGGCTTCCTGCTGACCTCGGCGGAGGATGTGATCAACTGGGCGCGCAACGGCTCGTTGCACTGGATGACCTTTGGCCTGGCCTGTTGCGCGGTGGAGATGATGCACGTCGCCATGCCGCGCTATGACGTCGAACGCTATGGCACCGCACCGCGCGCCAGCCCGCGCCAGTCCGACCTGATGATCGTGGCGGGCACGCTGACCAACAAGATGGCGCCGGCGCTGCGCAAGGTCTACGACCAGATGCCCGAGCCGCGCTACGTCATCTCCATGGGGTCCTGCGCCAATGGCGGGGGGTACTACCATTACAGCTACAGCGTGGTGCGCGGCTGCGACCGCGTGGTGCCGGTGGACATCTATGTGCCCGGCTGCCCGCCCACGGCCGAGGCGCTGCTGTACGGAATCCTGCAATTGCAGCGCAAGATCCGGCGCACCGGCACGCTGGTACGCTGACGGCGGTACGCTGACGGTGCGGACCCGCCCGCCCATCCAAGTGATCCGAGAGGCATCGCAATGGCCGACCACATCTTTGCCCCCGCCATGGGCTCCGACGAGCAGCTGGAGGTCCTGGCCGAGCATATCGAGATGCGCCACGAGGCCGAGGTGGCCGAACGCATCCTCGCCCATGGCGAGCTGACGCTGCGCATCGCCCCCGGCGCGGTGCTGGAGGTGGTGCGCTTCCTCAAGGAGGATCCGGCGTGCAACTTCGGCACGCTGGTGGACATCACGGCGGTGGATTATCCCGAGCGCCCCAAGCGTTTCGACGTGGTCTATCACTTCCTGTCGATGTGGCAGAACCACCGCATCCGGTTGAAGCTGGCGGTGGGCGAGGACGAGATGGTGCCCTCGATCACCACGCTGCACCCCAGCGCCGGCTGGTTCGAGCGCGAGGTGTTCGACATGTTCGGCATCCTGTTCTCGGGGCATCCCGACCTGCGGCGCATCCTCACCGACTATGGCTTTCGCGGCCATCCGCTGCGCAAGGACTTCCCCACCACCGGCTACACCGAGGTGCGCTACGACGAGGGCCTGAAGCGCGTCGTCTACGAGCCGGTGTCCCTGGTGCAGGAATACCGGCAGTTCGATTTCATGAGCCCCTGGGAAGGCGCGGACTACATCCTTCCGGGGGACGAGAAGACGGGCGACGCCAAGCCGGGACGGGGGTGATGGAGGTGCTGGTCTTCATCGTGCTTGCGGCGCTGACGGTGATCCCGCTGATGAAGCTGCTGCCGCTGTTCGACATCAACCCCTACTGGTCACTGGTGGTGATCGTGCCGCTGGGACTGATCGTGCTGTTGTGGGTCATGGCGGCGCGGATCGACAGGCTGACGGGTGCGGGCAATGGCACGGGCAGCGGCCCGGCCAAGGGAAGGAACGACTGATGGACGGAGACATTCTGCGCGACGCCCGCGGTGACGTGATCACCAAGGAGCAGAAGATCCGCAACTTCAACCTGAACTTCGGCCCGCAACACCCTGCGGCGCACGGGGTTCTTCGGCTTGTCCTGGAGCTGGACGGAGAGATCGTGGAGCGCTGCGATCCCCACATCGGCCTGCTGCATCGCGGCACCGAGAAGCTGATGGAAAGCCGCACCTATCTCCAGAACCTGCCCTATTTCGACCGGCTGGATTACGTCGCCCCGATGAACCAGGAACACGCCTGGTGCCTGGCGATCGAGAAGCTGACGGGGGTGGAGGTGCCGCGCCGGGCCTCGCTTCTGCGGGTGCTGTTCGCGGAAATCGGCCGGGTGCTGAGCCATCTTCTGAACGTCACCACCCAGGCGATGGACGTGGGCGCGCTGACGCCGCCGTTGTGGGGTTTCGAGGAGCGCGAGAAGCTGATGGTGTTCTGCGAGCGCGCCTGCGGGGCCCGCCTGCATGCCGCCTATTTCCGCCCCGGCGGCGTGCACCAGGACATCCCCGAGGCGTTGCTCGACGACATCGAGGCGTGGATGGAGACGTTCCCCAGGGTTCTCGATGACATCGCCGACCTGCTGAACGAGAACCGGATCTTCAAGCAGCGCAACTGCGACATCGGCGTGGTGAACCAGCAGGAGATCCTCGACTGGGGGTTCTCGGGGGTGATGGCGCGCGGCTCGGGCCTGGCCTGGGATCTGCGGCGCGCGCAGCCCTATGAATGCTATGACGAGTTCGAGTTCCAGATCCCGGTGGGCAAGAACGGCGACTGCTACGACCGCTATCTGTGCCGCATGGCCGAGATCACCGAGAGCCTGAAGATCATGCGCCAGTGCATCGCCAAGCTGCGCGTGACCCCGGGCGACGTGCTGGCGCGCGGCAAGATCACGCCGCCGCCGCGGCGCGAGATGAAGACCTCGATGGAGGCGCTGATCCATCACTTCAAGCTCTACACCGAGGGCTTCCACGTCCCCGAGGGCGAGGTCTATGCCGCGGTTGAGGCACCGAAGGGCGAGTTCGGCGTTTACCTGGTGGGGGATGGCACCAACAAGCCCTACCGCGCCAAGATCCGTGCGCCCGGGTATCTGCACCTTCAGGCGATGGACCATGTCTGCAAGGGCCACCAGCTGGCCGACGTGGCCGCCATCATCGGCACCATGGATGTCGTGTTCGGAGAGATCGACCGATGAAACCTGTTCTGTTCGCCACCCTGCTGGCCACCGTTGCCGCCCCCGCCCTGGCCGAGCCCAGCGCGGCGGAAATCGACACCTTCGTCGCCGCGGTGGAGCAGATCGGCTGCATCGTGCAGACCGACGCCCAGGCGTCGGCCATCGAGGCCGCGACCGGCTTCAACGACGCCAAGCTGGCCGAGATCGTGGCGGTTCTGCTGGCGGACGGCCGCGCCGTCGTGCCGGCCTCGGCCGAGGGGCTGCGGCTGACCACCGAGGCGTGCACCTGATGCTGCGCCGTCTGCACCCCGATCAGCCCGAAAGCTTCGCCTTCACCCCCGCCAACCAGGCCTGGGCCGAGGCGCAGGTCGCCAAGTTCCCCGAGGGCCGCCAGGCCAGCGCCATCATCCCGCTGTTGTGGCGCGCCCAGGAGCAGGAGGGGTGGCTGACGCGCCCCGCCATCGAGCATGTCGCGGGGATGCTGGGCATGGCCTACATCCGCGCGCTGGAGGTGGCGACCTTCTACTTCATGTTCCAGCTGTCGCCCGTGGGCTCCGTCGCGCATGTGCAGGTGTGCGGCACCACGCCGTGCATGCTGTGCGGGTCCGAGGATCTGGTGGCGGTGTGCAAGGAGCGCATTGCGAAGCGCCCGCACGCGCTGTCGGCCGACGGCAAGTTCAGCTGGGAGGAAGTCGAGTGCCTCGGCGCCTGCGCCAACGCGCCGATGGCCCAGATCGGCAAGGATTACTACGAGGACCTGACGGCCGAGCGGCTGGGCTGGATCCTCGATGAGCTGGCCGCGGGTCGGGTGCCGCCGCCCGGGTCCCAGTCCGGCCGGTTCGCCAGCGAGCCCGCCGGCGGCGCCACCACGCTGACCGAGGGCGCGCGGCTCGCGCACAACGCCTCGGTCGATCTGGCGCTGGCGCTCGGGGATACGGTCAAGCGGATCGACGGGACGGAACGTCGGGGATGACGGGGGTATGTGTCAGATGGATTGGACAGTGAGGCTGTAAACCACACAAGACAGCGCCGCACGGACGCGTTACACTTGGTCGCGCAACTTTGCGTCAACCAAGCGTGGGAGAAAGACCATGGCGACCAAGCAAAAAGCCACCCTCGAGACCCTTGTTTTCAGCTGGGGCAGCGCCGCGGGCCTTGCGGCCCTTGTGTGGGTGCTCCTGCTCGTGCTGGGCGGGTGGGGCGTGATCCAGGCCATCTTCATGGCGGCCGTGGTGTTCGTCAGCGTGGGGCTGTTCAACTACTTCATCTTTGCCCGGCCGACGCCGCCGCTGGCCGGCAGCTTCCCGCTCGGGGTGGCGCCGGGCAGCGGGCGCGCCCCGCAGGCGGCCCAGCGGACGGCGGCCGCAGCGCCGGCACCCAAGACCGAAGCCAAGCCCGCGGCGCGGGCGGCAACCACCGGCGACGAGACCGCCGGGACCTGAATCAGGGAGACGTGCAGCGGATGGATGAACGACAGAAGAACGCCCTTGCCCGACGGCAGAAGTTCCTGTGCGGCCTGACGTGCTGGGCCGTGGCGGGGTTCGTGGCCCTCGTGCTCGTGATCGCGCTGTTGCGCAGCGAGGCATGGAGCTTCGTCCAGGCGGTGTTTGCCGCGGGGGTGGTGTTCCTTGCGTCGGGGGCGGTGTTCACGCTGCTGTTCTGCCGTCCGCTGCCGGGTCCGGTGCCCGTCGGATCGGCGGGGCGTGCGCCCTCTGCGTCGCAGCCGATGGCCGCGCCGTCGGCGGCGCCCCCCGCAGCACAGCCCGCCGCATCCCCGGAGGCGGCGCCGACCGCGGCCGCCGGGGATGCGCCCGCGGGTGCGGCGACGGATGCGGTGGAGGACCTCCAGCGCATCCGTGGCGTCGGCCCCAAGCTGGCGCAGAGCCTGCTGGATCGCGGCGTGACGGGCGTTGCCCAGATCGCGCAGTGGTCCGAGGCCGATGTCGCGTGGTGGGACGAGAACCTGGAGGGGTTCCGGGGCCGTGTCAGCCGTGACGGCTGGGTGGAGCAGGCCAGTGCCCTGGTGGCGCAGGACGCAGCCGAAGGGGACGCTGCGCGCAACGGATGAGGGGAGCGATGCGCAGGCCGGATGATGACGAGCGCGCCCAGGGGGCGCAGGCACGGATGGTCGCGACCGTGATGGCCGGGACCATGCTGTTCTGGATGGGCGCCCAGTGGCTGGGCGGCGAGATGGGCTGGGAGGCGCGGTTCGTCTTCCTGTTCGACCTGATGGCGCTGGCGGCCTTTGGCTGGGCGCTGTTCGTGACCTGGCGGCTCTGGAGGAACCGGGGCGGCAACTGATCGCAGGCGCTTGACGGGGCGGCCCATCGGCCGACGTGACAGGTGACATGCAATTTCTGTCTGCCGCGGGCGCCGCGGCGGGTGACACTGGAACCGGGGACCGACGGATGCTCAAGGACGAGGACCGTATCTTTACCAACCTTTACGGCATGTACGACCGCTCTCTGAAGGGGGCGCGGTCGCGTGGCCAGTGGGATGGCACCGGGGCCCTGATCCAGAAGGGCCGCGACTGGATCATCGATGAGATGAAGGCCAGCGGATTGCGCGGACGCGGCGGGGCGGGCTTTCCCACCGGGCTGAAGTGGTCCTTCATGCCCAAGGAGAGCGACGGGCGCCCGGCCTATCTGGTGGTCAATGCCGACGAGAGCGAGCCGGGCACCTGCAAGGACCGCGAGATCATGCGCCACGATCCGCACACGCTGATCGAGGGGTGCCTGATCGCGTCGTTCGCGATGAACGCGCATGCCTGCTACATCTACATCCGCGGCGAATACATCCGCGAGCGTGAGGCGCTGCAAGCCGCCATCGACGAATGCTACGAGGCGGGCCTGCTGGGCCGCAACGCCGCGAAATCCGGCTGGGATTTCGATCTGTACCTCGCCCACGGCGCCGGCGCCTATATCTGCGGCGAGGAAACCGCGCTGCTGGAGAGCCTGGAGGGGCGCAAGGGCATGCCGCGCATGAAGCCGCCGTTTCCGGCGGGCGCGGGCCTTTACGGCTGTCCGACCACGGTGAACAACGTCGAATCGATTGCCGTCGTGCCGACCATCCTGCGCCGTGGCGCGCAGTGGTTCGCGGGCTTCGGGCGACCCAACAACGCGGGCACCAAGATCTTTGCGATCTCGGGCCATGTGAACCGCCCCTGCGTGGTCGAGGAGGAGATGTCGATCCCCTTCCGCGAGCTGATCGACCGTCATTGCGGCGGGATTCGCGGCGGGTGGGGCAACCTCAAGGCGGTGATCCCCGGTGGCGCCTCGGTGCCGCTGCTTCCGGCCGGCACGATCAGTGACGGGATCATGGATTTCGACTGGCTGCGCGAACACCAGTCGGGCCTGGGCACGGCGGCCGTGATCGTGATGGATCAGAGCACCGACGTCATCAAGGCGATCTGGCGGCTTGCGAAATTCTACAAGCACGAAAGCTGCGGCCAGTGCACGCCCTGCCGCGAGGGCACCGGCTGGATGATGCGCGTGATGGAGCGGCTGGTGTCGGGCGAGGCCGACCCGTCCGAGATCGACATGCTGCTCGATGTCACCAAGCAGGTGGAGGGCCACACGATCTGCGCCCTCGGCGATGCCGCCGCCTGGCCGATCCAGGGGCTGATGCGCCACTTCCGCCCCGAGGTGGAGGCTCGCATCGCCAATCGGCGCAGCCGTCCGGCCGCCGCGGTGGCCGCGGAGTGACCGCCGTGGCCGCCCTGCGGCCGGTGCTGCTGGCGCTGGGCCTCGGGCTGGCGGTGTCGGCCCCTGCGGCGGGCGCCGAGCCTGCGCCGCTGCGCGAGGATGCGCACATCGACGGCCGCCTTCTGGCGGCGGCGATCGGCGACGAGATCCGGCGCAACTGCCCCACCATCTCGGAGCGCCGCTGGGTGGTGCGCGCCGAGGCGCTGAAGCTTTACAACCGCGCCATCGCGCTGGGGCACACCCGCCGCAGCATCGAGGCGTATCTCGACGATCCCGAGGCCCGCGCCGCGATGGAGCGCCGCCGCGACGCCTGGCTGGCCGCCAATGGTGTGGTGGCGGGCGACGCCGACAGCTATTGCCGCGCGGGCCTGCGCGAGATCGACCAGGGAAGCTATCTCGGCTCGCTGATGCGGGTCGACTGACCGGGGACGGAGCCATGACCGAGTTGCGAAAGATCATCATCGACGGCCACGAGATCGAGGCCCCGCCCGAGATGACCCTGATCCAGGCCTGCGAGCTGGCGGGGATCGAGATCCCGCGGTTCTGCTACCACGAACGGCTGTCCATCGCGGGCAACTGCCGGATGTGCCTGGTGGAGGTCGTGGGCGGCCCGCCCAAGCCCGCCGCCAGCTGTGCGATGCAGGTCAAGGACATGCGCCCCGGGCCCGATGGCGCGCCGCCGGTGGTCAGGACGAACTCGCCCATGGTCAAGAAGGCGCGCGAGGGGGTGATGGAGTTCCTGCTCATCAACCACCCCCTCGACTGTCCGATCTGCGACCAGGGCGGGGAATGCGACCTGCAGGACCAGGCGATGGCCTATGGCGTGGATTTCAGCCGCTATCGCGAGCCCAAGCGCGCGACCGAGGATCTGGACCTCGGCCCGCTCGTGGAAACCCACATGACGCGCTGCATCTCCTGCACGCGCTGCGTGCGCTTCACCACCGAGGTGGCGGGCGTGTCGGTGATGGGCCAGACCGGCCGCGGCGAGGATGCGGAGATCACCACCTATCTGGGCGCGCTGATCGACAGCGAGCTGTCGGGCAACATCATCGACCTGTGCCCGGTGGGGGCGCTGGTGTCCAAACCCTACGCCTTCACCGCGCGCCCCTGGGAGCTGACCAAGACCGAGACCATCGACGTGATGGACGGCCTCGGCGCGAATATCCGGGTGGACGCCAAGGGCCGCGAGGTCATGCGCATCCTGCCACGCAACCACGACGGCGTGAACGAGGAATGGATCAGCGACAAGACCCGCTTCGTCTGGGACGGGCTGCGTCGCCAGCGGCTGGACCGGCCCTATGTGCGCAGCAATGGCAAGCTGCGCGCGGCCACCTGGCCCGAGGCGCTGGCGGCGGCCGCGACGGCGATGAAGGGGCGGCGGGTTGCGGGCCTCGTGGGCGATCTGGCCCCGGTGGAGGCCGCCTGGGCGCTGCGCCTGCTGGTCGAGGGGCAGGGCGGCCAGGTGGAGTGCCGCACCGACGGTGCGCATCTGCCCGCGCACAACCGCTCGGCCCATGTCGGCACGGCGGCGATCGAGGACATCGACGCGGCGCGCCGGATCTGGCTGATCGGCACCAACCCGCGGACCGAGGCGCCGGTGCTCAACGCGCGCATCCGCAAGGCCTGGACCCTGGGCGCCGAGGTGCACCGCGTGGGCCCGCCGGCCGATCTGACCTATGACGTGACAGACCACGGGGCCGACCGAGCGGCGCTTGCGCAGCTGGTCCGGGACGCCGCGGGCGACGACACGCCCGGTGTGGTCATCGTGGGGCAGGGGGCGTTGACGGGGACCGATGGCGCGGCGGTGCTGGGCCATGCGATGGCGCTGGCCGAGGCCACGGGGGCGGGCTTCCTGGTGCTGCACACCGCGGCTGGGCGCGTGGGCGCGATGGATGCGGGCTGCGTCAGCGACGGCGGAATGGCGGCGCTGCTGGAGGGGGCGGAGGTGATCCTCAACCTCGGGGCCGACGAGGTCGACATTCCGGCCGGGTCGACCGTGATCTATCAGGGCAGCCACGGCGACCGGGGCGCGCACCGGGCCGACATCATCCTGCCGGCCGCCGCCTGGACCGAGGAGCCGGGCCTGTTCGTCAACACCGAAGGCCGCCCGCAACTGGCGCTGCGCGCGGGGTTCGCCCCGGGCGAAGCCAAGGAGAACTGGGCCATCCTGCGCGCGCTGTCGGGCGAGATCGGCACGCGCCTGCCGTTCGATTCGCTGCCCGAGCTGCGCCGCAAGCTGGTGGAGGCGGTGCCGCACCTTGGGCGAATCGATGACGTACCGGCCAACGACTGGCAGCCGCTGCCGCCGGGCACGCTGGGGGAGGGGGCGTTTGC
>NZ_NHSD01000332.1 GCF_016653255.1 Rhodobaculum claviforme
CTGTGTCAGGACCGGATGCCCGCCCCGCCCCGGGTTCGACAGTTGTGGCGGGTTTTGAGGGGTGCTCTGGCTGACGGGGTGAAATGCCTCAACGGCTGACGCGGTACGCAGCAACGGGTTCCGGGGTGCCATGTCGTGGCACGTCATGGCCCATGGAGCCATGGACTGGCCTGCTGCCGGTTCCGTGGACACGAAGACAAGATCGTGACCATGGAACTGGAGAGTGAATGTGACGATACGGAAATTCATCCGCGAGCTCAGGATCGAGGCAGTGAAGCCGGTGACGGAGCGGGGCGTGTCGGTCGCGCAGGCACGCCGGGATCCGGCCGAGAGCGTGCCGCGACGCTGGATGCGCGCAGCGTCGGTGGCGCCGGTCACGGCGTTTCCCGGAAACGGGCAGCAGCGCGCCGGGCTGGCCGAGATCGCGGTCCTGACGACAGAACTCGCGCGTCTTCGAGCGTGACATCCCGGTAAGGGCGGCGGCTTTTCTCGCGCGGGCGTAAGGGCATGACTGCCATTGCTCCGAAGGAATGCCCGAACACATGACGTTCGCCTTCATTGCAAGGCACCGGCATATCTGGCCGGTCCGCTGGCTCTGCGAGGTGCTGGCGGTCTCGCGCTCGGGCGTCCACGCCTGGCCGGGCCGCCCGGCCAGCGCCCGGGCGATCGAGGACGCGAAGCGCGTCATCGCCATCGACAAGCGCCTCAACGCCAGCGATCGGACCCATGGCCCCCGCCGCGTCTGGCACGGTGTCCTCGTGGACGGGCGCGCCTGCGGGCTGCATCGGATCGAACGTCTGATGCGGCGGAACGCCATGAGAGCGCGGCCCAAGCGGCGTGGAAAGCCGAGAGACGATGGCGAACGCTCGGTCATCGCCGACAGCATTCCCGACCGCGACTTCGAGGCGGACCGGCCGAAGCGGAAGTGGCTGGCCGACTTTACCCATATCTGGACGGTGGAAGGCTGGCGCCATGTCGCGGTCGTGCGCGACCGGCTCTCCCGCCGCGTCGTCGGCTGGTCCATGCAGGCGGACCGGGACGCCTCACGGGTCATGGACGCGCTGATGATGACCGTCTGGCGGCGCGGCAAGGCCGACGCGCTGCTTCATCATTCCGATCAGGGGGCGCAATGCGACCTGCGAGTGGAGTGCGCCCCTGCGGGTGGACATGATCACGCTGGGTCTTTGACAGGGGGTCAATTCCGGATGCCGATTGACAGTCTGGCAACGTGGCCGAGACCAGGACCATGCTGGCGACCGCGCCGGCACGCTTCCCGATCCAGCGTGTGATCCCGGTGGCCGACCGGGGCCTGCCGAGCCTGGAGACTATCGCAGAGCTGATCGCCGGGGCGATCGGCGGCTGGCGTGCACCATGGCGGTGCCGGTGCGACCCTACGCCGAGTTGGTGGACATCCTCCGCGCCGTCGCCGCGGCCGAGATGACCGACCTCCTCAAACCCGACCGCTTCTCTTGGTCGGTGGAGGCGGCGGCCGTGGCCACGGTGCAGATTTTCGATGGCAGGGGCGCGCGGATCCCCACCCGCCAATCTGACCCCCGCCGACGCCGTAGCACGCCACCGGCGCTGGCCGATGTCGTGCGCGGCCTGCACACTCCGACATCGAGACCGCACCGGTCCACCACCGCCTGCCGGATCGTCGTCGCGCCCCCGCGCTGATCTGCGTCCTGAGCCGGGTGCTCGATCGCGTCCTGCCCATGCACCTGAGGGCCAGGGGTGAGGCCGCCAGCCCTCGCACCGCGCCCGACCTTCGCGCGCCTTCGGAAGCACACAGCCCACATCGTAGAACGCACCTTCTACGGCATCACCGCGGAACAACGCGACCTCTGCGGCACCCTGAAACTGCCAAAAAGCGCCTGACGCCCCACGGTTGTGCCAAGGGCGCCAGACTCAACACACGAAATCACGCACCTGGTCGATTTCAGGATGAACCTGGGGGCACCGGTATCAGCCGCCGGTGTTCAGCGCGTCCTGCAACGCACGCGCGCCGTCCTCGGGCTTCCAGTGGCCCGCGCGCTCCAGCGCGTCGGCGACCTCCTTGGGCATGTAGGTCTCGTCGTGCTTGGCGAGGATCTCGGTGGCACGGAATACGCCGTCCTCCAGCCGCCCCATGCCGACCATCCCCTCACCCTCGGAGAACAGGTCGGGCAGCACACCCGCGAACACCACCGGGACGTCGGCCGCGCCATCGGTGACGACAAAGCGCACCTCATAGCCGTCGCCACGCACCAGCGTGCCAGGCGCCACCAGACCGCCGAGGCGGAACACCTCGGTCGGGGATGGCGGGGCGGCAATGATGTCGGAGGGCGCACGGAAGAAGTTGATCCCGTCGCGCATCGCGTATCCGATCAGCGCCGTCGACAGCGTCAGGGCCACCACGGCCACGGCCACGATCTGGATCCGGCGTTTCTTCTTGATGTTCTTCATCTTCGCCTCTTGCGACCCCGGACGACACCGCCCGTATTCAGGGAAAGACCGGCGGCAGGGTCAGGCCTGCGGTCTCCTCGGCTCCGAGCATCAGGTTGGCGTTCTGCACCGCCTGCCCGGACGAACCCTTGGTCAGGTTGTCGAGCGCAACCACCACCACGGACCGACCCGGCATGCGATCGCCCACAACCCCAATATGCACGAAATTGGAGCCCCGCACATGCCTTGTGGAGGGGACTGCGCCAAAAGGCAGCACATGGACAAAGAATTCCAGATCATATCGCCGTGACAGGCTCGTGTGCACCGCCTGCGGATCGCCATCGACATAGATCGTCGCCAGAATGCCGCGGTTCATCGGCGCCAGGTGGGGGGTGAATTGCACCTGGACGGGGCGACCGGCGACGCGGGTGAACTCCTGGTCGAACTCGCCCAGATGGCGGTGGGTGCCGCCCACGGCATAGGGGTGGGTGCCCTCCGACAACTCGGCGTGCAGCAGATTCTCGCGCAGGGTGCGACCGGCGCCCGACACCCCGGCCTTGAGGTCGATGACGATGCGGTCGGGGTCGATCACCCGGTCCTCCAGCAAGGGCCGGATGCCATAGATCCCGGCGGCGGCGTTGCAGCCGGTGCCGGCGACCAGGCGCGCCGTCTCGATATCGTTGCGGTAGAATTCGGTCAGGCCGTAAACCGCCTCGGCCTGCAGATGCGGGGCGGCGTGGGGCTGGCCGTACCACGTCTCATAGGCGGCGGGGTCGCGCAGCCGGAAATCGGCGGACAGGTCCACCACCCGCAGATGCCCCGGCAACCCGGCGATCACCGCCTGGCTGGTGGCGTGCGGCAGCGCGCAGAACACCAGTTCCACCTTGTCGAAGCTCATCTCCTCGATCCGCTGGAGACGCGGCAGGGCCTCCAGCGCCAGATGCGGAAACACCGCCCCCACTTCCATGCCGGCCTTGCGGTCGGCCGACAGCGCGACGATGTCCATCGTCGGATGGGTGGCGATCAACCGGATCAGTTCGGCCCCGGTGTATCCGCTGGCGCCCAGAATCGCGACCTTGCGGCTCATGCATTCACTCCCTGCCACGGCCCCCTCCTGTGGTGGCGCTCAGCCCTAGCCCGGCGGCGCGGACTTGCCAACCGTCTGCGGCACCCCATCAGGCGGACCGGAACGCGATGGCCCGCCGCAGGAACTGCGCGGCCTGTGCGCCCACGATCCGCGCGTCGCCGGTGGTCAGATGCTCCGCCACCCTCCCCGTACCGCGCAGGTCCGGATGGCGCAGCAGATAGTCGGCCAGGCTGTCGGCCACGATCGCGGGCTGCGAGATCACCCGCACGCCAGGGCCCAGCGCCTCGGCAAAGGCCTGTTGCATCAGCGGGTAATGGGTACACCCCAGCACCGCCGCCTCGGGCGCGGGCATGCGCCGGCGCAGGGCCGCGACATGGGACTGCACCAGCGCCTCGGCCAGCATCATGTCGCCGGCCTCGATCGCGTCCACCAGCCCACCGCAGGGCTGCGCCTCCACGTCCACGCCGATGGCGCGGAATGCCAGTTCACGCTGGAACGCCCGGCTGGAAACGGTCGCGGGCGTGGCAAACAGCGCGACATGGCGCACCGCCACCTCGCGCGGGGGGGAATTGTCGCCCCACTGCCGCTCGGTCAGTGCCTCGATCAGCGGCACGAACACGCCCAGCACACGCTTGTCGCGCGGCACCCAGGTTTCCTGCATGCGCCGCAGCGCCGCGGCCGAGGCGGTGTTGCACGCGAGGATCACCAGATCACAGCCCGCATCCCAGAGCCGCTCCACCCCCGCGCAGGTCAACCGGTAGATGTCATCGGGCGTGCGCGTGCCGTAGGGCGCATGCGCGTTGTCACCCAGATAGACAAAGGGCACATCGGGCAGCCGCCGGGTCAGCGCCTCCAGCACCGTCAGCCCGCCCAGCCCCGAATCAAACACACCAACGGCCATGCCCACCCTTCCCGCCTGCTGCGATCAGCGCCGGTGGTGGGCCTCGAACTCATGGCCCAGCAGGCGCGGATCGATCCGCTCAGGCGACAAGCGATAGGTCGCGGCGCGCAGAAAATCCATCATCGCTTTCGCATCGCCCGCCAGCGGCGCCAGATCGGCCGGCGGGATCGGCGTGCCGATGGCCATGCGCACCGGCCGGTCCACCCGCGCGGCGAACTCCCGCAGCAGCAGGGACATGCGCAGGGTGGTGTTCAGGTGGCTGGCGATCTGGAACAGGCGCGAGTTGTGGCCGTCGAACCACATCGGCACCACCGTGGCCCCCCCGCGCGCCACCAGCCGCGCGGTGAAGCCGCGCCACACCGGATCCAGCGGCCGGCCGAAGGGGCGCGCGGCGGTGGCCACGGTGCCGCCGGGAAAGATGCCGATGGCCCCACCGTCGGCCAGGTGCTGCAGCGCCTGCGCCCGGGTGCGCAGGTTGCGCGCCTGCGCCGCGCGGCTGCCGTCAAAGGCGATGGGCAGGATCACACGCTCCAGCGCCCCGGCGCGGCGGAACACCTCGTGGGCGAGGATGCGGAAATCGTCCCGCCGCCGCGCCAGCACATGGCCCAGCATCAACCCGTCGAGGATGCCGAACGGATGGTTGGCCACGACGACCAGCGGCCCGTCGCGCGGGATGTCCTCCAGGGCGCCGTGGAACACCTCGGGCGTCAGCCCGTAGCGCGCCGTCATCACCGACCAGAAGTCCCGGCCCGCCGCCACCTCGGCCCCGTAACCGGCGGCGCGGCGGATCAGCCGCGGCCGGCCGGTCGCGTTCTCCACCACCCGGATCAGGGCACGTCCGACCCGGCTTCCGGCCGAGGCGGCATAGCTGATGTCGCGGGCCAGCGCCTCGGTGTGCGGCGCCGCCATCTCCGTCCCGCCACTGTCGAGCATCCCACGCCCCCGCGCGCCCCGGGCCATCCCGCAGGCCCCCGGGCGCGGCATACGTCAGGCGTGCGTCATCTCCGTGACGGGGGCCGGTCCGATACGGGGCCGATCTGACACGGGGCCGGTCACTCGGCGGCCTGCGCCAGGGCTGTGCCCTGCCCGCGCAGCACGGCGCGCAACTCCTCACGCCGGCGGGCGGCGGCGTCGGCGTTGGCGGCCTTGACCGGACCAAAGCCGCGGATCTGCAGCGGCAGTTCCGCCAGCGCGACCGCGGCGTCGAGGGTCGCGGGCGTGACGCGGGCCAGCGCTTCGGCGATGTCGGCCTCGTACTCGCGAATCAGGCGCCGCTCCATCCGCCGCTCGGCGGTGTAGCCGAAGGGATCGAGCGGCGTTCCCCGCAGCGGCTTCAGCGCGGCGAGCAGCCGGAACGCCCGCAGGATGCCGGGCCCGAAGCCGCGCTTGCGCGGGCGCCCCTGGGCATCGCGCCCCGGAAGGAACGGCGGCGCGAGGTGAAAGGTCATGCGGAAATCCCCGTCGAATTCCGCGCGCGCCTTCTCGGCGGTCTCCAGGTGCAGGCGGGCGACCTCGTACTCGTCCTTGTAGGACAGAAGCTTGTGATAGCCCTGCGCGACCGCTGCCTTCAGGCGCGGGTCGTCCACCCGGTCCACCAGCGCGCGGTACCGCCGCGCCAGCCGCGCGGACTGATAGGCGGTCAGGTGCGCCGCGCGGACGGCGATCCGCGCTTCGGGCGTCGAGGGGGCGGCCACCACGTTGGGGCTGACCATCCGCGCCGCCTGATCGGGGTGCAGCACCGCCCAGCGGCCCAGCGCAAAGGCGCGCTGGTTGGCCTCGGCCGCGGCGCCGTTGAGGGTGATCGCGCGGATGATCGCCTCCTGCGTCAGCGGGATCAGCCCGCGCTGCCAGGCGGCGCCGAACACCATCATGTTGGAGAAGATCGAATCCCCCATCAGCGCGCGCGCCAGTTCTGTCGCGTCGAACAGATCCACCCGGTCGCGCAACCGCGCCTGAAGTCCGACCCGCAGGTCATTGGTAGGGATGCGAAATTCTGTATTTCGGGTGAACTCTCCGGTGACGATGTCGTGGTCGTTGACCACCGCGCCGGTGCGGCCCGTGCGCATCAGGCCCAGCGTCCGCGCGCCCGCGGTGACCACCAGATCGCCGCCGATGACCGCGTCGGCCTCGCCGGTGGCGACACGGATGGCGGTGATGTCGTCCGGCGCCTTGGCGATGCGGCAATGGATGTGCACCGCGCCCCCCTTCTGCGCGAGGCCCGCCATCTCGATCATGCCGGCGCCCTTGCCGTCCAGATGGGCGGCCATGGCGATGATTGCCCCCACCGTGACGACCCCGGTGCCGCCCCCCCCGGTGATCACCAGGTTATGGGTGCCGTCGATTTCCGGCAGGACCGGGTCGGGCAGGTCCGGCAGATCGACCTGCGCGGTCGCGGCCTTTTTCGGTTGCGCCCCCTCCAGTGTGACAAAGGACGGGCAGAAACCCTTGAGACAGCTGAAGTCCTTGTTGCAGGCCGACTGGTCGACGGCACGCTTGCGGCCCAGTTCGGTCTCGGCCGGGACGATCGCCACGCAGTTGGACTGCACGCCGCAATCGCCGCAGCCCTCGCAGACGTCGGTGTTGATGAAGATGCGGCGGTCGATGTCGGGAAACTGCCCGCGCTTGCGGCGGCGACGTTTCTCGGCCGCGCAGGTCTGGGCATAGATGATGACCGACACGCCGGGGATCTCCCGGAATTTTTCCTGCACGGTCTGAAGGTCGGCGCGTTCATGCCGCTCCACCTCGGCGGGAAAGCGCGAGAAGTCGGGGGGCTCCTTGCCGTCATAGACCAGCGCCACGCGCTGCACGCCCATGGCGCGGACCTCGTGGGCGATCTGTTCCGCGGTCAGGCCGCCGTCGTTCTTCTGCCCGCCGGTCATGGCGACGGCGTCGTTGAACAGGATCTTGAAGGTGATGTTGGTGCCCGCCGCCAGCGCCGCGCGGATCGCCTGCACGCCCGAGTGGTTGTAGGTCCCGTCGCCGAGGTTCTGGAACACATGCGGCCGGGTGGAGTACGGTGCCTCGCCGACCCAGTTGACCCCCTCGCCGCCCATCTGGGTGAAGCCCACGGTGTCGCGGTCCATCCACTGCACCATGTAATGACACCCGATCCCGGCATAGGCGCGCGAGCCCTCGGGCACCCGGGTGGAGGTGTTGTGCGGGCAGCCCGCGCAGAAATACGGCAGGCGCGCGGCCAGGTCGGGGGCGTTGTCGGCGCGCCGCGCCTCGGCCAGGGCCGCGATCCCGGCCTCGATGCGGTCGGTGCGGCGGCCCTCCTCCAGAAGCACGGCGCCGATCTGTTCGGCGATCATGATCGGGTCGAGCTGGTAGCGGGTGGGGAACATCTCCACCCGCCGGCCATCGCGGACCGCGTCGCCCTTGTGCCAGCCATAGACGCGCCGACCACGGCGGTCGTCGAAGATCGCCTCCTTGACCTGCACCTCGATCAGCTTGCGCTTTTCCTCGACCACCACGATCAGGTCCAACCCCTCGGCCCATTCGCGCAAGCTCGCGATGTCCAGAGGCCAGGTCATGGCGACCTTGTAGGTGGTGATGCCCAGCCGCTCCGCCTCGGCCCCGTCGATGCCCAGCAGCGACAGCGCATGAACGAGGTCGAGCCAGTTCTTGCCCGCCGCGACAAAGCCGATCTTCGCCCCCGGCCTGCCCCACACCCGGCGGTCCAGCCGGTTGGCGCGGCCGAACGCCTCGGCGGCGAAGCGCTTGTGGTCGATCATGCGGGCTTCCTGCGCCACCGGGGTGTCCACCAGGCGGATGTTCAGACCGCCCTCGGGCATGGCAAGGTCGGGGCGCACCAGCTGCATGCGGTGGGGATCGCCGTCGATGACGGCGGTGGCCTCCACGTTCTCCTTCATGGTCTTCAGCCCGACCCAGACACCGGCGAATCGCGACAGCGCGTACCCCACGACGCCGAAATCGATCAGCTCCTGCACGCCGGCGGGCGACAGAACGGGCATGTAGGCATCCACCATCGCCCAGTCGGACTGGTGCAGCGTGGTGGAGGATTCGCCGGTGTGGTCATCCCCCATCGCCATCAGCACCCCCCCGTGGGGCGAGGTTCCGGCCATGTTGGCGTGCCGCATCACGTCGCCCGAGCGGTCCACCCCCGGCCCCTTGCCGTACCACAGGCCGAAAACGCCGTCGTATTTCCCCTCGCCGCGCAATTCGGCCTGCTGGGTGCCCCACAGCGCGGTGGCGGCCAGATCCTCGTTCAGCCCCTCGCGGAACAGCACATTGGCGGCCGTCAGCTCCGCCCTGGCGCGGTTCATCTGCATGTCCACCGCCCCCAGCGGCGAACCGCGATAGCCGGTGACACAGCCCGCGGTATTCAGCCCCGCCGCACGGTCGCGCGCCGCCTGCGTCAGCATCAGCCGCACCAGCGCCTGCGTGCCATTGAGAAGAACCGGAGACCGCTCCAGATCGAAGCGGTCGGACAGCCGCACATCCTGCCGTGTCATAGCACCCCTCCCAAGGTGTGAGTCTGGCCGCCAGCTTAGGTCACGATTACTGACCTACCAACCACAAACTTTCCGAAATGGCTTTCTCGGTGGGCGGCCAGCGACTATGTCCAAGCGTGACACACTCTTATGTCATTTGGAAAAGATGTATCTTTGATGGATTGGGACAAGCTCAGGATCTTTCACGCCGTCGCGGATGCCGGCAGCCTCACCCATGCGGGTGAGACGCTGAATCTGTCGCAATCCGCCGTCAGCCGGCAGATCCGCGCGCTGGAGGAGGCGCTGGACACCAACCTGTTCCACCGCCACGCCCGCGGGCTGATCCTGACCGAACAGGGCGAGCTGCTGTTCGACGCCACCCGCGCCATGGCGCAGCGGCTGGACGCGGCCACCGCGCGCATCCGCGACAGCGAAGACGAGGTCTTCGGAGAGCTGCGCGTGACCACCACCACCGCCTTCGGCACGCTGTGGCTGGCGCCGCGGCTGTCGGCGCTGTTCGCGCGCTACCCTGAGCTGCGAATCGACCTGATGCTGGAGGAGCGCGTGCTCGACCTGCCGATGCGCGAGGCCGACCTTGCGATCCGCATGAAGGAGCCCAGCCAGGCCGACCTGATCCGCAAGCGGCTGATGAGCGTGCGCATCGCGCTCTATGCCACGCCGGGGTATCTGGAACGCTGGGGGACGCCATCGGCGCTGGCCGATCTGGCGCAGCACCGGCTGGTGTGCCAGAATCCGACCACCCCGCAGACGGCCGCCTCGGCGGCGATGGTGCACGGGCTTCTGGCCAACACCATGCGCTCCACCCTGACGGTGAACACCTATTTCGGGGTGTTGCAGGCGGTGCTGGGGGATGCCGGGATCGGGGTGCTGCCGGACTACATCACGCGCGACGCGCCCGAGCTGGTGCGGGTGCTGCCCGATGTCGAAAGCAACGAAGTGCCGGTGTTCCTCGCCTATCCGGAAGAACTGCGCCATTCCAAGCGCGTGGCGGCCTTTCGCGACTTCGTGCTGGAGGAAATCGTGGCGGATCGGCGCCGGCGCTGACGGCCCAGGCACAACCCCAGATTGCTCGATCGCTCCCGCCATGGGTGAGGCATGCGCGCAACGCATTGCGGAAATGCACAGACCTTGGGCACTCCGAGGTTGCAGCGGGTCGGGGTGCGGCCTACTTCTGTAGACAGAAGGCGATGGTCGAGGCCGGAACCTTCTACCTCCCTGTTGGACTTGGGCCGAGCCTTGAGCTCGGCCTTTTTTTTGGCCCGTCTCCCCTGACCCGTCGCCACAGGGGCAGACAGCGGGAAATGCAAAGGGGCGGCCCGACCGGACCGCCCCCCGCACATGGTCGACGCGGTGTGCGCCTCAGCGACCGTCCACACGCACCTCTGCGCGCAGTTCGGCCAGCCGCTCGGCGGCGCCGTCGCGCGACAGCGTGGACTTGCGACCACCCTCGGCGCGCAACTTCTCCATCGCCCGCACCGAGGCGTAGGCGAACGCCAGAACGGCACCCAGCGTGCCAAGGCTCAGGACTGCGACAATCTCACCCATGATCCGGTTCCCTGTTTTTGCGTGTTGTCCAAGCAATACGCAGGGTCCCGCGAGGCGGATCACCGAAACCGAAAAAAATATCGGATCGCTACGAGTCGGCCGGGCGCGGCCGGTCGGGCGGACGCGGATCAGTTCACCAGCGCGATGACCCCAAGCCAGAACACCAGCAGGCCGGGAATGCCGAACTGCGCGGCAAACAGGCTGAGCAGCAGCAACAGCCCGAGCACGCCGCCGACGACGCCCGCCTGTTCGCGCAGGCCAAGCCGCTTGATGCGCCCCTCCACCTCCGCGATGGAGCGCGAGCGCCAGACCCCGGCGATCAACGTTGCGCTGACGGTGCGGCACATCTGCCCCATCGGCGACAGCAGGCTGTGGTGCGTCATCGGCATGGCGACCCTCCCCCCGGACGGCGTATCCAATAGCATGCAAACGCGATCCGGGCAAGCTGCCCTGCCCCTTCCGCAGCGGCCGGTCATGGCGTAGAGGGGGGCCGCCGCCACCCTGGGGATTGTTGCCATGTCCGAGCCCGACACGCCCGCCCGCGCGCACGCAGCGCCGCCCGAGCCCGAGATCACCGACGCGCTGATCGCCGAGCACGGGCTGACGCCCGAGGAATACGCCCGCATCCTGCGGCTGCTGAACCGCCCTCCCAGCTTTACCGAGCTGGGCATCTTCTCGGCGATGTGGAACGAGCATTGTTCCTACAAATCCTCCAGAAAATGGCTGCGCACCCTGCACACGACCGGCCCGCAGGTTATCTGCGGCCCCGGCGAGAACGCGGGCGTGGTCGACATCGGCGACGGCCCCGACGGCGCGAAACTGGCCGTGGTGTTCAAGATGGAGAGCCACAACCACCCCTCCTTCATCGAGCCGACGCAGGGCGCGGCGACCGGGGTGGGCGGCATCCTGCGCGACGTCTTCACCATGGGGGCGCGACCGATTGCCGCGATGAACGCGCTGAGCTTCGGCCGGCCCGAGCATCCGCGCACGCCGCATCTGCTGCGCGGCGTGGTCGAGGGCATCGGCGGCTACGGCAACTGTTTCGGCGTGCCCAACGTGGGCGGCGAGCTGCGCTTTCACGAAAGCTATGACGGCAACTGCCTTGTGAACGCCTTTGCCGCCGGGATCGCGCGGGCGGACGCGATCTTCTATTCCGCGGCCAGCGGCGTCGGCATGCCGGTGGTGTACCTCGGGGCCAAGACCGGGCGCGACGGGGTCGGCGGCGCCACCATGGCCTCGGCCGAGTTCGGCGAGGGCACCGAGGAGAAGCGCCCCACCGTCCAGGTGGGCGACCCGTTCACCGAAAAGCGCCTGCTGGAGGCGTGCCTCGAGCTGATGGAGACCGGCGCCGTGATCTCCATCCAGGACATGGGGGCGGCGGGCCTGACCTGTTCGGCGGTGGAGATGGGCGACAAGGGCGGCCTTGGCATCCGCCTCGACCTCGACCGTGTGCCGTGCCGCGAGGCGGGCATGAGCGCCTACGAGATGATGCTGTCGGAAAGCCAGGAGCGGATGCTGATGGTCCTGCGCCCCGAGCGCGAGGCCGAGGCGCGCGCCATCTTCGACAAATGGGATCTGGATTTCGCCGTGGTCGGCGAGACCATCCCCGAGGATCGCTTTCTGATCCTCCACCAGGGCCGTACCATGGCCGACCTGCCGCTGCGCGCGCTGTCGGGCGAAGCGCCGGAGTACGACCGCCCCTGGGTGGAGACGCCGGCGCCGGCGCCCCTGCCCGATCTGCCGGACCTTCCGCCCCTCTCGGCGCTCACGACGCTGATCACCAGCCCCAACCACGCCCACAAGGGCTGGGTCTGGGAGCAGTACGACACCCAGGTCGGCGCCGACACGCTGCGCACCCCGGGCCAGGGCGCGGGCATCGTGCGGGTGCACGGCACCGACAAGGCGCTGGCCTTCACCGCCGACGTGACCCCGCGCTATGTGCGCGCCAACCCGCGCATGGGCGGCCGCCAGGCCATGGCCGAGGCCTATCGCAACCTGTGCGCGGTGGGCGCGCAGCCGCTGGCGGCCACCGACAACCTGAACTTCGGCAATCCCGAGAAGCCCGAGATCATGGGCCAGCTCGTCGGCGCGATCGAGGGCATCGGCGAGGCCGCCCGCGCCCTCGACATGCCGATCGTGTCGGGCAACGTGAGCCTTTACAATGAAACCGACGGCCACGCGATCCTGCCCACGCCGACCATCGGCGCGGTGGGCCTGCTCGCGCACCTCGACGATGTGATCCCGGCGGCGCCCGGGGCGGGGATGGTGGCGCTGCTGATCGGCGCGCCGGGCACCCATCTGGGCCAGTCCGCGCTGGTGCTGGAGGCCTGGGGCATCGAGGGCGGCGACGCCCCCGACGTGGACCTTGGGCAGGAGGCCCGCCACGGCGCCTTCGTGCGCGACAACCGCGCGCTGATCGGGGCGGCCACCGACCTGTCGGATGGTGGCCTTGCGCTGGCGGCGTTCGAGATGGCGGCGGCCGGCGGGGTCGGCGTGACGCTGGAGACCGCCACGATGACCGAGCTGTTCGGCGAGGATCAGGCGCGCTACCTCGTAGCCTGTTCCTTCGACCAGGCCGAGGCGCTGATGGTCGCGGGCCATGCCGCGGGCGTGCCGGTCAGCCATGTCGGCCGCTTCGGGGGCGACACGGTTTCGCTGGGGGGCGACAGCGCACCGCTCGCCGATCTGGTGGCGCTGTGGCGCGGGGCGCTGGCCGCGCGCTTTGCCTGAGCGTCCGGGCCACCTTGCCACGCCGCAGGACGGCGATTACCTCTCGGCCATCAAGGGGCGGTCGCGTTCCCACCGGCCGCCGCAACAGCACAGACAGAAGGAGCCGCCGCGCATGCCGATCTCGGCCGAGGAAATCGAGGACCTGCTGCGCGAGAGCTTTCCGCAGGCCCGCATCACCATCACCGACCTCGCCGGGGACGGGAATCACTATGCCGCCGAGGTCATCGACGACAGCTTTCGCGGGTTGAACCGCGTCCAGCAGCAGCGCGCCGTCTACTCTGCCCTGAAGGGCAAGATGGACGGCAGCCACGGCGAGCTTCACGCGCTCGCCCTCACCACCAAGGCACCGGAGTAAGGGCACATGGCCGACGCGCAGGAACAGATCAGGCAGACCGTCACGGACAATGACGTGGTGCTGTTCATGAAGGGCACCAAGAGCATGCCGCAATGCGGATTTTCCAGCCGCGTCGCGGGGGTGCTGAACTTCATGGGGGTGGAATACGCCGACATCAACGTGCTGGCCGACGAGGACATCCGCCAGGGGATCAAGGACTACTCCGACTGGCCGACCATTCCGCAGCTGTATGTGAAGGGCGAATTCGTCGGCGGCTGCGACATCATCACCGAGATGACCCTGTCGGGCGAGCTTGACCAGCTGCTGGACCAGAAGGGCGTGCGCTACGACAAGGCCGCCGCCGACAAGATCCGCGACGCCAACGCCTGACGGCGCCAGCTCCGGCCCGGGCCCTCGAGGAAGACCCGGGCGCGGGTCCGGACTGGTGCGATGACACAAACGGGGGCGCGGCGCCGGTGGGGCCGCGCCCCCGTGCGTCAGGGCGTCAGGCCTCGCGGTGCTCCATCTGCTCGGCCAGGGCCTCGGCCCGGGCGGCGAACTCCGCCAGCCGGTCGGTGACGCCCTCGGGGATGACCGGCACCTCCACGCGCACCGGCTGGGGCGGGGGAGCGTTGCGCAGCGCGGTGAGCTCCGCCTCCATGGCGGCGATCTGCGATTGGGCATCGGCCAGGGCGGCCTCGGCGGCGGCGGTGCGGTCGGCCAGCATCAACCCCGACATCAGCAGCATGCGCCCCTCGGGGATGCGCCCGGCCTGCGCCAGAAGGGTCTGCGCCTCGGTGTCCAGCATTGCGGCGGCGGCGATCAGGAACTGCTCCTCGCCATCGCGGCAGGCCACCTCGAAGACCTTGCCGCCGATGGAAATGTTCTGCTCAGCCATGCCGGTCCTCCTGTGCGTCGGTCTGTCCCTGGGGGGCGCCCGCCTCGGCCAGGGGGGCCAGCTCGGCCATCAGCTCCTCCAGCTCGGCCACCTCGGCGCGGCGGGCGGCGCGCAGCGCGTCCAGCTCCGCGCGCAGCGCACCGATGAGGGCGGCCTCGTCGCCGTCGCCGTCACCCTGCCCCGCCATCAACGCCGCGTTGGCCTGCGCCAGATCCGCGTTGGCGCGCTTGAGCTGCTGCAACTCGTAGCCCTGCCGGTCGAGGTGATCGTTCGCGCGCTCCAGCTTGGCCGAGGCCTGCGCCAGCCGCGTCTCCAGGCGCCCGACATCGGCACGCAGCCGCTCGGCCAGCCGCGCCGAGGTCGCCCGCTCGGCCTCCAGCGCGTCCTGGAGGGCGATCTCGGCGGGGCTGGGCCCCGTCGGTTCCGGCTCGGGCTGTGGCGCCTCCACGGCGCGGGCAATCCGGTCGAGCGCCGCGGCAATGCGCCGCTCAAGCTCGGTCAGCTCACTCATCGACATGCTCCCTGGCATACGCACGACGGGCCCGCGGCCCGGGCTGCGTGCGGTGGCGGACGGGGCACAGCGACGAATCGCCCCGCGCCCCGCGGCCCCGACGTTAGCGCAAAGCCCGACCCGATGGCGCCCCCCGTTTTGGACCCGGCGGCCCACCGCATCCCCCCTGCATCGCTGCGGTGCCCGCGCGCCCGACCGCCGACACCCCGCCCGGCGCTTGATCTTGGGCGCGGGGCTGATATGGCCTGCCCATCCCACCGAGCCGAATAAAAGGACATCGCCCGTGGACATCGCAACCCTGCGCCAGACCCACCCCGATCACTGGATGAAGGCCTGCGCCCTGCGCGTTCTGGCCATGGATGCGGTGCAGGCCGCCAACTCCGGCCACCCCGGCATGCCGATGGGCATGGCCGACGTGGCCACCGTCCTGTTCGAGCGTCACCTGAAGTTCGACGCCAGCACTCCCGACTGGTTCGACCGCGACCGCTTCATCCTGTCGGCGGGGCATGGCTCCATGCTGCTGTATGGCCTTCTGCACCTGACCGGCACGCCGGGCATGACCATCGAGGAGGTGAAGAACTTCCGCCAGTGGGGCGCGCGCACCGCCGGGCACCCGGAATACGGCCATGCCGCGGGGATCGAGACGACGACCGGTCCGCTGGGCCAGGGCCTCGCGACCGGCGTGGGCTTTGCCATCGCCGAAGAGGCCCTGCGCGCCGAATTCGGCCCCCGCGTGGTCAACCACCGCACCTGGGTGATGGCCGGCGACGGCTGCCTGATGGAGGGCATCAGCCACGAGGCGATCGGACTGGCGGGCAAGCAGCGCCTGCGCAACCTGATCGTGCTGTGGGACGACAACCGCATCTCGATCGACGGCTCGGTCGATCTGTCCTGCGTCACCGACCAGCCCGCGCGGTTCCGCGCCGCCGGCTGGGAGGTGCTGTCGTGCGACGGCCACGACCCCGCCGACATCGACCGCGCGCTGGGCGCCGCGACCCGGTCCGACCGCCCGGTGCTGGTGCAGTGCACCACGCACATCGGCTATGGCAGCCCGAAGAAGCAGGACACCGCGGGCGCCCATGGTTCGCCGCTGGGCGATGCCGAAATCGCGGCCGTGCGCGAGATCTACGGCTGGTCGCACCCCCCCTTCCACATCCCCGAGGACGTGCGCACGGCATGGGCCGCCATCGGCCGGCGCGGCGCCGAGGCCCGCGCCGAATGGCAGACGCGCCTCGACAGCATGCCGCGCACCCGCCGCGCCGACCTGGAGCGCCGCATCGCCGGTGAGGCACCGCGCAAGCTCGCCCCCGCCCTGCGCGCGCTGAAAAAGCAGGTGGTGGAGACCCAGCCCAAGGTCGCCACCCGCAAATCCTCCGAGATGGTGCTGGAGGTGGTCAACGCCGTGATGCCCGAGACCTTTGGCGGCTCGGCCGACCTGACGGGGTCGAACAACACGCTGACGGCCGGTCTGGGCGTGTTCGACGCCGACAACCGGCGCGGGCGCTACCTGCACTATGGCATCCGCGAACACGGCATGGCGGCGGCGATGAACGGCATGGCGCTGCATGGCGGCATCCGGCCCTATGGTGGCACGTTCCTGGTGTTCGCCGACTATGCCCGCGGCGCGATGCGGCTGTCGGCGCTGATGAAGCAGCCGGTGGTGTATGTGATGACCCACGACTCGATCGGGTTGGGCGAGGACGGCCCCACCCACCAGCCGATCGAGCATCTGGCGATGCTGCGCGCCACCCCCGACACGCTGGTGTTCCGCCCCGCCGACACGGTGGAGACGCTGGAGGCGTGGGAGTACGCGCTCACGCAGACCACCCTGCCGTCGGTGCTGGCGCTGTCGCGCCAGAACCTGCCGACGGTGCGGAGCCGCGCGGGCGCGCGCAACCTGACCGCGCAGGGCGGCTATGTGCTGGCCGACGCCGAGGGGGGGCGGGCCAAGGCGCTGCTGATGGCGACCGGCTCCGAGGTCTCCATCGCGCTGGCCGCGCGGGATCTGCTGCAGGCCTCGGGTGTGCCGACGCGGGTCGTCTCCATGCCCTGCTGGGAGCTGTTCGAGGAGCAGCCCGAGGCGTACCGCCGCAAGGTGCTGCCCGCCGGCCCGGTGCGCGTCGCGGTGGAGGCCGGGATTCGCTTCGGCTGGGATCGCTGGCTGTTCGGCGAGCGGGGCCGGCGCGAGAAGTCGGGCTTTGTCGGCATGCACGGCTTTGGTGCCTCAGCGCCGGCGCCGGATCTCTATCGCGAGTTCGGCATCACCCCCGAGGCGGTGGCCGACAAGGCCCGCAGCCTGCTGAAGTGACGCCCCCGCCCCGGCCCGGTGGGCCGGGGCCTCAGCCCGCCAGCGGGACCACGTCGACCCGGTGCAGGCTGGCCTGTGCGCCCGCGCCGCGCAGCACGCCGCGCACCGGGGCGACATCGCCGTAATCGCGCCCAACCGCGACGGTGATGTGGTCCACCCCCGCCAGGCAGTCGTTGGTCGGGTCGTACGCGACCCAGCCCAGCCCCCGCCCGCACCAGGCCCGCACCCAGGCATGCATCG
>NZ_NHSD01000333.1 GCF_016653255.1 Rhodobaculum claviforme
ATCCCGCCGGCACGGGGGCGGGGGCGGCCGACATCTGCGGCGCCCCGGTCTGGGGCCCGGTCTGGGGCCCGGTCCGAGGCCCAGTCTGGGGCCCGCCGCCGGGCACGAAACCGGGACCGCGCGTGCGCGCCCATTCGGGCACATCGGTCGCATCGATCCGCCGGGTAGTGACGCCGGGGTGCGCGCCGAAGCTCGCGCTCAGCGTCCGCGGAAACGGCGAGGACGACAGCCCCGCCAGCGCCGGCAGCGTGCGCAGCACCGAACCCGCGCGGATCGCGCAGAACCCGGCGGTGGCCGGCGCGCGCGCCTCGGCCTCGGCGATCAGGGCGTCGGCCTCGGCCCGCGCAAGCGGGAGGGTCTGGGCCATGATGTGGTGCGTGGCGCGCGCGTGATAGCCGAAATAGACCTGCTCCACCGCGGGCGAGACGCCATAGAGGACGTCATGGCGGCGCGGCACGCCATCCAGATCGAAGCTTCCGGCGGGATCGTAGATCACCCGCTGGCTGCCCGTGATCAGGAGGGCTGCGTGGTCGCCCATGTCAGTGCGGCTGTTGAAGACCGTCAGCAGCGTCACCTCGGCCGGGCCGGTGGCGGTATGGTGCAGCCGCTCGGGCACAGGGTCGGGGGCCGCGGCGCGCTTGGCACCGCCGCCACACCCCGCCAGCCCCAGCAGGACCGCCACCAGAACCGCCGCGCGCCACGCGCGTCGGGTCTCACGCATTCAGCAGCGCCACGAAGATCAGAAGCCCCACGCAGATGGCCGCTGTCCAGGCGGCGAATTTCAGGAAACCCCCAAAGGTCTTTTCCTGCTCGGTCACGTCCATCTCGCCGTGCTTGTGCTTGGCCATTGTCCCGGCTCCTGCGGTTGATGCTGTCGGGATGCAGCATATCGCCCGTCCGGCGGGCTGTCACGCCGTCGTGCGCCCGATCGCGCCCCATCGCGCCCGTGCATGCCCGTGCAGCCCGGCCCGCGCACTGGCCAATCCCGTCGCGACCGCCTAGCAAAGTGTGACACAGGCGATACGGGGAGGCAGGGCATGGCGGCGGCCGGACTGGGGCAGGTCCTTCATGTGGGGGCGATCTATGCCGGGGCGCTGGCGTTCGGGCTGGTGGGGGACTGGATCAACCTGCCGTTGCCCTGGCTGATCGGTTCGCTGGTGTTCGCGACCACGCTGCGGCTGATGGATCTGCCGGTGCGGGTGCCGCAGGTAACGCGGCCGGTGGGGCAGGTGCTGATCGCGGCCTCGGTCGGGCTGGCGTTCACCCCCGAGGCGGTTGCGGCGCTGGGCGATCTGCTGATCCCGATGGTGGCGGTGGCGGTGCTGACGGTGGCGGCGGGATTCGCCACGGCGCTGGTGATGATGCGGCTGTCGGGGGTGGGGGCCTTGCAGGCGGTGCTGGCATCGGTGCCGATGGGCCCGGTCGAGGCGGCGAACCTCGCACAGCGGTACGGGGTGGATCGGGCGCCGGTGATCTTTGGCCAGACGCTGCGGATCGTGGCGCTGGTGGCGATCATCCCGCCGCTGCTGGTGGCGCTGGACGGCTCCATCCGTGATCCGCAACTGGTGCTGCGCACCGCACCCTGGAGCGTGACGGGCGCCGCGCTGATGGTGCTGTGCGCCCTTGGGGGCGCGTTGCTGGCGCGGCGGCTGCGGATCTCCAACCCGTTTTTCGTGGGCGCGCTGGCGGGCGCGGCGGGGGCCGCGGCGCTGAGCCTGCCGGTGACGGCGCTGCCGTTCCCGCTTCTGGTGGCGGCACAGACGTTCCTCGGGGTGTGGCTGGGGGCGGTGTTCGACCGCCAGCTGGTGCGGCGATCGGCGGGGTTCATCCGCGCGGCGTTCGTGTGCACGGGGCTGATGATCGTGCTGTGCGCGGCGCTGGGGTTTGCGCTGGTGCCGTTCACGGGGCTGTCGTGGGAGGTGATGATCCTTGCCACCGCGCCCGGCAGCGTGACCGAGATGGCGCTGACGGCCAAGATCCTTCAGGACGGGGTGGCGGTGGTCACGGCGTTCCACCTGGTGCGCATCTTCCTGATCCTGCCGTTCGCGCCGCTGATCGCGCGGCTGGCGGCGCGGATGTCGCACCACGAAACCCCGCGCTGAGCGGACCTCAGGCGAGGATCGCGCCGCGGCGGGGGGCGGCGGCCGCGCCCGGTTCGGCGCAGGGATACCGCCGCGCCGTGCCGCGCGCGATGCGCCCGGCCGACCAGCACGCCACCGCGGCATCCAGCAGATCGTCGTCCTGCCAGCGCCCGCGCGCAGGTCCCAGCGCAGCCGCGAGCGCCCGCACATCGACCCCCGCGTCGGCCAGCAGGGCCGCCCGGCGCGCCCGTGCGGCCGCCAGCCGTTTGGGCGCCAGTGTCTCGTTCGCCAGTGCCAGGAACGACAGCTCGGGGTGGACCTCCACCACGCGCGGGTCGCGGGCCGCCAGACGGTCGGCCGCATCGATCTTGGGCAGGATGTTGAAGGCCTGGATGGACAGCTTCGGACCGCCGGGATGGACCGCGTTGACGCCCGCGTGGTCCGCCCCCGCCCGCCACGCCGCCAGTTGCGCCCCCGTGGGTGCCGAGAACACCCGCGACCCGACCGCCCGCAGGCCCGGCGGCGCCCCTGCCGCCAGCGCCCGGCGCGCGGCACGGTCGGCCGCGCGTCCGCCCGGTGCGGGGGCCGTGTCCAGACCGATGGGCGTGTCCACCCCCAGCACCTCCAGCGCCGCCTCCGCCAGCACCGGATCGAGGGTGGCCACCAGCCGTGCCGACAGCGCGCCCGCGTCGGCGATCACCACCAGCCAGCCGGCCCGGCAGCCATCCGCCCCCGCAACACGCATCCCGCGCGGCCCGCGCCGTCAGCCCAGGGCCGCGGCCTTCACGTCGTCGTGGATGAAGGGGACGTATTGCGCAAAGTTGTCTGCAAACATCCCCACCAGCCTGGCCGCCTGCCGGTCATAGGCCTCCGGGTCGCCCCAGGTCGCGCGCGGGTCGAGCAGGGTCGCATCGACGCCGGGCACCGTCACCGGCACCTCGAACCCGAAGTTGGGATCGCGCCGGAAGCTGCCCTCGGTCAGCGAGCCATCGAGCGCGGCCGCGATCAGCGCCCGCGTGGCACGGATCGGCATGCGCCGCCCGGTGCCATGCGCGCCGCCGGTCCAGCCGGTGTTGACCAGCCAGCAGGTTGCGCCGTGGCGGGCGATGCGCTCGCGGAGCAACTCGCCGTAGACCTCGGGGCGGCGGGGCATGAAGGGCGCCCCGAAGCAGGTGGAGAAGGTGGGCTGCGGCTCGGTCACACCGGTCTCGGTGCCCGCCACCTTGGCGGTGAAGCCCGACAGGAAGTGGTACATCGCCTGCGCCGGCGTCAGCCGCGCGATCGGCGGCAGCACCCCGAAGGCATCGCAGGTCAGCATCATGATGTTGCGCGGATGCCCCGCCAGACCCGTGGCCGACGCATTCGGGATCGCCCCCAGCGGATAGGCCACGCGGGTGTTGGCGGTGATGCTGTCGTCTGCGAAGTCGAGTTGATAGGTCTCGCGGTCATAGCCCATGTTCTCCACCACCGAGGCGAACATCGACGTGGTGGCGAAGATCTCGGGTTCGGCGGCGGGGTCGAGGTCGATGGTCTTGGCGTAGCAGCCGCCCTCGAAGTTGAAGGCGCCGCGGTCGGACCAGCCGTGTTCGTCGTCGCCGATCAGCGTGCGTGCGGGGTCGGCCGACAGCGTGGTCTTGCCGGTGCCCGACAGCCCGAAGAACACCGCCGTGTCGTCGGGGTTGCCCGGCGCGTGGTTGGCCGAGCAGTGCATCGGCATCACCCCCTTGCCCGGCAGGATGTAGTTGAGCAGCGTGAACACGGATTTCTTGTTCTCGCCCGCGTATTTGGTGCCCGCGATCAGGATGCGGCGGCGGGCGAAGTTCAGCGCGATCACCGTGCCCGACCGGCAGCCGTGGCGCGCGGGATCGGCGGTGAAGCTGGGGCAGTTCACGATGGTGAATTCGGGCACGAAACTGTCGAGCGCCGCGCGCTCGGGGCGGCGCAGCATGTGGCGCAGGAACAGCCCGTGCCAGGCCAGCTCCGCGACCAGCCGCACATCAAGGCGATGCTCCGCGTCGGCGCCGGCGTGCAGGTCCTGAACGAACACCTCGCGGCCCTTGAGGTGCGCCAGCATGTCCGCCTCCAGCCGGTCAAAGGCGGCGGGGTCCATGGGCGCGTTGTTCTCCCACCAGATGCTGTCCTCGACCTCCGGGGTGCGGACCACGAACTTGTCCTTCGGGGAACGGCCCGTGTGCGGCGTCGTCTCGGCGAGGAAGACCCCGCCGAGGCCCATCTCGCCCTCGCCGCGGCGCAGTGCGGCCGTCATCAGCGCGGGCTCCATCAGGTTGTAATGCACACGGCCCACGCCCGTGATACCCTGATCCTCCAGCCGTTGCGCCAGGTTCACCCGCCCATCCGTCATTCGCCATTTCCTTCCATGCGACGCGTCGCAGCCGACGTCCGCAGCCGCGCACCGCCAGTCGTCCAACCGGCCCCACCCGGCCGGCGCCGCCGCTATAGCACGCCCGCGCGCGCAGGGAACATGGACAATGCAACCGACCGCGCAAGAATGCGTCGAAACACCCCCCTCTGCGCGAACGATTGCGCCATTAGCCGAATGTTGCCGATTTACGGTCATCACCGATCGGGTATGGCCTGCGGGCCTTATTGCGGTTGATTCCCACGGCGGAGGCGGAAACATGCAACGACCCCCACATCTCGGGACGGGTGCGGGCGCAGGCAGGGGACTGGGATGATGTCACGCATCGCGCTGGTCGACGACGACCGCAACATCCTCACCTCGGTCGCCATCACGCTGGAGTCCGAGGGGTTCGAGGTGGAGACCTACAACGACGGGCAGACCGCGCTGGAGGCGTTCGAGCGGCGGATGCCGGACATGGCGGTGCTGGACATCAAGATGCCGCGCATGGATGGCATGGACCTGCTGCAACGCCTGCGCCAGCGCACGACCATCCCGATCATCTTCCTGACCTCCAAGGACGACGAGATCGACGAGGTGGTGGGCCTGCGCATGGGCGCCGACGACTATGTCAAGAAGCCGTTCTCGCAGCGCCTTCTGGTCGAGCGCATTCGCGCGCTGCTGCGCCGTCAGGAGGTGCTGGCGGGGGGCGACGCGCCGGTGTCCGAGGATGCGGCGGTGATGGTGCGCGGCGATCTGACGATGGACCCGCTGCGCCATGCGGTGACATGGCGCGGGCGGGACGTGTCGCTGACGGTGACGGAATTCCTGCTGCTGCAGGCGCTGGCGCAACGCCCGGGCTTTGTGAAAAGCCGCGATCAGCTGATGGATGTGGCCTATGACGATCAGATCTATGTCGACGACCGCACCATCGACAGCCACATCAAGCGCCTGCGCAAGAAACTGCGCGGGGCGGACCCGGAGTTCTCGGCCATCGAGACGCTGTATGGCATCGGTTACCGCTACAACATGGTGTAGGGCGTGAGCGCGTCTCGCAAACAGGCCCGGGGGGCGGTGCTGCCGCGTGGCGGGGGCGCTTCGGCGCAGGTGCTGCGCGGTGTCGCGGGGCTGCGCGGCTCGCCTCTGGCGCGTCGGATCGTGGTGGTCAACCTGCTGGCGCTGATGGTGCTGGTGGCGGGGGTGGTGTGGCTCAACCCGTTTCGCGACGGGCTGGTGCAGCAGCGCGGTGCGGCGCTGGCCGACCAGGCGGGGCTGATCGCGGGGTTGCTGGGCCCCGGGGGGGTGCCCGCGGACGCGCTGTCGGGGCATCCGGGGCTGCCGCCGGGGGTGATGCTGTCGATCCATGACGCGACCGGCGCCGCGGTTTCGGGCGCCGATGGCGCCGCGCCGCCCGGGGCGCTGGTTGCGGCGGCGCTGGCGGGGGCCGCGCAGGTCGACCAGCGGCGCAACTCCGACGGCCATACCGTGCTGACGGCGGTGGTCCCGGTGCGCGCGGGGGGGCAGGTGGTCGGCGCGGTGGCCCTGACCGGCGCCGCCGGCGAGGCCGATCGCATCGCCCACGCCGAACGGGTGCGCATGGCGCAGGTGTTCGTGCTGGCGCTGCTGGTGTCCATCGGCCTCAGCCTCGTCCTCGCCTCCACCATCGCCACGCCGATCGCAGAACTTGCCGCCGCGGCCGAGCGTGGGCGCGAGCGCAACGCCCGGCACCTCGGCCCCGGCCGGGTGCGAATCCCCGACCTGGCCGCCCGCCCCGACGAGATCGGGCGGCTGTCCTCGGCAATGCGGGGCATGGTCGCCGCGCTCTATGACCGGATCGAGATGAACGAGCAATTCGCCGCCGATGTCGCGCACGAGATCAAGAACCCGCTGGCCAGCCTGCGCTCGGCGGTGGGGACGCTGCGGGTGGCGCGGCGCGACGACCAGCGCGGCCGCCTGCTCGACGTGATCGAGCATGACGTGCGCCGCCTCGACCGGCTGGTGAGCGACATCTCCAACGCCTCGCGCCTCGACAGCGAGCTGGTCAAGGAGCAGGAGGCGCGCTTCGACCTCGTGCCGATGTTGCGCAACCTGTCCAGCCACTTCGGCGCCGAGGCGGAGGCGCGCGGCGTCGACTTCATCACCGACCTGCCGGCGCAGACGGTGCAGATCAACGGGCTGGAGGCGCGCCTGGCGCAGGTGTTCGTCAACATCATCGCCAACGCGCTCTCGTTTTGCGAGGATGGCGACGCGGTGCGGCTGTGGGCGCGCCGGCGCGACAACCGCGTCCTCGTGGTGGTGGAGGACACCGGCCCGGGCATCCCCGACGCCGCGCTGACAAAAATCTTCAAGCGGTTCTATTCGGAGCGGCCGGTGCAGCAATTTGGCAACCATTCCGGACTCGGCCTGGCCATTTCACGCCAGATCGTGGAGGCGCACGGCGGCGTGATCTGGGCCGAGAATATCCAGCCCACAGAAGCCGATCCCGGCTCCGAGCCGCTGGGCGCGCGCTTCGTGGTGGGCCTGCCGGTCTAGGATTCCTGGGCGCCTGCCGCGCGGTGGCGGAACCTTGCCGTCCGGTCCTCACGTATTGGTGTGCGGTCTTTGAACTTTCGAGCCGTTACGATACTTTGCGACAACGTTGTAAAGCGTAACCTCGGAAGGATATGTGAATGATGAAACTTGTGACGGCCCTCGGCCTCGGCACCGCTCTGGCAATGCCTGCGTTCGCCGGCAGCCCCGCGCCCGCCCCGATGGAGCCGACGGTCGCGGCGCCCGCGCCCGCGCCGATGATGGTGGCCCGCAACTGGACCGGTTTCTATGTCGGTGGCCAGCTGGGCTATGCCGACCTTGGCCGCGACGTGAGCGGTGATGGCGCGCTGGGTGGCCTGCATGCGGGCTACCTGCATGACTTCGGCAACGGCTTTGCCGCCGGTGTCGACGGCAGCTACAACTGGGGCAGCAGCATCGACGTGTCCGCCGGTGCCCTCGAGCTCGGCTCGCTCAGCCAGGTCGCGCGCCTCGGTGTCCGTGCCGGTGTGACCACCGGTGACCTGTTCTTCTACGGCACCGTCGGCGCCGCGCGCGCCCGCGTGCCCGCGCTGGGCAACGAGACCGGCCCCTATGGCGGCATCGGTCTGGAATACGCGCTGACCGACAACTGGCGTCTGGGCGGTGAGATTCTGTACCACCGCTTCAACAACTTCGCGGGCAACGCGCTCGGGGCGGACGCATCCGCCACCACCGCGCAGGCGCGGGTGTCGTTCCGCTTCTGATCGGCATGATCGAAACGAAACGGGGCGGGTCTGCGGGCCCGCCCCGTTCTTTTTGGTTTTCGAAAACTTGTCCATTCACGCGCGTTGCCCGGTCCGTCGACCCATGGCAGTATGAGGTTTCGGGCCAGAACGGTCGGAACCAGAAATTCCAGTTGCGCGCGTGGGGTAAGGGTGCGTGAGGGGATGGAGGGCTCCGCTCCTGTGCGGTGGCCCTCCATTTCGTTTTGGCGGCCCAGGCGCAGGGGCCGCGCCGATCAGAGGCCCTTGGCGCGGTAGCTTGCCGCCACGCGCTCGATGGCCTGCACAAAGGCGGCGGTGCGCAGATCCTCCACCCCTTCGTGCTCGTGCCAGCGCTGGCGCATGTCCTGATAGGCCGTGCGCATCGTGTCATCGAGGCCCGAGCGCACCAGTTCCAGCTCGTCCGAGCCGCGCAGGTACCGCGCCTTGAAGTCCGGCGACAGCGCCCAGCCCAGACCGCGGTCGGCCGAGAGCCGCTCCAGCTCCTCCACCAGCAACAGGTGGTGCGCTTCGTCGGCGCGGCGCTGCATGCGGCCGAACCGGATGTGCGACAGGTTCTTGACCCATTCGAAATAGCTGACGGTCACCCCGCCTGCGTTGGCATAGAGGTCGGGGATGATGACCGTGCCCTTGCGGCGCAGGATTTCGTCGGCGGCGGCGGTGACGGGGCCGTTTGCGGCCTCGATGATCAGCGGTGCCTGGATGCGCTCGGCGTTGGACAGGTTGATGACCCCCTCCAGCGCGGCCGGGATCAGGATGTCGCAGGCCTCCTCCAGCAGGGCGGCGCCGTCGGGGACGTGGCGGCCGGCGGGGCAGCCCGTCACCCCGCCGGTGCGGCCGATCCAGTCGCGCACCAGATCCACGTCCAGACCGTCGTCGGACACCAGCGCGCCGTCCCGCTCGATGATGGCGATGATCTTCGCGCCGTCCTCCTGCGACAGGAACTTGGCGGCGTGGTAGCCGACATTGCCCAGCCCCTGCACGATGATCCGCTTGCCGTCGATCTGGCCCGACAGGCCCGCGCGCTTCACATCCTCCGGGTGGCGGAAGAATTCGCGCAGGGCGTATTGCACGCCGCGCCCCGTCGCCTCCACCCGGCCGTGAATGCCGCCCGAATTCAACGGCTTGCCGGTGACGCAGGCGTGCGCGTTGATGTCGGTGGTGTTCATGCGCGCGTACTGGTCGGCCATCCAGGCCATTTCCCGTTCGGAGGTGCCCATGTCGGGGGCGGGCACGTTCTGGCTGGGGTTGATGAGGTCGCGCTTGGCCAGCTCATAGGTGAAGCGGCGGGTGATCTGCTCCAGCTCATGCGCCTCCCACTGGCGGGGGTCGATGCACAGCCCCCCCTTGGCGCCGCCGAAGGGCACCTCCACCAGCGCGCATTTGTAGGTCATCAGGGCGGCCAGCGCCTCCACCTCCTCCTGGTGGACCTGCGGGGCGTAGCGGATGCCGCCCTTGACCGGCTCCATGTGTTCCGAGTGATTGGAGCGGTAGCCGGTGAAGGTGTGGATGTGCCCGCGCAGCCGAACGCCGAAGCGCACGATGTAGGTGGCGTTGCAGACGCGGATCTTCTCCTCCAACCCGGGGCTGAGGTCGAGCAGCCGCACCGCGCGGTTGAACATCAGATCAACCGAATCACGGAATCCGGGTTCGCTCTGGGCCTGGGCGTCTTTCATGGGGTCCTCCCTTGGGGGGCCGCAAGTCCCGGATGGGGGCGGCCGAATCATGTCCCTCGGGGCAGTGTGCCACTGTGTGCGGCCGGTGACCAACGCCATCGCCGCGGCCTTGGCCCGAGGCGTGCGGGGCGATAGCATGCCCCCGATCGCAGGACGCACAGGGGGGTGGCCACATGGCCCTGCGGGAGACAATTTCCGCGCTTTACACGGGGCGGACACGCCGGGCAGCGCGGTTCCGGTACACGCTGATCGGGCTCGATGTCATCACGGTGGCGTTCTTCATCGTGACGGTACCGCTGGCGCGCAGCGCGCCCATCGCGGTGTGCGAGGCGGTGATCGGCGCGCTGATCCTGGTCGACATGGGGCTGCGGCTGTGGATCGCGCCGGACCGGTGGCGCAGCCTGTGGCAGGTCCACACGCTGGCCGATCTGGTGGTGGTGGTGTCGCTGGTGGCCGAGCCGCTGCTGGGGGTGAACCTGTCGTTTCTCAAGGCGCTGCGGGCGTTGCGGCTGGTGCATTCGTGGCGGGTGGCGCAGGATCTGCGCCGCGACACCGCGTTCTTTCGTGAGCACGAGCAGGGGATCGTCGCCAGCGTCGATCTGTTCGCGTTCATCTTTGTCGCCACCTCGGCGGTCTATGTGCTGCAATTCGATGCCGAGCCGGGCTTTGCGGCCTATGCCGACGCGCTGTATTTCACCGTGGCGACGCTGACGACCACCGGCTACGGCGACATCACGATGACAGGCACCGGGGGCAAGCTCATGGCCGTGGTGATGATGGTGGCGGGCGTTGCGCTGTTCTTCCGGCTCGCGCGGGCGCTGTTCGTGCCGCGCAAGGTGATCCAGCGTTGCACGGCGTGCGGGCTCAACCGCCACGACCCCGACGCGATCCACTGCAAGCACTGCGGCGCGACGGTGAACATTCCCACCGGCGGCGCGGCCTAGTCCGCCGTGCGCGGCGACAGCAGGCCATAGACCCAGGCTTGCGTCCCGTCGGCGAGCGTTTTCTTGGTCCGGCTGTAGCGATAGCCCGCCCGTTCATAGCGGTCGAGGCGGCGCAGACCCTCGGGGGAGACCTCGAACACCCGCCCCGTGGTCAGCGCACCGGGATCGGGCGCGAGGTCCCGCCCCACCCGGCGCCAGTCCGGCAGCGCCGCACTTTCCGAGTTCACGGGTCGGCCCACCACCACGAGCCGCACCAGCGGATCGGCCAGCGTGGCATAGCCGAAGACGCGCGTCGGCCCCTCGGGCAGGGGGGGCGCGCCAACGGGCAGGGTGGGCAGATAGACGGGCGCATGCCCCACGATGCCCACCGCGCCGCCGCCCAGCACCGCCACCACGGCAAGGATGCGCGCCAGCCGCATCAGCGGGCCTCGAACTTGCCCACCGGAATGCGGAGGTAGCTGTGACCGTCGCTCTCGGGTGGGGGCAGGCGGCCGCCGCGGATGTTGACCTGAAGCGCGGCCAGCATCCGGTCGGGCAGTTTCAGCGTGGCGTCGCGGGCGTCCCGGGTGGCGATGAATTCCTCCATTGCGATGCCGTCCTTGACGTGGCGGTTGGTCAGGCGGTGTTCGGCCACGGTGGCCATGTATTCGGGGGCATCCCCGTCAGAGGGATAGTCATGCCCGACATAGAGCCGTGTGTCCCCGGGCAAGGCCAGGATGTCCCGGATCGAGTGCCACAGCTCCGTGCTGTCGCCGCCGGGGAAATCGGCCCGGCTGGTTCCGCTGGCGGGTTTCATCAGCGTGTCGTGCACGAACGCCGCATCCCCCGCGACATAGGTGATCGACGCCAGCGTGTGCCCGGGCGAGAACAGCACCCTCACCGGGATCTTGCCCACCATGAATTCCTCGCCCGCGGTGAACAGGCGGTCCCACTGGTGGCCGTCGCAGACCAGATCGTCGCCGAGGTTGTAAAGCCCCTTCCACAGCTTCTGGACGTCCACCACCCGCGCGCCGATGCCGCGCGGGGCGCCCAGACGCTCGGCCAGCCAGGGGGCTGCGCTGAAGTGGTCGGCGTGGGGGTGGGTGTCGAGGATCCAGGCCACGGTGATCCCGGTCGCGCGGACATAGGCGAGGATCTCCTCGGCGCTCTCATGGGTGACGGCGCCGGCTTCGGGATGGAAGTTCAGGACCGGGTCGACGATCGCCCCCTGCATGGTTTCGGGATCGTGAAACACATACTGAAGGCTGCCGGTCGGTCGGTCGAAGAACGCACGGACAGCGGGTCTGGCGGGTGCAGGCATCTCACATTCCTTGTTCCGAATACTTGACTCCCAGCTAGGACCCACCGGCCGGTCCCGCAACCCCGCCCGAGTGTCGCGGGCTTGAAGCATGGCTGGCGTGCGGCCATCTCTTGGTACGCAGACCACAGAGGAGGGGAAAATGGACCGCAACGCCTATGTCGACAAGCTGAAGGCCCAGATCGAGGAATGGAACGCCGAGATCGACAAGATGCAGGCCCAGGCGCACAAGGCCCAGGCCGAGGCCCGCATCAAGTATGAAACCCAGCTCAAGGAGATGCGCGACCAGCGCGACCAGGCCGAGGAAAAGATGCGCGAGGCCCGCCAGGCCAGCGAAAATGCCTGGCAGGACATGAGCACCAGCATGACCGCCGCCTGGGACAACATCTCCGACGGCTTTCGCAACGCGATGAAGCGCTTTCAGTGATCGGTGGCCGGGGGTATCCCCCCCGGCCCATCAAACCGGCGTCAATCCACCGGCGTGACACAGTCGCAGATGCGCAGCCGCACACGGTCGCCGATGGCGATCGGGGCACCCATGCCCTGGCCCTGACCCAGGCCCGAGATGACCAGCAGGCAACGCTCGCCTTCCTGTACCCAGTACAGCTGATCGTGGCCGCGAAATTCGCGCCCCACGACAGCGGCGGGGCCGGTGGGGTCGGCCTCGATCATGATCTGCTCGGGGCGCACGGCCAGCGACACGCGGCCATTGGCGGCCCGGCTCAGCGGCAGGCGGCCGAAGGCGGTCTCCACATCCATGCCATTGGCACGGCCGGGCACGATGTTCGACCGACCGATGAAGGCCGCGACGAACCGCGTGGCGGGGTTGCGGTAGATCTCGTCCGGGGTGCCGATCTGGAGCACGCGGCCCTTTTCCATCACCGCGATCCGGTCGGCGAGGGCCAGCGCCTCCTCCTGATCGTGGGTCACGAGGATCCCGGCCGAGCCGATGCGCTTGAGCAGGCGGCGCACCTCCTGGCGGGTCTCCACCCGCATCGCGGCGTCGAGGTTGGAGAACGGCTCGTCCAGCAGCACCAGCGGCGGCGACACCGCCAGCGTGCGCGCCAGCGCCACGCGCTGCTGCTGCCCGCCCGACAGCTGGTGCGGCTTGCGCCCGCCCAGCCCCTCCAGTCCCACCAGCGCCAGCATCTCCTCGGCCCGGGCATCGGCGGCGGCGCGGGTGAGCTTGCGCAGGCCGAACTTGACGTTGTCGCGCACGCTGAGGTGCGGAAACAGCGCGTAGTCCTGGAACACGATCCCGATGCCGCGCTTTTCCACCGGCAGCCGGGTGATGTCGCGCCCACGCAGCCGCACGCTGCCCGCGTCCGGCATCTCCAGGCCCCCGATCATCCGCAGCGTGGTGGTCTTGCCGCAGCCCGACGGGCCCAGCAGCGCCATCAGCTCCCCCTCGCCAAGCGAGAGCGAGACGCGGTCGACCGCCGGGGCCTCGGTGGCGTGGAAGTGGCGGCTCAGCCCCTCCACCTCCAGCAGCACATCCACCGGCGTCTGGCGAAAGCCCAGCGGGGATGCGTCGGCGGGCATCCGAAAGCCCAGCGATTTCGGCAGATGCTGCATTCCCTCACCCCTCACGCTTGCGGTCATGGCGCAGAACGACCCCGACGAAAAGCCCCGAAAACACGATGATGGCGGCGGCATAGGGTGCGGCCTCCACCAGCATCCCCTCGGAGGTGCGCGAGAACATCGTCACCGCCAGCGGTCGGAACCCCACCGGCGACAACAGGAACGCCATCGGCAGCTCCTTCATCGCGATGACGAACACCAGCACGGAGCCCGCGACCACGCCCGGCCGGATCGTCGGCAGCGTCACCCGCCAGAACGTCGCCAGCGGCCCGTAGCCCAGCGTGCGCGCGCTGTCCTCCAGCGTGGGGCGCGCAAGATAGAGCGCGGAACGGATCGGCCCCAGCGCCAGCGCCAGAAACGCCAGCGCATACACCACCACCAGCAACAGATGCGTCTGATAAAGCCACCGCGCGCCCTGGAGGCTGAAGAACACGAACGCCAGCGCGAACGCCAGCGCCGGCACCGCATAGCCCACGAACGCCAGCCGGTTGATCAGCGTCGACAGCGGCGAGGGGTAGCGCACCGCCAGCACCGCCACCGGCAGCGCCATCGCCGCCGCCATCACTGCCGACGGGACCGCCACCGACAGCGATTGTGCAAAGCTGTCAACGAGCGCCGGCAGCACCGGACCCACCGGCGCCAGCGACATCCAGAACACCAGAACCGCCACCGGCAGCCCCAGCGACGCCATCACCACCGTCCCCGAAAACCCCCAGCCCAGCATCCGGCCCACCGGCCCCAGCCGCACCCGCCGCGGCCCCGTGCCCGCGCCCGATCCCGTGCGGGCATAGCGCACGCCCTCGCGCAGGCGGCTTTCCCACCAGACCACCGTCAGCGCGATCACGATCAGGATCAGCGCCAGCCACGCCGCGTACAGCCGGTCGAACGCGGCCGAGTACTGCAGGTAGATGGCGTAGGAGAACACCTCGTAGCGCATCAAGGCCACGGCGCCGAAATCGCCGATGGTATAGAGGCCCACCACCAGCCAGCCCGCCATCAGCGCCGGCATCAGATGCGGCAGCGTGACCCGGGTGAACACCTCGCGCGGGCCGCAGCCGAGGCTGCGGGCGCTTTCCTCCAGGCTGCGGTCAAGCCCGGCAAAGGCCGCGCGCAGGTTCAGATAGAGGTAGGGAAAACAATACAGCGACAGCGCCAGCGTCGCCCCCAGCCAGCCCTGCGGGCGCGGGATCGTGACCCCGAACACCTGGTTGAGGAAGCCGAAATTCCCCGACAGCCCGATCAGCGCATAGGCCATCACATACCCCGGCACCGCCAGCGGCAGCACCGCGAGGAAGTTCACCACCCGCCGCCCCGGCAGGTCGGTGCGGCTGACCAGCCACGCCAGCGGCAGCGCGATCATGGTGCAGAGCGCCAGCACACCGCCCGTCAAGGCCGCGGTATTGAGCAGCAGCTGTCCCGTGCGCGGCCGCACCAGCAGCCCCCACACCGTCGCCAGGTCCGCCTGGAACGCCCGCAGCAGAAGGTAATAAAGCGGCAGCAGCATCAGCGCGCCGATCGCCAGACCGATGGCCGACAACATGATCCGGGCCGCCGACATGCGGCGGCCCGGGAACAGGGTCCTGGCGAAGGCGCCTGCCATCACAGCAGGCCGGCCTCGCGCACCAGCTCCAGCGTGCCCTCCAGATCGCCGATGGCGTTGAGGTCGACCTCGGGCGCCATGCGCACGACCTCATCGAGGGTGATGCCGTCGGTGCGGGTGGGGATCACGCGGCCGGTGACAGGGAACTCCGCGACCTCGCCGCTGAAGAACTGCTGGGCGGCGTCCGACAGCAGGAAGTCGATGAAGGCCACGGCCTCGGCGCTGTGGTCGGAGGTCTGCAGCACGCCCATGCCAGCCACCAGCAGCAGGTTGCCGATGTCGCCCTCGGTGGGGAACAACGTCTGGGTGACGGGGAAATCGGCCGCCGCGCGCTGGAAACGCACCAGGTAGTAGTTGTTGGTCATGGCGAAATCGGCCTCGCCGTCGCCGATGGCCTGGATCGCGGCGGTGTTGTTGCGCACGATCACCGGCGCGTTGGCGTGCAGCCCGCGCAGCCACTCCAGCGCGGCGTCATCACCCGCGACCACCCGCAGCGCGGCGACATGGGCCAGGAACGAGCCGTTGGTGACCGGCAGCGCGATGCGGCCGCGGTATTTCGGGTCTACCATCTCGGCCATGGTGGCGGGCAGTTCGTCCTCGCTCACCCGTTCGGTCGACCAGGCCAGCACGCGGCCCCGGCCCGAGGTGGCGATCCAGCGCCCGTCGGTGTCGCGATAGGCCGCGGGAACGCGCTCCAGCGTGGCCTCGGGCAGGGGCTGGAACATGTCGGCCACGGCGCCCAGGGCGGCGGCGTCCTGCGCCCAGAACAGGTCGGCCGGGCTGCGGTCGCCCTCCTCCTGCAGCAGGATCGCAAGCTCGGCGGTGCCGCCATAGCGGACGTTCACCTCGATCCCCGTCTCGGCCGTGAAGGCTTGCAGGATCGGCGCGATCAGCGGCTCGCCCCGCCCGGAATAGAGCGTCAGCTCCTGGGCCGTGATCGGTGTGGCGGCCAGTGTGGCAAGGGCCAGCGTGGCAATTTTCGCAAAACGCATTTCTGTGTCTCTCCCGTGTCTGCTTCGATCCCGTCGATCGCGGCAGGAACAGGGTCACGGTACCGCGCCAGAGGCTGGCGCCTGCCTCCCACGGGGGGCTCCCCGCTCAATTCCTGTGGCGCCCCGGGTAGAGAAGCCGACAAGAACAGTCAAGAACCAACGGTGCCGCAACCCTTGGCGCGGCGTGCCCGGCCGGGTATCGCAGGCGGGGATGCAGCGGGCAGAGGGGCGGGCATGGACCACGACGATCTGCGCCACTGGGCGCGCCGGGCGGCCGACTGGGCGCACGATTACCACGCGGGGCTGCGCGACCGGCCGGTGCGCCCGGACATCGCGCCCGGCAGCCTGCGCGCGCAGCTGCCGCCCACCGCCCCCGAGGCGCCCGAGCCGATGGAGGCGATCTTTGCCGATTTCGAGGCGCTGATCCCCGACGCCATGACCCACTGGCAGCATCCGCGGTTCTTTGCCTATTTCCCGGCCAACGCCGCGCCGGCCTCGATGCTGGCCGAACAGCTGGCGGGCGCGATGGCCGCGCAGTGCATGCTGTGGCAGACCGCACCGGCGGCGACCGAGCTGGAGCAGGTCGTCACCGACTGGCTGCGCGCGGCGCTGGGCCTGCCGGAGGGGATGGCCGGGACCATCCACGACAGCGCCACCACCGCGACCCTGTCGGCGGTGCTGACGATGCGCGAGGCCGCGACCGGCTGGCGCGGCAATGCGCAGGGGCTGGCGGGCGGGCCGGTGCTGCGGCTCTATGCCTCGGACCAGACGCATTCCTCGGTGGACAAGGCGGCGCGGCTGTCGGGCATCGGACAGGACAATCTGGTCAAGGTCGCGACCGACGCGGATCTGTCGATGGATCCGGCCGCGCTGGAGGCCGCGATTGCCGCGGACCGGGCGGCGGGGCGGTTGCCGGTGGGGGTGGTGCTGTGCACCG
>NZ_NHSD01000334.1 GCF_016653255.1 Rhodobaculum claviforme
CCCTCTCGGGGGGCGGGGCATGAGCCGGGTGGTGCTGGGCGTGGCCGGTGCCTCGGGGGCGGCGCTGGCGCTGGCGGCGGCAGGGCATCTGGCGCGTCTGGGGGCGGAGGTGGATCTGGTGATCTCGCCCGCTGCCGAACGCACCCTGGCGGAGGAATGCGGGCCGCAGGCGCTGGCGCGGCTGGAGGGGCTGGTGACACGACGCCACAGCGTGCGCGACGTGGGGGCGGCCATCGCGTCGGGGTCGTGCCCGGTGGCGGGGATGATCGTGGCGCCGTGCTCCATGCGGTCGCTGGCGGCGATCGCGCACGGGCTGGATGACAACCTGCTGACGCGCGCGGCCGGGGTGCAGCTGAAGGAGCGCCGCCCGCTGGTGCTGCTCGCGCGCGAAGCGCCGCTGACGCTGGCGCATCTGCGCAACATGACGGCCGTGACCGAGATGGGGGCGATGGTGCTGCCGCCGGTGCCCGCCTTCTATCTGCGCCCCGAAACGCTGGATTCGGTGGTGTCGCAGATCGCCGCGCGGGCGGTGGATCTGTTGCGGCTGGGTGCTCCGGTGGCGCGGGGCTGGGACCCCGACGCGCCCCCGCGCCCGGAATGATCCGGGCGCGGGTCTTGCTGGTGCGTGACCTCAGAGCAGGCGCAGGTCCGAGGCGGATTCGCGCCCGTCGCGGCCCGACTGCAACTCGAACCCAACCTTCTGGTTGTCATCGAGGCCCTGCAGCCCGGCGCGCTCCACCGCCGAGATGTGGACGAACACGTCCTTGCCGCCCCCATCGGGCGCGATGAACCCAAAGCCCTTGGTGGCATTGAACCATTTCACAGTACCGGTCGGCATAGTTCCGTCGTCCCCTGTCGTGGTCGCGCGGCGGCATGATTGCCGTGCGCTGTGCGGCCCGGCCACCCATCCCCCCGCGGCTTGCGACACACGATCGGACCGGCGGCGCCAGACCGGGACCATCAAGGCCGAATCGGATGGAAAAATCAAGCGCGCGGCGGGCGGTCGGGGTTTTCGACGCACCTCCGGCGTGCGATGCAGGCGTCACGGGAGGACGGATGCGATGCGCAATGCGGCACTGGTTCTGGGGCTCATCGGTGGGCTGTGGGGGATGCTCGTGGGGTTTTTCAGCTTCGGCTACACCGAGCTTCTGGCCCGCTGGTCGGAGCTGGGGGACGTGCTGGGGCCGGTCGACAATCCGGTGCTGATCCGCACCGTCAGCCTGATGGCGCCGGTGCTGGCCATCGCGGGTGCGGCGATGGCCCGCTCGGAGCACATCGTGGGGGGGCTGCTGATGCTCGCGGCCACGGCGGGGATGGTCTTTGCCTTCGGGTTCGGGGTCTTCACCATGTTTCCCGTCGTGATGTGCGGCCTTGCGGGAGTGCTGGCGCTGCTTGCACGCCGGCCCGACCCGCATTGAGCGGCGCGGGGTGCGGATTTCCGCCGCAGCCGCGGCGGACAAAGTTGCGAAGCGGCCGCGTTCGTGCCAGAAGAAATCCAATGCACAAGGGTGATGTTCTTCGCACTTTCCTCGGGGATCTGGGGCGCCTCGGGGGGGCGGTGGCCTTGGGTGTGGCGCTGGCTGCGCCCGCCACGGCGCTGGAGCGTGTCACCCTGGACGCGCCCGGCGCCGGCAGCCGGATGGAGGCGGGCCTGCGCGCCGCCTCGCTGCTGCTGGAGGCGCAGACCGCCGGCATCGACGACCCGCAGGAGTTGCTGGCCGCGGCACGGGCGGAATATGGCCGGATGGTCGCGGTTCTGTACGGCGGCGGGTACTACGGCGGCAGCGTCTCGGTGCGCATCGACGGGCGCGAGGCGGCGGAGTTCGACGCGCTGGAGGTTCCGCGCGCGGTGCGCGAGGTCATCGTCAGCGTGGACCTCGGGCCGCGCTTCGTGTTCTCCCGCGCCGAGGTTGCGCCGCTGGCGCCCGGCACCGACCTGCCTTCGGGGTTCGCCGAGGGCGAGATCGCCCGCTCCGACCTGATCCGGCAGGCCACGCGCAGCGCCGTCAGCGGCTGGCGCACGGCCGGTCATGCCACCGCCAGCGCGGGGCAGGCGCGCATCATCGCCGATCACCCCGCCGCGACGCTGGATGCACAGGTGCCGATCCTGCCGGGGCCGCAGGTGCGCTTCGGGTCGCTGATCCTCAGCGGGAACGAGCGCATGCGCCCCAACCGCGTGCGCAAGATCGCGGGCTTTCCCGAAGGCGAGGTGTTCGATCCCGCCGCCATCGCGCTGGCCGCGCAGCGGCTGCGCCGCACCGGCAGCTTCACCTCGGTCGCGATGGTCGAGGGCGAGGCGCTGGGCCCCGGCAACACGCTGGATGTGACCGCCACACTGGTCGAGGCGCCGCTGCGCCGCTTTGGCTTCGGCGCGGAGCTCGACACCGACGATGGCGCGCGCGTCAGCGCGTTCTGGCTGCACCGCAACCTTCTGGGCGGAGCCGAGCGGCTGCGCATCGAGGGTGAGGTGGGCAGCATCGGCTCCAGCATCGGCGGGCAGGACTATCGCTTCTCGGTGCTGCTGACGCGGCCCGCCACCTTCACGCCCGAAACAACGCTGACCCTGTCGGCCATTGCCGAGACCGTCAACGAACGGGATTTCGACGCCCGCCGCGTCAGCATCGAGGCGGGGGTGCTGCACATCTTCTCGGACCGGCTGACGGCCGAGCTGGGCGTGGGGTATCTGTTCGAGCGCGCGCGTGATGTCCGCGGCAGCCGGTCGCGTTCGATCCTGACGCTGCCGGCGGGCCTGCGCTATGACGCCCGCGACGACGAGATCGACGCGCGCCGGGGGATTTACCTCGATGGGCGGGCCCTGCCGTTCTACGGGTTGCGGGGATCGGCCAGCGGCGCGCAGCTGCGGCTCGATGCACGCGGCTTCCTGCCGGTGGGCGAGCGGGTGGTGCTGGCGGGGCGGGCACAGATCGGATCGGTGCTCGGGGCCGCGCTGGAGGATACGCCGCGCCAGCTGCTGTTCCTGTCGGGGGGCAGCGGCACGGTGCGCGGGCAGCCCTATCGCGTGCTGGGGGTGGAGCGTCCGGCGCCGGGCGGGCAGACGGTCCGGCTGGGCGGGCGCGGCTTTGCCGGTGTGTCGGGCGAGGTGCGCGTGGCCGCGCGCGGCAACATCGGGGTGGTGGGGTTCGCCGACGCGGGCCTCGTCAGCGCCTCGAGCCTCTTTGACGACGGGGAATGGCACGCGGGCGCGGGCATCGGGCTGCGCTATGCCACCGGCATCGGGCCGATCCGGGTGGATCTGGCGGGCCCCGTGGCCGGGGACACCGGCAGCGGCGCGCAGCTTTACATCGGCATCGGGCAGGCGTTCTGATGCGCCGGTTTACCCCCCGCACGCTGGCCGCGCCGCTTGCGCTGGCCACCGCCTTTGCCGCGCCCGCGCCGCTGTGGGCCGAGGACGAGAATTTCCTGACGCGGCTGTTGCAGGACCAGCTGTCCGACGCCGGGCGCGAGGTGCGCATCCGGGGCTTTTCCGGCGCGCTGTCGTCGCGGGCGACCATCGCGGAGCTGACGATCGCGGATGACGACGGGGTGTGGCTGACACTGCGCGGGGCGGAGCTCGACTGGAACCGCGGGGCGCTGTTTCGCCGGGCGTTGCAGGTCAACGCCCTGAGCGCGGACGAGATCATCCTGGAGCGTCTGCCCGACACCGGCCCCGGCGACGCGCCCAGCCCCGAAGCGACGCCGTTCGCGCTGCCGGAGCTGCCGCTGTCGGTGGACATCGGCCGGATCGAGGCCGAGGTGCTGCGGCTGGGCGCGCCGATCCTCGGCCAGGAGGTGACGGTGCGCCTGTCGGGGGCGGCGCAGCTGTCGGGGGGGTCGGGCCGCACCGAGCTGGACATCACGCGCACCGATGGCGCCGAGGGCGCGCTGCGCCTGGAGGGCAGCTTTTCCAACACAAGCCGCGAACTGGCGCTGGACCTGAGCCTGCGCGAGGGGCCCGCCGGGATCGTGGCCGGGGCGCTGGGACTGCCGGGGGCGCCCAGCCTCGGGCTGGAGGTGGCGGGCGCCGGACCCTTGAGCGATTTTTCCGCCGACATCGCGCTGGAGACCGACGGGGCGCCGCGGCTGACCGGGGGCGTGGTGCTGGCGCGGGACGCGCAGGACGCGCAGACGTTTCGGGTCGACATCGATGGCGACATGCGGCCGCTGTTCATGCCGGCCTACCGCGACTTCTTCGGCGCGCAGGCGCGTCTTGCGGTGGCGGGGCGGCAGCGTGACGACGGCGGTCTGGTGCTGTCGCAGATCGACCTGACCACTGCGCAGCTGCGGCTGGAGGGGGGGCTGTCGCTGGGCGCCTCGGGCATTCCGGAGCGCGTGGCGCTGACGGGGCGGGTGGCGGCGGCCGATGGCGGCCCGGTGCTGCTGCCGCTGGCGGGCGATCCCACGACCATCGACGGGCTGGACCTCGTGGTCGATTTCGACGCCGCCCGGTCCGAGGACTGGAGCGCCGACATCACCCTTCGCGGGCTGGAGCGTCCCGACCTGGTCGCCGCGCAGGTGGCGCTGACGGGGGGCGGGCGGCTGGGCGACGATCCGCGCCGGGCCGATGGCGCGCTGCGCCTGGTAGCCGACGGGCTGGCCCCCGCCGACCCGGCCCTGGCCGAGGCGCTGGGCACGCGCGTCACCGCCGCGATGCGCATCGACTGGCGCGAGGGGACGCCGCTGCGGATCGAGGATCTGCGGCTGGAGGGGGCGGGCTATGGCCTCGTGGGGCGCGCCACCATCGACGGGCAGACCGTTGCGGGCGATGTCGAGGCGCGGCTCGATGACATGGCGCGGTTCTCCGGGCTGGCCGGACGGCCGTTGTCGGGGGGCGCGCGGGCGCGCATCGACGGCACGGCCGAGGTTCTGGACGGCGCCTTCGACGCCCGGATCGACGTCACCGGCACCGACCTGACCGCCGGCATCGACGAGGTCGACCGCCTGCTGGCCGGGACCGCCCGGATCGCCGGCGGGATGCGGCGCGACGGCGACGGTACCACGCTGGACGCGCTGTCGGTGACGGCGCAAGGCTTCACCGCTCAGGCCGACGGGGTGCTGCGCAGCGCCGATTCGGACCTGACCGTCACGGTGGAGTTTGCCGACATCGGCGTGCTGGGCCCGGAGTACGGCGGCGCGCTGCGGGCCGATGCGCGACTGGTCGGGGCGGGGGATCTGCAACGCCTGGAAGTCGATGCCACCGGCCGCGACATCACCACCGGCCTCGCCGAACTCAACGGCCTGCTGGCGGGCGAGTCGCGCATCGGCGTGCGCGCAAGCCTGGGCGCGGGGGTGGTGTTCCTTGACCGCGCGTCGCTGACCGCGACCACCCTGGAGCTGGAGGCCGAGGGTCGGCTGGGCGCGGCGGGCAGCGATCTGAGCGCGCGCCTCGATTTCACGGATCTGGGCGTGCTGGGGCCGGGCTGGTCCGGCGGGCTCGGCGCGCAGGCCCGGCTGCTGGAGGAGGGGGGCACCCGCCGACTGCGGCTGGAGGCCGAAGGGCGCGACCTGGCCGCGGGGCAGCCGCAGATCGACGGTCTGCTGGCGGGGGACAGCCGGATCGACCTCGATGCGGTGCAGGAGGCCGACGCGCTGGACATCGCGCGCTTCGACCTGACGACCGAACGCGGCCTGGAGGCGCGCGCCGCCGGACGCATCGCGCCCGAGCGCAGCGACTTCGAAGGGCGCGTGCGGCTTGCGGACCTGGCGGTTCTGGGGCCCGGTCTGGGCGGTCAGTTCGTGGCCGAAGGCAGCGTCACCGACGAAGGTGGCGCGCAGCAGCTGCGCGCGCTGGCCACCGCGACCGACATCGCCGTGGGCGTGGCCGAGGTCGACCGCCTGCTGGCGGGGCAGACCAGCATCGACATCGCCGCCGCCCTGCGCGAGGGCGTCGTCACCCTGGAGGCGCTGCGGCTGGCCAGCGCGACGGGGCTGTCGGCCACCGCCACCGGGCGCATGCAGGGCGACGACATCACGCTCGACGCCGATGCCGTGCTGGCGAACCTGGGCGTGCTGCGCCCCGATCTGTCCGGACGCATCGCCACCGAGGCCCGCTTCCGCGCCGAGGGCGCGCGGCGGACCCTCGACCTGGCGGCCGACGGGCAGGACATCACCACCGGCATCTTCGAGATCGACCGCCTGCTTCGGGGCACCGCGCGCATCAGCCTTCAGGCCGAGCAGCTGGGCGAGCGGTTGCGGGTGCGCGCGGCGCGGCTGACGACCCCGCTGCTGAGCGCGCAGGCCGACGCCACCGTCGACGGCACCTCCCGCCGGCTGGAGCTTCAGGCCCGGCTGGCCGATCTGGGCACGCTGGTGCCGGGCTTCGGCGGGCCTGCGACGGTGCAGGGCACCATCACCGACGCCGACGCCGCGGCCCAACGCTATGCCATCGACCTGCGGGGCACCGGGCCGGGCGGCATCGACGCGCGCGTCACCGGACAGATGGGGCGCGACCTGACGGCGGCGCTTGCGGTCAACGGGACGGCCAACCTGGCGCTGGTCAACCGCTTTGCCGATCCGCTGAACCTCCAGGGGCCGGTGCGGTTCGATCTGCGGCTGGACGGCCCGCCGGGGCTGGAGGCGCTGTCGGGCACGGTGGCGACCACGGGGGCACGGCTGGTGGTGCCGCAGGCGGGCCTGACGCTGGAGGGGATCGGCGCGAACATCGACCTGGGCCGCGGGCAGGTGTCGGTGGATGCCCGCGCGCAGGTCCAGGGCGGCGGGTCGATCACCGCGGGCGGGACGATCGGGCTGGGCGCCGGGCTTCCGGCCGCGCTGCGGATCGATCTGGCGGGTGCGCGGCTGACCGACCGGCGCATCTATGAGACCCGGGTGTCGGGGGGGGTCAGCATCGACGGGCCCCTGACGGGCGGCGGGCGCATCTCGGGCGCGCTGTCGCTGGCCGAGACGGAGGTCCGCATCCCCTCCACCGGCCTCGGGGTGGGCGGCTATACCCCGCCCGGCATCGTGCATGTGGGGGAAAGCGGGCCCGCGCGGCTGACCCGCCTGCGCGCCGGGATCAATGGCGATGCCGAGACCGCCGAGACTGGCGGCAACCCGTTTGCCCTCGATGTCACGCTGTCCAGCCCGAACCGGCTGTTCATCCGCGGCCGCGGCCTGGACGCCGAGATGGGCGGCGAGTTGCGCCTGACGGGCACCACCGCCCGGGTGATCCCGGCGGGGGAGTTCGCGCTGATCCGCGGCCGGCTCGATATCCTGGGGCGGCGGTTCACGCTGTCGGAGGGGGCGGCGCGGATGACCGGGCGCTTCGTTCCCTTCATCACCATGACGGCCACCACCCAGACCGATGGCGTCAACGCCTCCATCCTGGTGGAGGGGGAGGCGAACGACCTCGGCATCTCGTTCCAGTCGGTGCCGGATCTGCCGGAGGAGGAGGTCGTCGCCCTGATTCTGTTCGGCCGGGGCCTTGACCGGCTGTCGCCGTTCCAGGCGGCGCAGCTTGCCTCGGCGGTGGCGACGCTGGCCGGGCGCGGCGGCGAGGGGGTGGTGGGCAACCTGCGCCAGGGCTTCGGGCTGGACGATCTGGACGTATCGACGACCGATGACGGCCTCGCGGCGCTGCGGGTGGGGCGTTACCTGACCGAGAACATCTACACCGACGTCACCGTCGACAGCGAGGGCCGCAGCGAGGTGTCGATCAACCTCGATGTCAGCCGGTCGGTGACGGTGCGCGGGCGCACCGATACCGAAGGCCGCAGTGGCGTCGGCGTGTTCTTCGAGCGCGATTACTGACCCCTACCACGGCGCGCGGCCGCTCGGGCTGTTGGGGGTCAGCATCTCGGGCCAGCCCCAGATACGTTCCACGGCAAACAGCACGAGGCACAGCGCCATGATCGCCAGCACGAAGCGCACAGCCCCTTCGGACGGTGGCTGGCGCACCCAGCGCGCCATGCGCAGCAACCAGAACAGGTTCACGTCAGGAACCGCACCTTGCCGATGTGCGGCAGGTTACGGTTGAGCTGGGCATAGTCGATGCCGTAGCCCACGACGAATTCGTCGGGGATCTCGAACCCGGTCCAGGTGGCCTGCATCGGCACTTCCCGGCGCGAGGGCTTGTCGAGCAGCGCGCAGATTTCCAGCCGCCGGGGCCCGCGCGCGCGCAGCATCTGGGTCACGTGGCTCAGGGTGAAGCCGGTGTCGACGATGTCCTCGACCACCAGCACGTCGCGGCCCTGGATCTCGCCCGAGAGGTCCTTGAGGATGCGCACCTCGCGGGTGGACTGCATGCCGGTGCCGTAGGAGGACGCCTCGAGGAAGTCGACCTCCACCGGCAGGCGCAGTTCGCGCACCAGATCGGCGATGAAGATGAACGAGCCGCGCAGAAGCCCCACGACCACCAGCTTGTCGGTGTCGTGGAAATGCGCGGTGATCTCGCGCGCCAGCGCCTCGACCCTTGCGGCGATGGACTTGGCCGATATCATCTCGTCGATGACATAGGTCGGCACTTGTGCTGTGGTGTCGGGACGGGCTTGGGGGGGTTGCGTCATGTCGGACCCTTGATTTCGGTGCCCCATTCTACGACATGGAGCGCCAGTGTCACGCAGGGGAGGCCGCGTCCGATGCCGGCTCACGAGGAACATCGCAAACTGCCCTACAGCGCCGATCAGATGTATGATCTGGTCGCCGATGTGGCGCGCTACCCCGAGTTCCTGCCGTGGACGGCCGCCGCGCGCATCCGCTCGCGCAGGCCCTTTCCGGGCGGCGAGGTGATGGAGGCCGATCTGGTGGTCTCGTTCAAGGTCTTCCGCGAACGCTTCGGCAGCCGCGTGACGCTGTGGCACGCCGACCGGCACATCCAGACCGAATACATCGACGGGCCGTTTCGGCACATGAAGTCGCACTGGCGCTTCACCCCGCTGGAGGGGGGCGGCTGCGAGGTCGACTTCAGCGTGGACTTCGAGTTCCGCAACGCCATCCTGCAACGTCTGATCGGCGTGGTGTTCAACGAGGCGATGCAGCGCATCGTGCGCGCCTTCGAGACCCGGGCCGAGGCGCTGCACGGCAGCCGGGCCCAGCGCACCGCCGCCGGGCGCTGACGGCGCGCCTCAGCCGCCGCGCAACGACCGGGCCAGTCGGGCCGCACGCGCCAGCACCTCCGCGTCAAGCCCGGTGTGCAGCCCGCGTGCGGCAAGATGCGCGGCCACCGCCTCGGTCGCGACATTGCCCGCCGCACCCGGCGCATACGGGCAGCCGCCAAGCCCGCCCACCGCCGCGTCGAACACCCGCACGCCGTGGTCCAGCGCGACATCGATGTTGGCCAGCGCACGTCCGCCGGTGTCGTGGAAATGGCCCGCGAGCGCGGGCGCGGGCACGACCTCCAGAACGGCCTTGAGCATCCGCGCCACGGCCTGCGGGGTCGCCCGCCCGAGCGTATCGCCGAGGCTGATCTCGGCGCAGCCCATCGCGCGCAGGGCGGCGGCGACATGGGCCACCGCCTCGGGTGCCACCGGCCCGTCGAACGGGCAGTCGGTCACGCACGAGACATACCCCCGCACCGTCACCCCGTCGGCCCGGGCCGCCGCGCAGACCGGTGCGAATCGCTCCAGCGCCTCGGCCACCGACGCGTTGAGGTTGGCCCGCGAGAACCCCTCCGAGGCCGAGCCGAACACCGCCACCGCGTCGGCCTGCGCCGCGCGCGCGGCAAGGTAGCCCTTCATGTTCGGCGTCAACGCGCTGTAGCCGACCCCGGGCGCGCGGCGGATGCCCGCCAGCACGGCCGCGCCGTCGGCCATCTGCGGCACCCACCTGGGGCTGACGAAGCTTGCGACTTCGATCCGGGTGAACCCCGCACCCGACAACAGGTCGATGAGCGCGATCTTGTCGTCGGCGGGAATGATCCGCGCCTCGTTCTGCAGCCCGTCGCGGGGGCCGACCTCGACGATCTCGATGTCGCGCGGGGTCATGCGGGGTCGGCCTCCTCCAGCCGGATCAGGGGGGCGCCGGCCTCCACCTGTGTGCCCTCGGCCACCAGCACCTCGGCCACGCGACCTTCGCGGGCGGCGGTCAGGGTGTGCTCCATCTTCATCGCCTCGAACACCGCCAGCCGGTCGCCCAGCGCCACGGTGTCGCCCGCGGCCACGAACACCGCGCGCACCAGCCCCGGCATCGGCGCGCAGACCAGCGCCGCTGCGGCCTCGGTGCCGCCGCGCGCCAGCGGGTCGGGCACGGTGAAGTGCTGTGGCACCGCACCGAACAGATGCACCCCCGACGGCCCCGCCAGCAGGCGCCCCGGCGCGCGCACACCGTCCACCCACCATCCCGCCCCGTCGTGGCGGCAGGCGTGGCGGGTGCCTGCGATCTCCACGGTGAAGCGGCCGGGGGCCTCGGCCTCGATCACGGCCTCGTGCGGGGTGCCGGCCTCGGCCACGGTGACGCGACGGCGCAGCGCGGACCACAGCGTGAAGCCGGTGTCCGCTGCGCCGCCCTGCGCCAGACCCGCCGCGCCCAGCGCCGCGAGGGCCAGCGCCGGGCCGTTGGCGGCCGGCGCGTGGGTCAGCGCCTCCAGATCGCGCGCGATCAGGCCGGTGTCCACATCGCCCGCCGCAAACCCCGGATGGCGGGCCAGCGCGCCCAGAAAGGCGAGGTTGGTCACGGTGCCCGCGACCTCGGTCCGCGCCAGCGCGTCGGCCAGCCGTGCCAGCGCGATCGCGCGGGTGGGGCCGTGCACGATCACCTTGGCGATCATCGGGTCGTACCAGGGGCTGATGGTGTCGCCCGGCCGCACGCCCGAATCCGCCCGCACACCGGGTGCGAAGGCCAGATGCGCCAGCCGCCCCGTGGCCGGAAGGAACCCCGCCGGGACATCTTCGGCGTAAAGCCGCGCCTCGAAGGCGTGGCCGTCGATGCTCAGCTCCTCCTGACGGCGGGGCAGGGGTTCGCCGGAGGCGACGCGCAGTTGCCACTCCACCAGATCGACGCCGGTGATCGCCTCGGTCACCGGGTGCTCGACCTGCAGGCGGGTGTTCATCTCCATGAACCAGAAGCGGTCCTCGCGCAGCCCGTCCGAGGCGTCGACGATGAACTCCACCGTACCGGCGCCGCTGTAGCCGATCGCCTCGGCGGCGCGGACGGCGGCGGCACCCATGGCCTTGCGCATGCCCGCGGGCATGCCGGGGGCGGGGGCCTCCTCGATCACCTTCTGGTGGCGGCGCTGGAGCGAGCAGTCGCGTTCGAACAGATGCACGGCGTGGGTGCCGTCGCCAAAGATCTGCAACTCGATGTGGCGGGGCTTCTCGACGTATTTCTCCACCAGCACGGCGTCGTTGCCGAAGGCGGTGCGCGCCTCGGCCCGGGCGCTGGCGAGGGCCGCGGCAAAGTCGGCCGGGCGGGCCACCGTGCGCATGCCCTTGCCGCCGCCGCCCGCCACCGCCTTGATCAGGACGGGATATCCGATGGCGTCGGCCGCGCCCGCCAGATGCTCGGGGTCCTGGTTGGCGCCGTGATAGCCCGGCACGACCGGGACGCCGGCCTCGGCCATCAGCGCCTTGGCGGCGTCCTTCAGGCCCATGGCGCGGATCGCGTCGGCCGAGGGGCCGATGAACACCAGACCCGCCGCCGCCACCGCCGCCACGAAATCCGGGTTTTCCGACAGGAAGCCATAGCCGGGGTGGATCGCCTGCGCGCCGGTGGCGTGGGCCGCCGCGATGATCGCATCCCCGCGCAGGTAGCTGTCGGCGGGTGCGGGCCCGCCGATATGCACGGCCGCGTCGGCGGCGGCGACATGGGCCGACCCCGCGTCGGCGTCGGAATACACCGCCACCGTTTCCACCCCCAGCCTGCGGCATGTGGCGATGACACGGCAGGCGATTTCGCCGCGGTTGGCGATCAGGATGCGACGGAACATGCGGTCCTCCCGGTCAACGGTGCATCGAGAGCGGGCGGAGGCACCCGTCCGGCGCCGCGCGCGCGGCCCGTCACAGCGCGCCTCGCCAGACGCTCACGCCCACCCAGACGAACACCAGAACGCCGGTGACGCGCCAGATCTCGGACGGGCCGAAGGGGGTGGGCACCTGCGCGGCCCCGATCACCGGCAGCACCATGCCCCAGACGGTCACCAGCACCAGCCCCGCCCCCAGCGCCATCCACGCCACATGGCCGGGGCGGTCGCGTGACACCTCCGCCAGCCGCATCCGGCCGCGCGGCACCAGCAGCAGCCACAGCACGAACAGCGTGATCAATCCCGCCACGATCATCGATGCAGCCCTTTCACATCCGGCCCCTCACATGCGGAACACGCCAAAGCGCGTCTCCTCGATCGGGGCGTTGAGCGCCGCGCGCAGGGACAGCGCCAGCACCGTGCGTGTCTTGCGCGGGTCGATGATCCCGTCGTCCCACAGCCGCGCCGAGGCATGCAGCGGATGGGACTGGCGCTCGAACATCTCCACCGTGGGACGCTTGAAGGCCTCCTCCTCCTCGGCGGACCAGGTCTTGCCGGCGCGCTCCATCGCGTCGCGGCGCACGGTCGCCAGCACGCCCGCGGCCTGCGCGCCGCCCATCACGCCGATGCGGCTGTTGGGCCATGTCCACAGGAAGCGCGGGCTGTAAGCGCGCCCCGACATGCCATAGTTGCCCGCCCCGAAGGATCCGCCCACCAGCATCGTGATCTTGGGCACCGCCGTGGTGGCCACCGCCGTCACCATCTTGGCGCCATGCCGGGCGATGCCCTCGTTTTCATACCGGCGGCCGACCATGAAGCCGGTGATGTTCTGCAGGAACACCAGCGGGATGCGGCGCTGGCTGCACAGTTCGATGAAATGCGCGCCCTTCACGGCGCTTTCCGAGAACAGAACGCCGTTGTTGGCGATGATCCCCACCGGCATCCCCTCGATATGGGCAAAGCCGGTGACGAGGGTCTCGCCGAAGCGCGGCTTGAACTCATCGAGCCGCGAGCCGTCGACGACCCGCGCGATCACCTCGCGGATGTCATAGGGGGTGCGCAGGTCGGCCGGGACCACGCCCAGGATGTCATCGGGGTCGTAGGCGGGCGGCTCGGGCGTGGCCAGCGCGGGGTGGGTGGGGGTGGCCCGGTTGAGGTGGCGCAGCGCCTCGCGCGCCAGCGCCAGCGCATGGGCGTCGTCCTCGGCCAGATAGTCGGCGACGCCGGACAGGCGGGTGTGCACGTCGCCGCCGCCCAGATCCTCGGCCGTCACCACCTCGCCGGTGGCGGCCTTCACCAGCGGCGGGCCGGCGAGGAAGATCGTGCCCTGCTCGCGCACGATCACCGTGACGTCCGACATCGCCGGGACATAGGCGCCCCCGGCGGTGCACGACCCCATGACGACGGCGATCTGCGCGATGCCGGCGGCACTCATCCGGGCCTGGTTGTAGAAGATGCGGCCGAAGTGGTCGCGGTCGGGGAACACCTCGTCCTGGTTCGGCAGGTTGGCGCCGCCCGAATCCACCAGATAGACGCAGGGGAGCCGGTTCGCCTCGGCGATCTCCTGAGCGCGCAGGTGCTTCTTCACGGTCATCGGGTAGTAGGTGCCGCCCTTGACGGTGGCGTCGTTGGCGACGACCATGACCTCGGCGCCGTGGACCCGGCCGATGCCCGCGATCACCCCTGCGCACGGCGCCGCGCCGTCATACATGCCGTGCGCGGCCGTCGCGCCCACCTCCAGGAACGGCGATCCGGGGTCCAGCAGCCCCGCCACCCGCTCGCGTGGCGCCATCTTGCCGCGCGCCTCGTGACGCGCGCGCGCGGCGTCGCCGCCGCCGGCTGCGGCCCATTCGGCGGCCTGCGACACCTCGGCCAGGGCCGCGAGGTGTGCTGCGCGGTTGGCGCGGAACGCCTCCGATCCGGGGGCTGCGGTGGATGTCAGCACGGCCATGTTGGTGCTCCTGCGTTGGGTCCGACCCCCGCCGTGCTCATGCCGCCTCTCCCAGCAGCCTGCGGAAGGCGCGCTTGTATCTTTGCTGAAAGGTGAACCGCTCGCGGGTGAAGGGGACGAAGGGGCGCAGCGCCGTGCCCGCCCGCCGGTCGGCGTTGGAATAGAACAGCGACCCCGAGCCCAGCGCCGACAGCAGCCAGTACTTCGACGGGCCGCTGACATGCAGGCACTTGGCGCGGGGGATCGGCTCCAGCTTGAGGGTCAGGTGGCCGGGCAGGCCGGCCGCCACCGCCGCACGCTTGAACGTCCCGCGCTGCCAGCACCGCCATGCGGTCGCGTCCAGGTATCCGCCGCCGATGCGCATCGCCAGCGCCGACCACACCAGCGCCTCGATGTGCATGAAGCGGGTGTAGCGTCCGACATCGAGCGCGCCCACCACCCCCTCCAGCCAGGCCGGGTCGATGGCGTCCGCGCGCACCTGTGCGACGCCGATGTCGACGTGGTCGGCGAGCGGGATGCCGGCGTCGAAGGCGCGGATGACGGCGTCGGGCGGGAGCAGGCAGTTGGGGCGCTGGAACATCAGGGCCAGGCCCCGCTCCGGGGTCGGCTCGAAGCGGAAGGCGTTGGGAAAGAACAGGTCGGGGTCGAGGACGATCATCTCCTGATCGCCATCGCTCAGCAGCAGGGGGTCGGTGATCTTGCGCCAGCAGGGGTGGCCGTCGCGAAACGCCCGCAGGGCGGGGAGGGCAGCAAAGCGCCGGGCCGCGAGGGCGTCGAGATCACCGGCGCAATACAGCGCGATGTGGTGCCGGTCGCCCGCGGCGAGGGTGGCAATGAAGTCGCGCAGTTGTGTGACCTCGTCCTGGGTGTCGACGACAAGGTGCAGGTCCAGCGGTTCGGCCGACTGTGCGGTCAGCCCCTCCAGACAGACCGACGCATAGGGCAGCGAGCGGGCCGAGAAGATCATGAAGACCCGGCGGCGCGCGGCCGATGCGTCGAACAGGGGTGTCGGGTCGGGCTTCATCGGGGGGTCCTCCGGGGGGCGCTCAGCGCATCGCCCCCATCATCTCGCGGCCGATCAGCATGCGGCGGATCTCGGAGGTGCCGGCGCCGATCTCCATCAGTTTCGCGTCGCGGAAGAGGCGCGCGACGGGGCTGTCGTTGAGGAACCCCGCGCCGCCCATGGCCTGCACGGCCTGGTGGGCCTGCACCATCGCCTGTTCGGAGGCATAGAGCACGCAGGCGGCGGCGTCCTGGCGGGTGACGCGGCCCTGGTCGCAGGCCCGCGCCACGGCATAGACATAGGCGCGCGCGGTGTTCATCGCGGTGTACATGTCCGCGATCTTGCCCTGCATCAGCTGGAAGTCCCCGATGGAGGTGCCGAACTGCTTGCGCTCCACCATGTAGGGCATGATCGCATCCAGGCAGGCGGCCATGATGCCGGTGCCGATGCCCGCCAGCACCACGCGTTCGTAATCGAGGCCCGACATCAGCACGCGCACGCCGCGGCCTTCCTCGCCGAGGATGTTCTCGAAGGGGACCTCCACATCCTCGAACACCAGCTCTGCGGTGTTGGAGCCGCGCATGCCGAGCTTGTCGAAATGCGGGCTGGTCGAGAACCCCTTCATGGTCTTCTCGATCAGGAAGGCGGTGATGCCCTTCGATCCGGCCTCCGGGTCGGTCTTGGCATAGACCACGAGGGTGTCGGCATCGGGGCCGTTGGTGATCCAGTACTTGGTGCCGTTGAGCACGAAGCGGTCGTTGCGCTTTTCCGCGCGCAGCTTCATGCCGACGACGTCCGATCCGGCGCCGGCCTCGGACATGGCCAGCGCGCCGACATGGTCGCCGCTGATCAGGCCGGGCAGGTAGCGCGCCTTCTGCTCGGGCGTGCCGTTGAGCTTGATCTGGTTGACGCAGAGGTTGGAATGCGCGCCGTAGGACAGGCTGACGGAGGCCGAGGCGCGGGCGATTTCCTCGATCGCGATGGTGTGGGCGAGGTAGCCCATGCCGGCGCCGCCGAATTCCTCGTCGACCGTGATGCCGAGCAGGCCCAACTCGCCCATCTCGCGCCACAGCGCGTGCGGGAAGACGTTGTCGCGGTCGATGGCGGCGGCCATGGGGGCCACGCGCTCCTGTGCCCAGCGGTGGACCATCTCGCGCAGGGCCTCGATGTCCTCGCCCAGATCAAAGGCGAGCGTTGCGGTGAACATCGGTATCGTCCTCCCCCCGGGTGCCCCCCTCCCGGGGCGATGCGTCATGGCTAGTGGGGAAGGCGGCGTCGGTCAACGGCCGTGAGGGCAGGGGCGCCGCCGGCGGGGGCATCGAGCCCCCTTGGCGGCGGGGTCCGCCGGTCGGCGGACCCAATGGCGCGCATGTCACCGGCGCGCATGGCCCCCGGCGTTCGGGGTCAGCGGTGGGGCACCAGGCGGTCGGCGAGCGGCCCCAGCGCCCCGTAGGTGTCGAGCAGCGCATCGGGGTCGAGGCGCGCCACATCGCCGCCCTCGGGGCCGAAGGTCACCAATGCCACCGGGACGCCGGCGGCGCGGGCGGTGTCGCGGTCGGTCACGGTGTCGCCCAGCAGGAACGAGCGCGCGGTCTGTCCGCCAAGGCGGTGCACCGTCTCCAGGTACGGGGCGGGGTCGGGCTTGCGCACCGGCAGGCAGCCCTGGCCCACCAGCGCGGCGAAGAGGTCGCGCATCCCGAGGCGGACGAGCAGCAGTTCGGCCAGGTGGGTGGGCTTGTTCGTGCAGATCCCCACCCGCCAGCCCGCGCGCGCCAGCCCCTCCA